>JAITWO010000019.1 GCA_031285205.1 Methanomassiliicoccaceae archaeon | reverse complement strand
AATCGGACGGAATTACGAGATCGAAGCGTACTTCGTCCTCAGGGGCAACTCATGGACGATAACCGAAGGTGACCACAACGGAAACGGATACATAGAGTGGTCACTGAACGGGACGAATTACTTCCCGTTCTCACAGCCTCTGACCGTCGCTGACGGCACCACAGCATACATCATGGCGATAGGGACAGGCCAATATACGTTCTCAATGTGGGACAGCGCATCGGACCTGAACGGCGCAGTCAATCCGTATGAGATCCTGTCCGTTGAACAGAATTACGTTGCTACGGCAATATTCGTCACCGGAATGACGTACAAAATATCAGAAGGAGAGCATACAGGAACTGGCCACATAGAATGGTTCGACGGAGTCAATTGGAACGCGATACCCGCAGAGGGATTAACGATCTCTGCAGGCGACAATGTGCTACTGATGGCGGTCGGAGCATCCGATAACGACATCTTCTCCTCATGGAAATACGACCAGGCGAACGGAATAGGCGGTAACGGGAACCCGCATCACATCGAATCGGTTGAAAAGGATTACGTCATAGCGGCGATATTCGTCCTCAGGGGCAACTTATGGACGATAACCGAAGGTGACCACAACGGAAACGGATACATAGAGTGGTCACTGAACGGGACGAATTACTTCCCGTTCTCACAGCCGCTGACCGTCGCTGACGGCACCACAATATACATCAAAGCCGAAGGCGATAAGGGATACGTGTTCTCCGTATGGACAAACGGTCTGACGGGGAACAAGAGCCAGTGTGATCTTACGGTAACAGAGGATCGTACAATAGCGGCAAGGTTTGTTGATGGAACAGCGGCACATGCCATAACAGAAGGTAAGCACACAGGCACAGGACATCTGATGTGGTCGTTCAACGATGCAGACTACTATCTGTTCTCCGGTCCGCTGACAGTGGCATATGAGGATAGGGTTTACATCAAGGCAGAGAGCGACGGATATATCTTCTCAGTATGGATCGGTGGGATAACAGGCAACAAGAACCCCTGTGAGATAATGTCCGTCAAACAGGACTATGTTATCACTGCATACTTCGTCAAAGAAGGAAATTCATGGACGATGACCGAAGGTGACCACGAAGGAGATGGATACCTGATGTGGTCGTTCAACGATGCAGACTACCATCTGTTCTCCGGTACGCTTACAGTAGCGGACGGCGATAAGATATACATCAAGGCGTTCGGCAAAGATGGGAATGTATTCTCCGTATGGGCCAACAACACCAAAGGGATAAGCGGCAACAAGAATCCATATGAGATATTGTCCGTCAAACAGGATTACGTGATCGAAGCGTATTTCGTTGACGGATCAATAGGCGAATCATGGGCAATCTCCGATGGAGATCACGACGGCGAGGGACACATCGAGTGGTCCCTGAACGGGACAAATTACTTTGTATTCTCCGGTCCGTTAACGGTCGCCCACGGCACCACAGTATACATCAGGGCGGTCGCCGCAGAAGGGTATGAGTTCTCCTCATGGATATACAACGGAACGGAAAGCATAGGCGGCAACAAGAATCCCTATACGATAACATCTGTCGTACAAGGCCACGTTATAGAAGCATACTTCGTTGACGGGATAACGGAGGGAGCGTCATGGACGATATCCGAAGGCGGCCACACCGGGCACGGGCACATAATGTGGTCCCTGAACGGGACGGATTACTTTGTATTCTCCGGTCCGCTGACAGTAGGGGGCGGCGATCAGGTGTTCCTTACAGCGGCGGGTATCGACGGGGACGTATTCTCCTCATGGATATTCAATGAAACGACAGGCATAGGCGGGAACGCCAATTCGTATCGCATTGGATCGGTCGAACATGACTACATAATCAAAGCATACTTCGTCGACGGGATAACGGAGGGAGCGTCATGGACGATAACCGAAGGTGACCACGACGGCAACGGACACATCGAGTGGTCACTGAACGGAACGGATTACTTTGTATTCTCCGGTCCGCTGACGGTCGCCGATGGTGACAAGGTATACATACGGTCGGTAGCCGACAACATGTACACGTTCGATTCATGGATAAGCGGAATATCCGGCAATGCGGACCCGTACCTCATCGACAGTGTCAACCAAGACTACGTGATAGGTGCGGCGTTCCTTGAGATCAAGGTGTACTTCACGTTAACGTCATCGGTCGGCGGCAGCGGGAAGATACAGTACCGCGAAGCGGGCAGCAGAGCTTGGTCAGACCTTCCGGCATCATGGATGTTCGAATCAGGCACAGTATTGGAATTACAGGCCGTTGCCGGCACCGGGTACGGACTCTTCATATGGACAGGCGACCTCAGTGGGAGGTCGCCGAACGGGTCGCTCACGATGGATGTAGATAAGGACATCGGCGCTGTATTCGGTGATCACAGCGTCACCGTGATGGCTGAGGAGGGCAGGAGCTTCAGTTACACCGTCACAATGGACGGCGTTATCGTATGGAGCGATTCATTCATGGCGGACGGCGCCGCAGCGTACGTGATAGCGCATCTACCATATGGCGTGGTCCTTGAGATATCCGCAGAACCGGAAGATGGATACACGGTGCACTGGAATATACCAGGCCAGGAACAGACAGCCGGGCCGATCTTCCTGTACGTTGTGAAAGAGAACATAGAGATAACGGTGACATTCGTCTTCGAAGTCAAAGAGGATGACGGCCTTGTAACGCTGGTCATGCTCGTCCTGATGTTCCTGGCGATGATCTCCACAATATTGGCGATGATGGCCAGGAATGGTAGCGTCACAGTGACGATCAGTTTCGAAGGGAAAGGATTGGAAGGCGTTGCCGTGGAATACAGGATAGACGGGAATGCCGGCAGACAGGCGACGACTGATCAGAACGGGGTGCTCAAGATAAAGGCATCACGGGGCCACGAGGCAGAGATAACATCAGTGACCAAGGACGGCCTTGCGGTATCAGGAAATCTCCCAGGGCCGACGGTCATTGAGAAGGGCGCAACGGAGATAACGATCGCCATGGAGAAAGAGTGATCAGGAATATGACCGAAAGCCGATGATGGATGCAGGATGAACCCAAGGGGGACAGACCCCTCCCTCCTGTTTTTTATTTATCAGGCAAACCGCCAGCTTCGCGATACTGAAGCGTCGCATCGGAGAAATATCGTTTTCGTTAACAGCGAAGCACTAATGTGTCTGCTTTTTATATTTATAAAGCTATGTATGTATCCCTATGAACAGGATAAAGGTCATAAGTGAACCCTCAGAACTAGTACCGATGCTGCGGTCAGTGGATACGGCGGTCAAACGGGACGTTCTGAAAGAAGTGACCTTGGAGTGGAGGACCGCGAAAGAGATAGAGGAAAAATTCGGCCCCGAAGGGAAGGAAGCCATTCTCTTTTTTGAAAAAATGAAGCTGGTCGAATCACGCTGGCAATCCACCGGCAATAATTTTCCCGAGAAATCGTATCATACTTATTACATGTCCTTTCATATTAACGCCCAGTGGCCGGTGTACGAGATTTCTGACGTCCTCGCTGCGGCGATGATGAGCGAGGAAGAGTTCAGGGCCGCAGAATCAAAGATATTAGAACAGATAGGGAAGGGAGGTAAGTTCTCCGGCGATGTTGCCGAGACGCTCGGTCTTTCATCGACCATGCTGAGGAGCCTTGTGCGCAGGTCCGTGAAGATGGACTACCGCGGCCATAGGATCGAGCTCATACAAGAGAAGTAGCACCGATGACTGACATCTGGATAATGCGGATCGGCCACCGTCCGCAGAGGGACAAGCGGGTGACCACTCACGTAGCATTATCATCAAGGGCGCTCGGCGCCAAAGGGATGTACGTGGACACGGCGGACAGGATACTCGAGGAGAACGTCAGAAGCGTGTGCGACCGTTTCGGCGGAGATTTTGAGATAAGCACAGGCGTAAATTGGAAGGACAGGATAAAAGAATTCGACGGCATCGTTGTTCATCTGACAATGTACGGCCAGAAGATGGACGAGGCGCTGCCGAAGATACCGGACGGCCGGGACATGATGATAGTCGTCGGAGCGGAGAAGGTGCCGCCGGAAGTGTACGAGAGGGCGGATATGAATGTCTCGGTGGGCAACCAGCCGCACTCCGAGATAGCTGCGCTGTCGATATTCATGTATGCGCTGACGAACGGAAGGTCATTGTACAAGGACCGCAATGGCCGTTTCACTGTGATACCGAACGAAAGGGGGAAGACGGTTGCCGAAGTACCCAAATGATGTAAGATGCGTTACGCTGCTTGACAAGGCAGGATGCAGCAAACGGATAATCCTGCACTCCTGCACAGTGAAGGAGGTTGCGGCGAAGATAGCTGAGCGCATCCCGTGCGATATGGAACTTGTGATCGCCGGGTCGCTTTTACATGATATAGGGAGGGCAAAGGACCATACGGTGATGCATGCCAACGTCGGTGCGGACATGGCGGAAAGGCTCGGCCTTCCTAAGGAACTCGTCCACATAATCAGGAAGCACGTGGGCGCAGGGATAGATGATATCGACGCGATCGAATTGGGGATACCGAAAGGAGATTACATCCCGAGGACGAGGGAGGAGAAGATAGTCGCCCACGCGGATAACATGGTCAGCGACAATACCATTGTGCCGCACACGTACACCGTCGAAAAATTAAGGGCCAAAGGGTCGGGGAGGGGCGCCGACCGCGTGGCCGCGCTGCATGCGGAACTGTCAGAAATGTATGGGGAGGACCTGGACGAAGCGGTGTCAACCCTTGGAGAAACGCCTGCCCTTGCTTCCCTTTGCGCCGCCCTCGCCAGGAAGTGAGCGCTCCGCCTCCTTCTGGCTGAACGTGACGCGGTCCGGAAACGCCTTCAGTATTATGATGTCGCCGACGCTCTGGACCCAGCGGAAGGGAATGTTCAGCGAAACACCGCGGTCGACGAGCGCGATGCTTGATTTGTTGAGGAAGAGTCCGTCGACCTTGTTGTTCTTCAGGTCCATGACCAGATTGTCAACCACACCGACGAAGATGCCGTTCGGTGTGTACACCTCAAGACCGATGAGATTTCCGGCTTCCTCCATCATAAACCTTGGAATCAATTGGACAAATATATCCTTTTGCGGAAGGCCGGTATGAATTGAAACGTTTTTATCCTTTATTTGTATTGAATATCCCCAACAGGCGATAAAATGGTAACAGAACTGAAAGACGGGACGTTCGACGAGTTCATAGACAACAACAAATTGGTGCTCATAGACTGCTGGGCGCCGTGGTGCAGACCGTGCAGGATGCTGGCGCCGATAATAGAAGAAGTGGAGAAGGATCTCAAGGAGAAGGTTGCCGTCGGCAAACTCAATACGGACGAGAACCAGGGGATAGCGATGAGGTTCGGAATAAACGCAATACCGACGATGCTGATATTCAAGGAAGGCGTGATGTACGGGCCGCTCGTCGGACTGATGCCTAAGGAAGAGATAATCAAGTATCTGATGAGCGTGTGAGATGCCCGACATCATGATAATCGGTACCGGACCCGCAGGGTTACAGGCGGCCATACACGCAGCGAGAGCGAAAGCGGCGACCGTGATGATCGGAAAGCTCAGGAACAGCGCCATGTACGGCACGAAGGTAGAGAACTACTTCGGCATCAAGGGAGAGGCGGACGGCACAGGGATGTTATCCGCAGGGCTGGCACAGGCGATGTCATCCGGAGCGGAGCACACGGACGAGAATGTCATCTCCATGGAATATGACGGCGGTTCGTTCAAGGCAACGACGGAGAACGGAAATACCGTGACGGCGAAGGCAGTGATACTGGCCCCGGGGATATCAAGGATGAAGCTGAACATCCCTGGAGAGAAGGAGCTGTTCGGAAAAGGTGTGAGCTACTGCGCCGCATGCGACTGCAACTTCTATAAAGGTAAGAGGATCGCAGTGATAGGCGATGAATCAGAGGCGGCCGCATCAGCCGAACTGATGACGTCGTACGCATCCAAGGTGTTTTGGGTAACGAAGGATGCCAAAGCGTCCGACATGATGATCAGAAAGGCGAAGGATGCGGGCGCCGTGATGATAGACGGAAAGGTATCAGGGATAACAGGAAAGGACCGGGTGACCGGGCTGACGTTCTCGGATGCACCGGCGATAGAGCTGGACGGGGTGTTCATTGAGCTGGGGGCGAGATCGTCATCCGACCTGGCGATGGACATAGGCATCATGCCTAACACAGATGGAACAATAAAAGTGAACGAAAGATGCGAGACATCGGTGAAAGGCGTTTATGCATGCGGCGATGTGACCGGAAGGCCGTGGCAGATAGCGAAAGCGGTAGGCCAGGGTGCGACAGCAGGGATCAATGCGGCGGCGTATGTGAAAGGTGAAAAAAATGTCAGATAAGGAGCTCATATCGGGGATGCTGAGGGAGGAGGGCGGCTTCCAGAAGGCACTGAGGAACATGCTGGACAATGAATTGGACATGACAGTGAATGAGTTCTGTTTAGCCACAGGGATATCGCAGAGCACCATGTACAAGATCCTCGAAGAAAAAAGGGAGCCCAACCTGAGGACGATAAGGGCGATAATAAAAGCCGTCAGATACCTATCGGCGAAGCCAGACGAGAGATTCATCGCAATAATAGCGTCGCACCAGGTCCTGCAGACGGTAAGCGATTCCGTGAAAGTAGGGAACAGGACGATACGTCTGCGGGAATACCCGGTGGCCACGATGGAGGATGCGATAATATCTGCCGTAAAAGCGGAAAGGGACGGGGCGTTGGCGGTCGTGTGCGCCCCCATAATAGAGCCGACGATAGAGAAGATCCTGACAATACCTGTCGCCCCCGTGATACCGACAACGAGTATCTACGAGGCGATCGAGAGGATAAGGAACGATATATGAGATGCTAAGACACACCGAAGCCCGCATTCCCAAGAAATATATTAACAGCGGACGACGATGACCCAATGTTCGGACGGCCGGTCACTGGGGAGATATGAATGGCGGCCGTGCTCATCATCGTGCCGGTGGCATTATTGGCGATATCGCTCATAGCGGCGCTTGTGGGCTGGGGCATGAAAAAAGAGGGGGCATCCAGATTCAGCGGGATATGCATGCTCGAGGCGGTGCTGGTATTCGTGTTGCTGCTGTTCATCTGGCTGATGGCGTCGCATTCCGCGACAGACGTGAGCGCATTGCAGACAAGCATCTCAGAGCGGAAGGGAATGCTGACGGTGTCGGTCTGATGCGGCCGAGGTGCTCTGAACATGAAAACACGCCGTATGGCTGTAAAAATAAATATATCAGCTTAATTATTATCATACCGTGATAATATGTTCGAGCTCAATGTGATAAGCAACACGCCGCTCGGGGCGATGACCGATATAGATACTGTTGCGGAGACGTTCCTTGTGCAGATCGGTTACATCCCCAAAGGATATGATCCGAAGACGGACGCCGCCGGTGTGAGGGAAAGCGTCCCGTACAGGCTGTTCATGGATTTTTTCATGAGAAATGCAACAAAGATATGGACGGTAGAGGAACTTGCGGCGCTCATGAGGACCACCAAACCGACGATATACAGACACATCAACAAACTGAAGGCAATGGACATACTGGAGGGCGCGGATGTGGAATTCGACGGACAGATGCGTAAAGGATACCGCATAAGGTATGGCGACCTCAGGAAGGCATGGTCGTTCACCGAAGCGAACGTGAATATGGCAATGGAGAACTACAGAAAGACGGTGGCGCACTTCCAGGCACTGGCGGATGAGGAGCTGAAGAGGCGTGTCTGAGAAAGATGAGATGGGGCTGACGGAAGAGTGGATGTATTCTGTCACCACTGAAAATACTGGATCGAAGGGCACTTTCAAAGGATATGTGATGATAGGATCCGAATCGGCGATAGTGCTGCAGCTCTCCGACGGGATCATGAGATACATACCGATAACGAAGATAGTTCACATAGACCTCATCGGCCCGGGGGAGCGTAAGAGAACGGATGAGAAACGACCGGGCCCCGCATACTACGGATGATCGCATGGGCTCCGATATCAACAGGCGCATCATAGGAATGATCATCAACGGAGACATAAACAGCAGGAGCCAGCTTCAGAAAGTGAAAGTGAAGATGGCCGGAGAGTATGGTCTGAATGCGGTGCCGTCCAACTCGGAGATACTGGCGGATGCGCATGACGATGAACTGAGAACGATAATACCGATGCTTCAGCGGAAGCCGGTCAGGACGATCAGCGGTGTCGCGGTCGTTGCCGTAATGACGTCGCCGCATCCCTGCCCGCACGGTAAGTGCACATACTGCCCGGGAGGCGTCGATAACGGGTCGCCGCAATCATATACCGGCAAGGAGCCGGCGGCGCGCCGTGCGCTTAGGAACGAGTTCGACCCGTTCCGTCAGGTATCAGACCGCATAAACCAACTGGAGGCGATAGGCCACAGGACGGACAAGATAGATCTGATAATCATGGGAGGGACGTTCACGTCCCGCGATCCTCAATATCAGGAATGGTTCGTCAGGAGGTGCTTCGACGCGATGAACGGAAAAGATTCAAAGAGCATGGACGAAGCGCACGCTCTGAACACAGTATCGGCGCACAGATGCATCGGCATGACCGTGGAAACAAGACCGGATGTTTTCGGGGACGAGGAAATAGAAAGGACAATGGCACTCGGCGCCACGAGGGCGGAGATAGGCGTCCAGATACTGGATGACGATATACTGAGGGACGTGAACAGAGGACACGGTACAAAGGAGATAATCGACGCTACCGGAAGATGCAAACGGCATGGCCTGAAAGTATGCTACCACGTGATGCCCGGCCTTCCTGGGTCATCGGCCGAAAAGGACATCGTATCGTTCAAAAGGATGTTCGAAGATCCCGGCATGAGGCCGGACATGCTGAAGATCTATCCAACACTGGTGATACCGGGGACGGAACTGCACGATCGCTGGCTCTCTGGCGGATATGTTCCGTACAACGATGAGCAGGGGACCGAGCTGATATCGCAGATGAAGCTGCTGGTGCCCGAGTACATCAGGATACAGAGGATACAGAGGGACATACCGGTGCAGCAGATAGCCGCCGGAATAATGAAGAGCAACCTGCGCGAACTGGCGCAAAGAAGGCTGTCTGAGCAAGGAAAAGGATGCAGATGCATACGATGCAGGGAAGTGGGGCAGAACGATATCTCGCTGGACGACCCGTCGGCGATAGTGCTGAACGACATGAGATATGAGGCGTCCGGCGGCACCGAGCATTTTGTTTCGCTGGAATACGATGACATGATCATCGGTTACGTAAGATTGAGGACGGACGGGGACATCGCATCGATACGCGAACTGAAAGTGTTCGGCAGAATGGCGGCGATCGGCGAGCAGGGCGAGGACTGGCAGCACAGAGGCTTCGGCAAACAGCTGATGGCGAGGGCAGAGGAGATAGCGGCGTCGGCACATGCGAGGGAGATACGGATAACGAGCGGCGTCGGCGTCAGAAGATACTACGCATCACTGGGATATGAACTGCGTGGGCCGTACATGGTGAAAGAGATCAGCGGGTGACTATAACATATTCATCATCAAGTTGCATCATCCTGACGGTGATCACTGCCCTTCCGATGTCGTCCACCATATCCGACACCTTCGTGGTGGATTTCAGGACGAGGAATTTCACAAGGCCGGTGGATGTATCTATGACAATATCCTCTATCGGCCCCAGTAGGTCGCCCTCTTTGCTTATCGCCATCTTGCCGGCGATCTCTGAGATGAACACTCTTCCGTCGGTCATATCATCACCCGTAGAACGGCATGTCGTCCCATGACGTCCTTCTTTTCTTTATCTGCGCGCTTATGGACTCATAGCCTTTTATAACTTCGGCATCGACCGACGGCCTTACGGACATCAGTGCCGCATCGAAGTGCCTCATCTCCACATATTCTATATCTGGGTCCTCGCGGTATGCTTCCATCCCGGCCTCGCGGCACACCGCCTCCAAGTCGGCGCCGACGTATCCCTCCGTCTCCCTTGCGATGAGGTCCGTGTCAACATCCCTTAAGGGCATGTTCTTTGTGTGCACTCCCAATATCTTCTTCCTGCTGCCGAGGTCCGGCGCCCCGATGAGGATCAGTTTGTCAAATCTTCCCGGCCGCAGCAGTGCGGGATCTATCATATCAGGTCTGTTCGTCGCGCCCATCACCATCACGTTCTTCAGGCTCTCGACGCCGTCCATCGATGTCAGCAGCTGATTTACCACCTTCTCCCAGCTGGAGGACCCGCTGCTGCCCCTTTTCGGCGCAACGGAGTCCATCTCGTCAAAGAATATTATGCACGGCGCCATCTGTTTCGCGCGTTTGAATATCTGACGGATCGCCTTCTCGCTTTCGCCGAGCCATTTGCTCGCGATCTCCGGTCCGTTCACACAGATGAAATTGGCCCCGGACTCGTTCGCCACGGCCTTCGCTATCAGTGTCTTCCCGGTGCCCGGGGGGCCGTAGAACAGCACCCCTTTGGCCGGCCTTATCCCGAGCCTTTCGAATGCCTTGGGATCCTCCGACGGAATGAACGCCTCCCTGATCTCGCGTTTCACGTCATCCAGTCCGCCCACGTCAGACCAGGTGACCCTCGGTATTTCGACGATGACCTCACGCATCCCGCTCGGCTCTATCTCCGCCAGAGCGGCCAGGAAATCATCCATTATCACACGCATTCCGGCAAGCACGTTGGACGGTATTGGCTTATCAAGGTCAAGTTCGGGCATCTTCCTGCGGAGGCACTTCATGGCCGCCTCACGTGCCAGCGCGGCCAGGTCGGCGCCGACGAAGCCCTGTGTGACGGATGCGATGTGTTCGATGTCCACATCCGTGCCGAGAGGCATGCCCCTCATGTGCACCTCCAGGATGTCCTTGCGCCCGTTCCGCCCCGGTATGCCTATCTCGATCTCACGGTCGAACCTCCCGGGCCTTCTCAGTGCCGGATCGATGGAATCCTCCCGGTTCGTCGCACCGATCACGATCACGTCGCCCCTTGCGCTCATGCCGTCCATCAACGTGAGCAATTGAGCGACAATGCGCCTTTCCACCTCCCCGGTGACGGAATCCCTGTTGGGCGCTATGGAATCGATCTCATCCAGGAAGATTATGCTGGGCGCATTCTCCTCTGCCTCCTTGAATAGGTCCCTCAGCCGTTCTTCGCTCTGCCCGTAGTACCGCCCCATTATCTCGGGCCCCTGTATAGGGAAGAAAGTCGCTCCCGATTCATTGGCAACGGCCTGCGCTATCAGCGTCTTCCCGGTGCCCGGGGGGCCGTACAGCAGCACACCCTTCGGCGAAGTTATGCCGAGGCGTATGAACAGCTCGGGATGCTTCATGGGGAGCTCGATCATCTCCCTGACCTTCCTGAGCTCGTCATCAAGCCCGCCGACGTCATCGTATGTCACCTGTTCGGTATGGCTGTCGCGTTTCGTGACAGTCTCCTCTTTCAGTGTTATCTCGGTCCCCTGACCGATGGTCACCGGGCCCTGCGGGACGGTGCTGACAACAACGAACATCGATCTGTTCCCGCCGAGAGCGACATTCGGCACCATTATGTCACTTCCTTTGATCACCGGGCGGTTCATAAGGCCGGTACGGAAGAAGTCGACCGCGCCGTCCTCGAACTTTATCCTTTTGCCCTGGGGTATGTTCGGTGCGAGGACCACCTTCTCAGCGGGCTTCGGGTCGCATCTTCTTACTTTCACAGATTGATCGATGCTTGCGCCGGCATTGGTCCTAGTCATCCCATCTATCCGTATTATCCCGAGGCCCTCGTCCTCCGGTTTGCTTCTGAATACCTTTGCGACGGTCATCTTCGTGCCGGTGATCTCAATGGTACCGCCCGCTTCCACCCCAAGCTTTGCGCGCGTAACGGTGTCAATGCGCGCCCTCCCAAGCCCTGCCTCCGCATTATCGGAGACCTTCTCTACCCTGAGCTCCACAAATTTGTCCATCGTATGGCGGATGTCATTCGCTTTATATCATACATTCCGTCGGGATGTATGCATATTATGTCATCTTATACGTACGGACGTGCCTGCACCTCTAATAACTATTAAATAGGATGACAGGATGCTCCTTGATTACAAGCTTTAAACTATCCATGGGTCTGTAGCTCAGCTAGGTAGAGCATCTGACTTTTAATCAGGTGGCCAAGGGTTCGAATCCCTTCAGACCCGCTGATGGTCTCATGAGCGATCAAAACGGGCAGATCAAGTATGAGGAACGAAAAGAGGATTCTATCGCAAACGGGTTTCCCGCTGACCGGCAGCGGGGCAATTGGTAGGTGAAAACACTTGGTAGCAGATAACATCGCGTTCAACGTCCTTACGCACGACTTAGTACCGGAACATCATCTTCTCAGCGAGGAGGAGGCAGAAGCGATCCTTTTGAAATTAAAGGTGTCGCGCGACCAGCTCCCGAAGATCAGGAAGACCGATGCCGGGGTAAAGGTATTGGAGAACATATACGGCCCTGTCGAAGAGGGCCGCATAATAAAAATAATAAGAGACAGTGAGACGGCGGAGGAATTCTTCGCGTACAGGCTCGTTACAAGGGGATGAACCATTGAGGGATCTCGTAAAATTATATTTCGATGAGTGCAGCATCGTAAACCACCACGTTTCGTCATTCGACGATTTTCTCGCAACGCAGGACAATCCGAACAGCAGGATGCAGAGGATCGTTGATAATCTCCGTGTACCCACCGATGATGCGGAGCGCGGAATAATCCGTTTGGACCCGGAGAGAACGAACAACCGCAACATAGAGATACGCATCGGCAGGAAGAGGGATGAGAACGGTGAGGTCGATCCGCACTCAAGGGCAACTATACATGTCGATGAGCCGAAGATAATGGAGGCGAACGGCTACCGCCATGAATTGTCGCCTATGGAGGCGAGGCTCAGGAACCTGAACTACCTGGCGCCGATACACCTGGAATTCACGGTCATCGAGGACGGCGTTGAGAAGGACACCGAAAAGGTCCATGTCGGAGATCTTCCGATGATGGTCAAGTCGAAGGGGTGCAACCTTAACAGGAAAGTAGTGGAGACGCGCATGGAGCGCGAACTCTCCGACGCCGAGTACAACAAGGTGCTGCTCGGACAGAAGGAGGACCCGAGGGACCCCGGAGGATATTTCATCGTCGGCGGCACCGAAAGGGCACTGATCACGCTTGAGGACCTTGCACCGAACAGGGTCATGATCGAGTACAACGAAAAGTACGGAACGCGCATGGAATCCGCGAAGGTGTTCTCTCAGAAGGAAGGATACCGTGCGCTCACGCTCGTGGAGAAGAAGAAGGACGGGATGCTGATGGTGACCGTCCCCGTCGCTTCCACCGCGATCCCACTGGTGGCGCTGATGAAGGCGCTCGGAATGGAGAGCGATGAAGAGATCTACGAGACGATAGTGTCAAGGAACGAGATGGCCAACATCGTTTACGCGAACATCGAGAACAGCTTCGACAAGAAGACGTACGCGCCGAACGGTTACCACACACAGGAGGACGCGATATTGTTCCTGGAGAGGAACTTCGCCGCCGGACAGGCGAAGGAGTACAGGACGAAGAAAGTGGAATCCATACTTGACCGTTCATTGCTGCCGCATCTCGGCGACACGGAGGCGGACCGCATGAAGAAGGCGATATTCTTAGGGCGCATCGCGCACGCTGTCCTGGAACTGTCATTGGATAAAAGGAAAGAGGATGACAAGGACCACTACGCCAACAAAAGGCTGAAACTGTCGGGAGATCTGATGGAGGACCTTTTCAGAACATCGTTCAACAGCCTGATGAAAGACCTGAAATATCAGCTGGAGAGGAACTGGGGGCGGAAGAAGGACGAATTGAAGATATCGTCATCGATACGCCCGGACCTTCTCACCCACAAACTGCTGCATTCGCTGGCGACCGGCAACTGGGTCGGAGGGCGCGCAGGCGTGTCGCAGCTATTGGACAGGACGAGCAACATGTCCGCCATGTCCCACCTGAGAAGGGTCACATCATCGCTGACAAGAAGCCAGCCGCACTTTGAGGCACGTGACCTTCACCCGACGCAGTGGGGCCGCTTATGCCCATCGGAGACCCCTGAGGGACAGAACTGCGGGCTGGTGAAGAACGCCGCATTGATAATAGACGTGTCCGAGGGCTTCCAGGAAGCGGACATGAAATGGATACTGAAGGACCTGGGCCTCGGAACGGTGAAGCAGCACGGCTCCCGCGTATATGTGAACGGAGACCTTGTAGGCACACATGCGGAAGCGGAAAAACTCGTGGCGGAGATACGCGACCGCAGGCGCTGCGGGCTGATGTCCGGCGAGGTGAACATACGCTTCGACGATGAGATGAACGAAGTGATAATCAACTGTGACGAGGGGCGTCTGAGACGTCCGCTTCTGGTCCTCAAGGACGGGAAGACAATGCTCACCCGCAAGCACATCGACGGGATAATAGACAAGAAAGTGAAATGGAACGACCTGTTCCGCGAAGGCATACTGGAATGGCTCGACGCGGAAGAGGAAGAGGATGCATTCATCGCGGTGGACGCCTACGATGTGCCGGAAAGATGCGACCGCTGCAACCGTGCGCTGTCACCGACGGATGCGGACTGGATGAACCCTGGGAAGGACGGGTACATAGTTTTGAAGTGCAGGTTCTGCAACGAGAATCTCACCGTGCCCTCCAGGCTGGAGAGCAAACACACGCACATGGAGATCGATCCGATGGTGATACTCGGAGTATGCTCCGGTCTGGTTCCGTATCCGGAGCACAACTCGTCGCCGCGTGTGACGATGGGAGCGGGCATGGCGAAGCAGGCGCTCGGCATACCGGCATCCAACTACCGCATAAGGCCGGACACCAGAGGCCATCTGTTGCATTATCCCCAGAGACCCATGGCACAGACGCAGACGATGGAGTTCGTCGGATACAATCACAGGCCGGCGGGTCAGAATTTCGTGGTCGCCGTGTTATCGTACCACGGGTACAACATGGAAGACGCATTGGTCATGAACAAGAGTTCTGTGCAGAGGGGGCTGGGAAGGTCATCGTTCATGAGGACGTACCGTGCGGAGGAGCGCAGATACCCCGGAGGGCAGGAGGACCACTTTGAGATACCGTCGCCCGATGTAAGGGGCGCACGCGCTGACCTTGCGTACGCATCGCTGGGAGAGGACGGACTGATATCTCCGGAATCCGATGTGACGGGAAGCGATGTCCTCATCGGAAAGACATCCCCGCCGCGTTTCCTTGAAGAGGAAACGGACTTCCTGACGCCACAGAAGAGGCGCGAAACGTCAATAACGGTAAGGCCAGGGGAGCTGGGTTATGTGGACTCGGTGATGGTCACGGAATCGGAGAACGGTTCAAGGCTGGTAAGGGTGAAGGTAAGGGACCAGAGGATCCCGGAGCTCGGCGATAAGTTCTGTTCAAGGCACGGTCAGAAGGGCGTAGTGGGAAGGCTCGTTGACCAGGCGGACATGCCGTTCACCGCCGACGGCATAACCCCGGACCTCGTGATAAATCCGCACGCGATCCCGTCACGTATGACGGTCGCTCATGTGTTGGAGATGATAGGAGGCAAAGTAGGATCGATGGAAGGGCGCACTATAGACGCTACATCGTTCTCCGGTGAGAACGAGCAGTCCATACGCGACGGCCTCGTGAGGAACGGTTTCAAGCACACCGGGAAGGAAGTGATGTACGACGGCACCAGCGGACGCATGATCCAGACGGATGTCTTCGTAGGTGTGATATTCTATCAGAAATTGCACCACATGGTCAGCGGCAAGATGCACGTGCGTTCCCGTGGC
Source organism: Methanomassiliicoccaceae archaeon (assembly GCA_031285205.1). Lineage (GTDB taxonomy): Archaea > Thermoplasmatota > Thermoplasmata > Methanomassiliicoccales > Methanomethylophilaceae > Methanomicula. Next base: position 91,021 of record JAITWO010000019.1, on the reverse strand, counting down.
CCGGTGCAGATACTGACCCGCCAGCCGACCGAGGGAAGGTCAAGGCAGGGAGGCCTCAGGTTCGGAGAGATGGAGCGCGACTGCCTGATCGGACACGGAGCGGCGATGGTGATAAAGGACCGTCTTCTGGATGAATCGGACGGAACACAGCAGTACATCTGCGGCAACCCGAACTGCGGCCACGTGGCGATAATGGACCGTCACGGTTCGTTATACTGTCCGGTGTGCAAGAACAACACTAACATCTACTTAGTGCAGACATCGTATGCGTTCAAGCTGTTAATGGATGAACTGCTGTCACTCGGTGTTGCCATGAGGCTTCAGCTGGAGGACTTAAGATGATCGGGATCTCAAAAAGAATAGGGGCGATAAAGTTCTCCTGCGTCTCGCCGGAGGAGATCAGGAAGATGAGCGCGACGAAGATAATCACTGCCGACACATATGACGATGAAGGCTACCCGATCGAGATGGGCCTGATGGACCCGCACATGGGCGTCATCGAGCCGGGACTCAGGTGCAAGACGTGCGGATGCAAGGTGGACGAATGTCCCGGCCACTTCGGCCACATAGATCTGGCGATGCCGGTGATACACGTCGGCTTCATCAAGGACATAAAGATGCTGCTGGAGAGCACATGCCGCAAATGCGGCCGCCTGATGCTCACCGAGGACCAGATAGAGGAGCGCAGGCAGAACATGGACCGCGTCGAGGAACTGGGCGGGGACACCGTCGACCTGAAGACGTTTTCCAAGACAACGGCCAAGGACGCATCGTCGAAAGGGCTATGCCCTTACTGCCGCGAAGAGCAGATAAAGATAAAGCTGGACAAGCCCACGACATTCAGGGAAGTGGATGATAACCACAAACTGACGCCGAGGGAGGTAAGGGACCGCCTGGAACGCATACCGGACGAGGACCTCAGGACGCTGGGGATGGACCCGGTGACCTGCAGGCCGGAATGGATGGTGCTCACTGCGTTAGCGGTCCCGCCCGTGACGGTGAGGCCGTCGATCACGCTGGACACCGGCGACAGATCCGAAGATGACCTGACGCACAAACTGGTTGACGTGCTCCGTATAAACCAGAGGCTGAGGGAGAACCGCGATGCGGGAGCCCCCCAGCTGATAGTCGAGGACCTGTGGGAATTACTGCAGTATCATGTCACAACATACTTTGACAACCAGACTTCAGGGATCCCGCCGGCGAGGCACCGATCAGGCCGCCCGCTGAAGACGCTTGCCCAGAGACTGAAAGGAAAGGAAGGGAGGTTCCGTTCCAATCTGTCCGGAAAAAGGGTCAATTTCTCTGCCCGTACCGTGATCTCGCCCGACCCGTTGTTGTCAATAAACGAGGTGGGCGTGCCCATAAAGGCAGCCCGTGAACTCACAGTGCCGGTGCACGTGAACGAGCACAACATCGCTGCGCTGAGGGAAATGGTCGCCCGCGGACCGGATCCGCCGGAGGACGGACCGTACCTTCCCGGAGTGAACTACGTGATAAGGGCGGACGGCCGCAGGATAAGGGTCACGGAGAGGAACGCGCGCGAGGTCTCGGAAGGGATAGATATGGATTATACGGTGGAAAGGCAACTGGTCAACGGGGATATCGTATTATTCAACAGGCAGCCGTCGCTTCACCGCATGTCCATGATGGCGCACCGCGTCCGCATAATGCACGGCAAGACGTTCAGGTTCAACCTGTGCGTATGCCCGCCGTACAACGCGGACTTCGACGGTGATGAAATGAACCTGCATGTATTGCAGAGCGACGAGGCACGTGCCGAGGCCCGCATACTGATGCAGGTCCAGGAGAACATATTGTCACCGAGGTACGGAGGGCCGATAATAGGCGCCATACATGACCACATCACGGGAATATACTACCTGACGCACGGCAATCCGAAGTTTGACCGCACCAGGACGCTGAGCATTCTGTCGAAGCTCTCGACAATAGAGATGCCCGAGCCGGCAGGGAAGAACAACGGCAAAGAGTACTGGACCGGAAAGCAGCTGTTCTCGACGGTCCTTCCCAAGAACCTGCGTGCTACCTTCAAATCGGCGATCTGCCAGAACTGCGACAGATGTAAGATGGAAGATTGTGAGTTCGACTCATACGTGAAGGTGCGCAACGGTGTCCTGCAATGCGGCACGGTCGACGCGAAGTCGATAGGCAACAGCAAGGGAAAGATACTCGAAAGGATCGCAAGGGACTACGGACCCGAGAGGGCAAGGCAGTTCATCGACGAGGTCACAAGGCTTGCGCTGGGAGCGATCATGGACCGCGGCTTCAGCACAGGAATAGATGACGAAGACATTCCCGAGGAGGCGAAGATGCAGATCCAGGAGTTCAATAAGGAGTGCATTGATAAAGTGACGACGTACGTCCAATCGTATCGCGACGGTACATTGGACCAGATGCCGGGCCGCTCCCTCAGAGAAACACTGGAGGTGGAAGTGATGAGGGTGCTCGGTCAGGCAAGGGACCAGGCGGGCCGTATCGCAGGAAAACACTTAGGAATGGAGAACTCCGCCGTTGTCATGGCGAAATCGGGGGCCAGAGGATCAATGCTCAACCTCTCGCAAATGGCGGGGTGCGTGGGGCAGCAGGCCGTCCGCGGTGAGCGTTTATCAAGAGGCTACTGGAACAGGACCCTCCCGCACTTCACGAAAGGGGACCTCGGGGCGTATGCAAAAGGTTTCGTCTCCAATTCATATAAGACGGGACTGTCACCGACCGAGTTCTTCTTCCACGCGATGGGAGGAAGGGAAGGTCTGGTGGACACAGCGGTCAGGACATCGAGGTCAGGTTACATGCAGCGCCGTCTGATATCTGCGCTGGAAGACCTGAAACTGATGAACGACGGCACGGTGAGGAACACCGCCGACACCATAATCCAGTTCGAGTACGGAGAGGACGGTGCTGACCCGGCGAGGTCCGTGGGAGGTAAGGCGATCGATCTGGACGACCTGTTCGCGGAGGTCTTCGGGGACGATGCGGACAAGCTCCTCGGCATCGAGACAAGCGATGTCGGCGAGGACTACGGCACGATCGAGAAGGACGAGATGGAGTACATAGAAGAGGAAGCCGAAGGCTTTGAGGAGCCGGACTTCGGAGGTGAGTAAGATGGCCAAGAAAGATACGCTCAACGCATTGCTGAAAAGGGACATCAGTGAAGAGACGGCGAACACGCTCTTAACAAAGTACAGCACCCTGGGCGCGATAAGTGCCGCCGGCACCGAGGAGCTCATTGCTCTCGGGATATCGGAGGACGAGGCATCGTCCGTGATATCGAAGATAGGAAAGAGGACGGTGTCGACGAGGTCCGAGAAGCCGAAGAAGGTGGAAGAGACAGTAGAACCAATGGAGCTCATACATGCTCCTCTGGAGCTCTCCGAAGAAGGGAAGAAGCTCAAGGCGGTCGCAGACCGGAAAGGCATAAAGATGCCGATGAAGATAATCGTCGACATATCGAAACGCTTGAAGAACGCCGATGTGAAGGACGAAATGTATGAGAGATTGGTGACCGTGGCGGCAAGGATGTACGAGGACCACCGCATGGACCCGAACGAATCCGCAGGGATAATGGCCGCCCAGTCCATAGGCGAACCGGGAACGCAGATGACGATGCGTACCTTCCACTATGCCGGTGTGGCCGAGATAAACGTAACACTGGGTCTGCCGAGACTGATCGAGATAGTCGATGCGCGCCGCATACCCAGCACCCCTATGATGACCGTCCGCCTCGTAGGGATGGCGGCTGACGATGAGAACATAGCGCGTCTCGTTTCGGCAGAGATAGAGATGACCAACCTGCTGGACGTTGCGTCCATAGAGACGGACATAACGAACATGAGGCTTGTGGTTAGGCCGGACACACGTAAAATGGATGCGCGTGGGGTGAAGATAGAGGATATCGTCGAACGCCTTAACAAAGTGAAGGCGGCCCGCGGACAGGCGGAGCTGAGGGAGCAGGAGATAATCGTCACGTCGGACGAACCGTCCTACAAGAAACTTCAGACGGTATTCGATGCCGTGAAGGGCGTCAAGATCAAAGGCATCGACGGGATAATAAGGGCGGTCATAAGGAAGGATGACAAGACCGGCAAGTGGGTCATCTACACGGAGGGAAGCAACCTGAAGGAGGTCCTCAAAATCGCCGGTGTCGACCAGACGAGGACGATGACCAACAGCATCCAGGAGGTGGCCGATGTACTTGGCATAGAGGCTGCGCGCAACTCGATAATACGCGAGGCCCATAACACATTATCTGAACAGGGCCTTACCGTTGATATAAGGCACATAATGCTTGTCGCAGACCTAATGACCAACGACGGTCAGGTGAAGGCGATCGGAAGGCACGGCATATCAGGAAGAAAATCAAGCGTTCTCGCAAGGGCGGCGTTCGAGATAACGGCGGCGCACCTGTTGCATGCTGCGATGATAGGAGAGGTGGACCACCTTGACGGAGTGGCGGAGAACATAATAGTCGGTCAACCGGTAACCCTTGGAACCGGCGCCGTCAACTTAATATACACACCAAGGGGGAACAAGAAATGATAGATATAAGCAGAGCATTGAAATCGGCGATCTCCACCGGCCAGGTGGAGTTCGGCATAGGGCAGACAGAGAAGGCCGTGAAGAGCGGAAAGGCGCAGATGGTGATCCTGGCAAGGAACTGCCAGAGCGATTTCCTGAAGGGCGATGTGAAAGTGAAGGTGCACATCTACGAGGGCAACAACATGGAACTCGGAGCATTGTGCGGTAAGCCTTTTTCGGTGAGCGCATTGGCGGTCATCGACAAGGGAAGCTCTAACATCTTAACGCTGTGAGAATATGTCCGCAGAGATCGTACTGACCGAAGACACGCTGATGTATATCTCGCTCTTTGAGCAGATAACAAAGGCGAATGTCATTGATTGCATGGATGCCGACGAGAAACTGGTGTTCGTTGTTGAAATGGGGCAGGGTAATATCGCGGTCGGCAAGAAAGGAGAGCACGTGATAAAACTGAAGGACCGCACCGGGAAGAACATTCAGGTCGTAGAGTACTCGGACGATCCGGAACAGTTCGTTAAAAATGTGTTCCATATATACGAGCCGCAGAAAGTGGTGATCGAGCAGCGCGGGAATATAACCCACGCGACCATCACCGTCGATCCGAAGCTCAAAGGACGTGCGATCGGCAAAGCAGGAAAGAATCTGCGCATCGCAAGAGATATCGTGAACAGGCATCACGAGATACAGAGCATAAGCGTCGACTGACCCCCGGTCGTCCAAGGGACCGAAACATCTTATCAGACGGAAAATCGTGGCTCCGCAAGGAGCCGCGATCCTCACACATTATTTTATTCTTACACGATCAGAGCGGCGTCCTCTCAACTTCCAGTCTGTCTGCGGTAGGGTATTCTTCCACGATGTAGCACTTGAACGGAAGTTCTGATGCAATCTCTTCGATAATCCATGATGCTATCTCCATCCTTTTCCTGACAGGATCAATGAACATGAGCTCATCCGGGACGTCGTACTCGTCACGCAACAATCCGGCCGCGGCCTCGAGGTCGTCCGCATAGATCAGTCCCTTCAATACAGTCCCGTCTTCCGTGACGACGTCATACTCCTTTGCCGTTCTTTCAGCCATGCGTATCAGGCGTTTCCGTAACTGGACCGAATCCTTGAACGACGAGGAGCAGAAGTGTATGTCCACATCGGAGAACTTCTTCATCAGCCGCTTCGCGGTCTTGTCAGAATCGAGTACAGCCGAGGATGCACCGTCCTTTAATTCGTACCGTCTGGCACCCATCATTTCCCAATTGCTTTCCGAGAATTCCAATTCGTTCACGTTGATGAAGTCGATGCCCATCTTTGCAACGTCGCCGATCAGTTTTTCCAGTTGCGGCGCATGGTCCGGGAGGGACGGGACCTCAATGCCCACGTCCATCTCCGCAGCCGATATGATCTTTCCGAGATCAGTGTCATCAATATGCTCCCAAACAAGGACGGGAGGATGAAACCTCATCTCATCGAGGCCCGCCGCCTCCAGTCTCATCGCCTTCTCAAAGTCTATGGACGACGTGTACAGATGGATATGATGCCCCCTGCCGAACCTTTCCTTCAGCATCTTTATCGCAGACAGCGTTCGTTCCATGTTCAGCAACGGGTCCCCGCCGGTGATCCCCGTCCCGGTGGCGTCCATCGATTCTGCCTCGGCGATCATCTCATCCATGCTCATGATCCTTTTTTCGTTCGCGTATGTAACGTCCCTCCCCATCTTCTCATCGGACACGGGACAGTAAAAACATCCGGTACCGCACTTTCCGGTCACGAAGAGGACCATCTTACTGCCGTTCATACAATGCTCGCAGCCCTTCGCGATCTTCCCGTTCGCGGAGGATCCCGACCCAAGTCTTTTGATAGCCATCATCATCCTAACGATACGATGTTTTAATAATCCTTTCTCGGATTCAGGCATGGATGAAAAAGAATACACGCATAGTCCTGGCGTTGGATGAGACAGATAAGAAAAAGGCGCTGAAGGTCGTCAATGATGTCAGAGAGCACATCGATGCGGTGAAGATCAACTGGCCGCTTGTGCTGTCGGCCGGACCGGAGATGATCACCGAATTATCAAAAATGACGGACGTGATATGTGATTTCAAAGTTGCGGACATACCGAACACGGTACGTCTGATAGTCGAGGGCGCCGTATCAAGGGGCGCATCCGCGGTCATCGTCCATGCGTTCACAGGGGAGGACTCACTGAAGGCTGCGGTCGGGGCAGCCGGGAAAGCGGAGATATATGCGGTCACGGAGATGAGCCATCCCGGAGGGGCGACGTTCACGGCGAAGCATGCGGAGGAGATGGCGGTCATCGGCGTAAAGTGTGGTGTGGCCGGATTCATAGCACCGGCAACGAGGCCGGAAAGGATCGCCGATATAAGGAGGATCATCGGCGCAAGGAAGATACTGTCGCCGGGGGTCGGGGCACAGGGCGGAAGCGCATCGGCAGCGATATCTGCAGGCGCCGATCATGTGATAGTCGGCAGGGCGATATATTCCTCACAAGATCCGAAAAGGACGGCATCGGAGATAGAAAACGAGATACGGGCCGTTCTGTGACCCACTATATATTTTTTACAGATATAGCGCGTCTAAAAGCATATTTATATTATCTCGCTAATGGACCGTCATTCTATGGTGTGGAGATTGTAGAATGCGTCAGTCGAAAGATAGTTCAAAGCCCGCATCGGGCAATAAAGGAAGTTGGGCCAAAGACCACTGGCGTTCACTGACGGTATTGTCTGCGATAGTCCTCATAGCCTTAATACTGAGGGTCTTTTTCGCATACGGTACCTCCGCAGACAGCGGATTTGCGCTGTCCGGCGGGTCGGACGCCGCATATCACTTACGGGTGATCGAACATATATTAACGAACGGAACTCCCATCGTCACAGATTCCGCGCTGAACTATCCGTTCGGCGGGCTGAATTACAACCCGCCGCTGTTCGACTGGGCAGTTGCCGCAGCGGCATTCCCGCTGACGCTGTTCGGATTCTCAGCAGCTGAGGCCGCAAGCGCGGCGCTCGCCTTCTCCACGGCGATCGTCGGTGCGCTGACATGCATTCCCGTATACCTCCTGGCGAAGGAGATGTTCAGCCGCAGGGCCGCTATCGTGGCATCGGCATTCTTCGCGATATCGTCAGTTGCTATAGTGCAGACTGTATTTTCCAACGGTACTGAAAGTGCCTTCTTCGTGTTCTTCTTCGTTCTGATGACATTGTTCCTGCTGAGGGCGGTCAAGGCGCTCAAAAGGCCTGCGGCGGATGTGTCGGCAAAGAACAACATGCTCGCACCGTTCAAAGATAAGAAAGTGTTCAGGAACATGATCTTCGCAACCCTTTCGCTGATAGCGCTTCAGCTGTCATGGATCGGGTTCATATCGGTGATAATGCTCATCTCGTTCATAATGGTGGTCCAGACGGTCGCTGACCGCATAAGGGGGGACCGGGCGCTCAGCTATGTGTCGCTGTACGGAACGGTGATGATACTGTCACTTCTCGTTGTATCGCTGTACTATGTACTGCTGATGGGAATGACGATGCTCATTGCAGGCCCGCTCTGTCTGGCGCTGCTGCTGGTCGTGATATCCCTCTTAATAGCATCGCACCGCGTTTGGGTGATAACAATACCGGTGTCGATAGTAATACTGGCGGCGGTCTTTACGGTCACCGCGTTCTTCATACCTTCATTGCATGATGCGATGACATCGGGATTCTACCCGTATGCGGAGGGGAAGTTCAGATCGCTCATGACGCTGTATAACGGCGTCACGCTATCAACGCAGGCGATATACGCCGGGATGGTAACGATGTGGTTCTCGTTCGCAGTCGCCGCCCGGAGGCTCATCAGGCTGCCCAAGAAGGCATCCTCGCCGTCATACATGTTCATAACAATGTGGTTCGTCGCGATGCTGTTCTTCAGTTGGAGGAGCGTCGACCTGGCGTATCTCGCTGCGCCCATGTACGCCATAGGCACCGGCGTGGTGATAATGTGGCTCCTGCGCTGGATCAAACTGAAAGATTATCTGGCAAGCTTCAAAGGCGCAACCCCCAGATCGATATGGAGGAAGGTTCTGAAGCCGGCGCCGTTCATCGCAGTGCTCGCAACGGTGCTGATGCTGCTGGTGCCCAATGTGCTCTATGCGGTCGACGCAAGCATACCGAGCAACGAGAAGGCCAATTACACCGCGGACATGCACCTCGGTGCATCCAGCGAGGAAAGCATCAATTACCTCGGTGCGACCAACTATTATATCAAGGACAATAACTGGAGCCTCTCGGAGGCATGGGCACACTATTCCGAGAACCAACCGGATGCAGCGCTGGCGACATGGCTGGATTACGGTGCGGAAGCGATAGCCAGAGGAGGATTCGACGTTGTCGCGGACCTCTTCGGAGGAGGTGCTGCCGCAGCGTCCAACATATTGTTGAGTTCGCCATCCGGATCCACAGCATCCATGATCGTCAGACTGATCGACCACGACAGGTCGGCACTCGATGTGATATCAGGTCAGACGTTCACGGACCTTAAACGTATAATCGAGGACGGAAAGGTCCCGGTGTCGATGTCAGCGGATGCCACAAACGTCGACTACGTGAAGTTCAACCCGAACATATTCGGTGCCACCGACCTCAACATATCGGGTGAGAACGCGATGTATATCGTTGCAGTTTATTACATGACAACGAATCTCACCGACGGGGAGATGGCAGAGATCTATAATGCGGTATGCAACGCGACGGGACACCAGATAGGGTACGTCGGCGTGACGGGGACGATGCTTCCGATATACTATGGTGACAGCAGCATATTCAGCACACTGGCGTTCCTTAATGACTATCATCTTGACAGCAACGGCGCCGTTCCGAAATATTACACGGCCGGGGTCCCCTACCAGGGATACTATTACACTTACACCGACAGAATGTACGAGACGATGATATGGAAATCGCTCGTAGGCATGTCGTTAGAGGACTACAAGGCAATGACCAACGATCCGGGCCTTTCGATCAACGCCCTGATAAGGGGGCTGATGCTCAGCGACGGTACATACAAAGCGTACCCCGGATTCGGAATGAGCACATTTGATATCGATGCATGGTGGGCCACATACAACCCCGAGGATGACTATTCCGGCGAGTGGGAGCTCATGGACGCATACAAAGCTCAGGCTCTTCAGGAAGAACAGGGCGGGATCATCAACTACTTCGGCGGGATGGCGTTCCTGAAGTACAACGGAGTTGGTGAAACCGTCAGCGGTACCGTGAATACACCGGCCCCGAAGTCTGAAGGGATAGGAGGAATGACCGTTGCGCTCTTCGATGCGGACGGGAATCTCATAGGTCAGACCAAGACGAACGAGAACGGCGAGTACGGCATCATGGTCCCGAATTCCGCAAGCTTCAATGAGATAGGAGTATACTGCGGATCGATATACGCGATGGAAGTGTACAGAGGCCCGGCAGGCTCAACAGACATCAAGATACCATGGGCAGAGCTGGAGGGAAAGATCACAGGGCTGGACGCGGTATCGGCCGCCGTAACGGACGTGCTCATCGAACTCGAAGGAAAATATTCAGGGAAAGTGTACACACTCAATCCCGACGCCATCGGCGACTTTGCCGAGAACGTTGTACCGGACACATACACGGTGACGATGACACTCAACGACGTCTCCATCTACACAGGGACGTTCACGCTCTATCCCGGCATAATGAACGTCGGTGAGATAAACGTGAAGACGGTGGCCGTGGATGTCACCGTGAAGAATTCATACGGAGCGGTCGTACCGGACATAGAGGTGTTCATAACATATCTGGACGCGGACGGCACAACTAAGGTTGCGGACAGTGCGATCACCGACAGCTCCGGAGTGGCGAAGATGAACGTGGCCCCCGGAGAATACCTGGTGCAGCAGGATCCGGCGTCATTCAACGGCTGGATGCTGACATCATCGTCCCTCTCGTCGAACACCGCTGCGTTCACGGCCACGATGGGCTCGACCTCGAAACCGTCCGTGGTCAAAGTGGATGCAACGGAAGTGACGATAGAGGTCGACGGAACGAAGATAAAAGAGGGCGATGTGATAACGCTCACCAACGGCGTATACGCGCCGTACTGCACATATACAGCATCGGTGAAAGCGACAGCTGCAGGGACACACGTTCCCGTACTCGTTCCCACAGGCGATTACGGAAATGCGGAAACATACACAGCCACGGTGATAAAAACCATGTCGACGGCCGACACGGTCGTGATGTATGCAAAGGTCAGCGACACCGATGATATCAATGCGGCAGACTGGATATCCGGCTGGGACTGGACCGGCGGTGAGCCGTGGACAGACAGCCGCAAGGTCACCGTGACAATGACGTATGATAAGGATAACAAGCCCGTATATGCGGCAGGCGTCGTGTCGTTGATAGGACCGAACAACGAGATAATAAACATCCCGATAGCCGGACCCGAGGACGATGACGATAAGCCGTCGGTGACGGTGCTGCTTCCAGGCACGGCAGAGTATACAGTGTACGCTTATGCCAACCTACCGGAGAAGAAGGCATGGATAACATCGCTCGGCGAAACCGACGAGACGCTCGATATCAAACTTGCGGACGCCATAGCGCTCAGCGGCAGTGTGTACTACACATCATCAACAACAAAGATATCATTCGTCCCGGTCTTTATAACAGCGACCATTGATGATAACAAATACACCATAGTCACATGCACCGCAGGCGCAGGATACTATGTGATGGTGCCCAAGGAAAAAGCATACTCATGCACCACGGAGCTGGTCTTCGGGAACTTCCTGAGGCCGACATCCGCACCGTTCACGTCATCCGTCACACAAACGGCCAACAACAGGACGGTGAACCTATCAAGCGTGATCGTGAACAGGGTCAGCGAAGAGATCAATACTCTGGACGTGACCAAGAACACAGACACCCCCATCAAGATAGAGAAGGGTGACGGCAGACTGAATATGGAGATCGGCGTCAGCAACGCCAAGCCTGGGGAAGGAACGGCAAGGATCGACCTGAAGACATTCGCTTCATCAACCACATACGTCGCCTTCAGCTCAGGCAACGCGACGTTCAGCACGAGCAGCAGCGGCACGTTCACGGGCGAACTGATAATATCCATATCAGCTCCGTCTACATCAAGCGAATCAAGGACCTCGTATGTCTACGTAAAATACGACGCCGAAACAGGCGTAACACCGGGCATTGAGATGCACGTCATATCCAACGTAGGCGTGGTGGAGATAATCCACGGGATCGACGAGATCAAGAGCAAGAACGGTACATTCGATATGGAATCTTCCCCAATAGATCCAATCGGTGACGTTGACATAGCAATGGCGGCGGGGTTATCGCCGGGTGAATATGATATGACGTTGACGAACAACAACCCGTACTCAGTACAGGTCATGCTGTTATCCAAGGAAGATGGCACGGACTTCGGCGGCAACGGAGCGGAATACGGACTGGTGATCGCTCCGGCATCATCTGAAACAATAACCGGCGTCATCTATGACGTAGGAAAGGGCGAAGTCGATATGTCCGTATATCCGTGCGACTACGTCGCCGATATGAAAACGTCGGTGGAGGACGAGTACCAGTTCGGAGTGGAAATCACGATCGATGACGAAAAGGGTACGATACTGCTGAAGAACACAACTTCACACATAAAATATGTGATGCTCCGCGCTATTGACGACACCAAGATGACGTTCAAGGCCGGCTCCGCGGCCGCCGTTATCGGTAGCAGCATCGTGAAGGTCGATGCCGAAGGCAGCACAACGGTGACCGTCAGCAGCGAAACAGGCACCTTGGTAGGCATAAGTTTAGCAGAGATAACCGTCACATCATCCGGGAACGCAACGAGACCCAATGCAGACGGCACTTACAACCTGACGCCGGGAACATACACCTTGGCGATAGGGTCCAAGGACCTGCAGCCTGGCGTCACATGGTATTATTACACAGGCTCTTTCGTGGTCTATGCTGACACCAGTGAGATCGACATCATCGATAAGATCGAAGAGGTCATGGTCGTGACCGTTGTTCTGGAGGATGAGGATGATGAGATCGCCCTCACCGGCGATACGATATTGAAGGATTCGACCGGTGCAACAAGGATATACTTCATGAAGCTGGTCGACAGCAAATTCTCAAGCAGCATATCCGTCAAGAACCTGGAGGGGACGAAGGTCGCGTATATGGACATCACCGATACTGACATAACACCCGCAACGCCGATAGAGATAACGCTTGAGGATGCGGTGACGGTCGCCGGGTACGTAGGCAGGGCAGCCGCCGGAACGATGACGATAAAGATATCTGACGGCAGCAAAATTGCAACTGTAACAACACTGATCAAGAACGGGGAGTACGAAGTACTTATGCCGAAGGGCAAGATCGAGTACACCTTCAGCGCGGTCATCACGGACTCCGTCAACGGAACTCCCCGTGACTTCCTGACAAACACACCGATCAAGATCACGGGAGCATATCTGGATAAGATAATGCTAGATGACGGAACGAAAGCGGTCCTGAACATGGAGGTCGTGATCGGCGATCTGATACCGTCCGATTATGATGACACAGTTGATGTCTCCGGCAAGGTCAAAGATGCGGACGGCAAACCGCTCGGAGGCGTCACCGTGACGTACGAGATAGACGGTACAGAGGGTTCCACAACCACCAACGCCAGCGGCAACTATGTAATAAAGGTGCCTGCCTTATCCACAAACATTGACATAACCGAAGTTACAAAGGACGGATATGAAACAAAGACGGCGTTAGGCCTGTCTCCCGGCAATACAGAGGATTTCACACTGAACAGGGACGTGATAATAACTCACGTATCCACAACATTCAGTTCCGGTTCGGCAGAGATCACGATGGCCGTGACGAACAACAGCGGTTCAACCGTTGTGATGGTACCGAGTAAGAGCTGGATAATGCCGACATTCACGGTAGACGGCACCGGATCGACCAACTATGCGGTGATACCCAATGACGGAACATCGCACACGGTGATCCTGGTGGCAGGATACGACCCAGATAAGACCGGGTCCGGAAGCGAGAGCATGTCCGTCACTGTCCAAAATCTGCTCGGCACCACGTTATTGACAAAGGTGCTTGATACGAAGGACACCACGAATGAAGGAACGATCGACGACATCGAAGATTCCGGAGGTTCAGACGGTGCGGTCAATCGTGTAAGCAAGAACGAGTACGGATTCGCGGTGACATTCACCAACGACACCGACAAATGGGTTCCGATTACGCTGAGTAGCATTATACCGACAGGATTGGACGATGATTGGCTTGTGTCGATAGTGGATTCGAACAATGTCGTACTGGAAGGCGGCGACCTCGATGTGATCATTCCGGCGCACTCGTCCGTCACATATTATATCCGGCTGATAAACGCAGACGGAGATGTATCAACAGATCCGTTGCCTGTACTCAAAATGGTGTACGAAGATACATCAGGAGCAGTTACAGTGGAACTGGTGATGGAGCCTACGGACCTGTCGATCGGCAGCGCATCCGCATCAGGCGATAATGTATTCAACGAACAGGCAGGCATACCGGCCATTGTCTGGGCGTTCGCGGCGCTGTCCATACTGATGATGCTTCTGATAGCATGGATGGGCATAAGAAGGGGGGTGTTCTTACGAAAAAGATGATCGCGCTGACGGCGGTCGTTCTGCTTACGATGACCGCGATGGTCATGATCTTGCCCACGGCATCTGCCGCCGAGGACGACGGCATGTACGCCGACATAAGAGCTGAATCATATGTCGCGGGGATAGGCAGGACCGCCATATACACAATATATGCGGACGGAAGCGATGCCGATGTGACATATACCACAAAGATAATCGATTCCGGAGGCAGTTCGGCAGGGTCGGTATCTCCGGGCAGCGGCACGATCGACATGGACGAGGGCAGCAGGGACCTGACGATCACGGCACCGGGCACCGCCGGATCATATGAGCTGGTAGTGGAATTCAAGTTCACGAACACAAGTGGCGAAGAGGTGAAGATAACAAAGACCGCGCCGGTCATTGTCATCGCGCCGATAAAGCTGACTGCCGTGATCAACAACAACGCCGGCGCCATCGTTGGCATGGAGATATGGTTCGAGGTCGACGGCGTCAAGGTGGAGAACGGATGGTTCGACATCGACGGAAAGGACGATCCAAACATAACCATTGAATCTGGGGGAAGCAAGACCGTCACGTACAACTGGCTGGTCGAGGGCATATCCGGCGGTGTGCACACGTTCGTCATAAAAGGGTATGTCGGGCCGCAGTCCCTGGATGCCACGATCATGACAGAGCCGGCGGAGTTCTTCATAGGGCAGACAAGCTACACGCTGATAGAGGCGATAGTGGTGATACTGTTCATCGTTCTGGTGATCGTAGCGTTATGGGTATTCCGCAAACCGGTGAAGAATCTGGGCAAACCTAAGGGAAGGCGCTGAGCAGAACGCGGGGCCCCGCCCCGCATTTTCAATATTTCAGATCCGCACGGCTCATGAGCAACGCATTAGCTATGTCCGTGCGCGTCCTCTCCATGACCGACCTTGCAACATCCTGCTTCCTCCTTATCGGAAGTATCGCATCGGGAACGTCGAATGATAATACATGTCCGCATACAACCTCCATGTCATCGAACATCGCCTTCGCTTCCTTTATGCGATCATTCATGAGATGAGCCAGCAAGATCCTTCTCATCTCACCTAAACAATCTGCAAGGCCCATGGCCCATGACTGCGGAGTGATATTCAGCAATGAATATGACGGGATCTCATCATCATTGACGATGGAGGACAGCATGCATGCTTCCGCAAGCTCCGCCATCGCATCCTCCGCCGGCCCGGAGAACAAGACCTCCGGCTCGCCGCGTATCAATTCATATAACGAATTAAACTCGGACACCGCATTGTTCAGAAACGATCTATACTCATCGCCGGAATGTATAGCATGTATCGTTCTCTTCGTCAGTCTGATGATGGATCGTGATGCGGCCACGGATCTTTCGCGCAACAATTCCAATCTGTCCATCCTTTCGCTGACAGCCGAGACCGTTCGGGAGATGTCCTTCATGATGGTAGATACACAGAGAACAGATAAAACTACTCAGAGCGAAGTGAAGAAAGCACTTCTCAACGACCACTTGAAAAGCTCCTCTTCCACACGGTCATCGAACATGTCCGCCGACGGCGTTATGAAATCGATGTCATCGTAAATGATGTCAGTAAGCGTAAGCGCGTCCGGCCGCGCTATACCGAACGATATCGATTCGCCATTAAGCGCACGTTCCGCGTCCCGCAGCGACGCATCCCCTCTTCCGACGGACGATATCGCGGCAACGATCCTCCTTATCTGATTCCACAGGAAGAACTCGGACCGGAACTCTAAGATCAGGAGGTCATCGTTCCTGTTCACCGTCACGGAGCGCATGTTCATCACCGTGTCCTTATCGTTCGTTTTGCAGAACCGCACAAAGTCATGCGTTCCTTCGAACAGCGCTGCGCACCGCTCCGCCAGCACGGTATCAATGCCGGCAGCCGGGAGGACGTAGCGGTACACCCTCTCGACTGCATGCCTTGGGTTGAACTCAGGGCCCACGGTCGCTATCGACTGGTAGAACACCCCCTTGGAGACGGCGTTAAGCGCCTTCAGAAGAACGAGATCGGAATCAAATGAGGTGTTGAACACTGCGACATTGCCCAACGCGTTCACGCCGCGGTCCGTGCGGCTGGCACACTTCAGGTTCACATCATTCTCGCCGAGGCTTTCCAGATCGGATCGTATTTCGCCTTCGACCGTCCTGAGCCCGGGTTGCACCTGCGAACCCGCGAACTCGTCGCCCATGTACGCTATCTTTACGGCAACACGCCTCATCTTCTCACGCTGCGCAGTTCTTTCATATGATCGACGCGTCTCTGCAACAGCTCTTTCTTACCGATGTCGTGGCGAACGAATATCGCCTCACCTTTCACATACTCCAGCGCCTTCTCGCAGTTTGCCTCGGCATCTTCGATGCTCTCCGCCATTCCCACGACGCCCACGGCCCTCGATGTTCCGGTCACCAGTTCTCCGTTGACGATATCGACGTTAGCGTAGAACGCCGCCGCCCCGCATCTCTCTATCTGTTCTTCGTCAACCGATATGGGAAGTCCTGCCTTCGATCTTACGCCGTAGCCCTCCGGGACGACGTATTTGCAAACGGTCGCCTTATTCTCAAATTCTATGTTATCCGTCAGGGTGCCGGCGGCCATGGCCATGCACACATCGGTGAAGCTCGTTCTCAGTATTGGGAGGACATTCATGGCTTCCGGGTCCCCGAACCTTGCGTTTATCTCTATTATCTTGGGACCGTCGACGGTGAGCATGAACTGACCGTACATGGGACCTCTGTAAGTGCACCCTTCCTTCCTTAATGCATCAACGATCTTTTGTACAATGTTCAGCGCCTCCTTCCGTTCGGAAGAGGTCACGAACGGAAGAAGATGATCAGCATCTGTATAAGAACCCATGCCTCCTGTGTTTGGACCGACATCTCCCTCGTACGCCCTCTTATGGTCCTGCACCAGGGGCATGGGTGATATTTTCTTACCGTCGCAGAACACCATCTGCGTGAACTCCTCTCCAACCGCCTTCTCTTCAATGATGACGCCGGCACCGCCTATGTTGTTATCAAAGATCTCGTTCACATATCTCATTATGTCATCGAACGAATGCAGGTGCTCCCCCTGCACCTTCACACCCTTTCCGCCGGTAAGGCCTACGGGCTTCACAACAATGTCGTACTTCACGCTCCTGATATGGTCGGCGGCATCCTTCGCGTTATCGAAGCTCGCAAAACCCAGATTGCCCTTTATCTTATGGTCCCGGAGAAGTTCACGCATGAATGTCTTCGACGTTTCGATCCTGGCGGCGGCCCTCGTTGGCGAAGCGCATTTTATTCCCATGTTCTCCAAAGCGTCAACGAGCCCTGCTTCCAGCGGCGCCTCCGGGCCGACGAATGCCAATTCCGTCTTACACTCCTTTGCGTACCCGCACACCGCCTGAACATCCTTCTCATCTATGAGTCTGTACCCTCTGGCCCTCTTGATGATCCCGGGATTCGCGTTCTTCATTACAGCGTAGATCTCAGCACCGGAGCGATAAAAAGCTTCCACGGCCGCGTGCTCCCTTCCGCCTCCGCCGACAGTCAGTACTTTCATGATATCACCAAAGCTTCAATGCGCTTATTATCTCGTCCACGCCTTTATCCTTTTTCACGCTGCATTCCATCATTTTGAGCGCACCGCCGGTGAGCTTCGAATAATCATTCTTTATTACGCTGATGTCAACGTCCACATATTCCGCGATGTCCGTTTTGTTTATCACGGCAATATCTGAATGTAAGAATATATCGGGATGCTTTCTTACCATGTCATCCCCTTCGGTGGTTGATATGACGACCATTCTCAGGTCTGTGCCGAGCGGGAAGTCCGCCGGGCACACGAGATTGCCGACGTTTTCGATCAGCAGCACATCAATGGAACGGAGGTCCATCTTCTTTAACGATCTTTTCACCATGTTGGCGTCAAGGTGGCACTCATGGCCCGTGTTGCAGTTGGTTGCGGATATGTTCGCGGAGACCATACGCTTGAAGTCATCATCACCTGTAACATCGCCCGCTATCGCTCCGACACGTATCCCCTTTGCGGTCAGTTTTTCGGCAATTCTGACGATGAGTGACGTCTTCCCGGAACCGATCGAGCCCATGATGTCCACGGATCGGATATTATTCTCAGTAAGAAGCTGATGGTTCGCATGCGCGATCTTCACGTTCTCCCTGAGAACGTCATACTCCATTCCTATCTCGGTTATGTTGTGCACACCATGGAGAATATGAGGAGAGTAATAATCATTACCGTTGTTGCGTGGGAAAGCACACAAAATGAAATAAACGGAAAAGGGATAACGAGGGACGGAACAACATGAGATACTCTGACAGATTATCAAAGATGATAGTGTCCGCAGGAGCCAAAGAAGGATCCCTCATATCGGTCACCGTGGACGGGAAGGGGCACAGGGGCGTGCTCATGCCGAACAAGGACTCCTCCGATCCCGACATCATAGTGATAAGGTTGAAGAACGGATATTATGCGGGATTCAGGGCCGGCAAGGGGACAGTCATAAAACTGATCGAACAACCCTCCGTGAACGCCGTCGCCGGAAAGGCACGCAAGCCGAAGAAAGGGCTGCCTGATATAGTAGTCATGGGCACAGGCGGCACGATAGCATCGCGGGCAGACACAAGAACTGGGGCAGTGTCGCCCGGGCTGTCGGCGGAGCGCCTGCTCGATCAGATCCCGGAATCGTTCGATATCGCCAACATAAGGACAAGGGACCTGTTCTCTATGTTCTCGGAGAACATTTCCGTTGAACAATGGCAGCATATTGCGGAAGCGGTCGGAGAGGAGATGAACAACGGCGCCGACGGCATCGTGATACTGCACGGAACGGATACCATGGGGTATACGGCAGCGGCATTATCATTCATGCTCAGAGAGCTGAGCGGGCCGGTGGTCCTCGTGGGTTCGCAAAGATCGCCGGACAGGCCCTCATCGGACGCGCCGGGGAATATATCGGCATCGGTAAGGTTCTGTGCATCATCCAAGGCCGCGGGGGTCTACGTGATAATGCATGACACCATGAATGATGATTCGTATGCGGTGCACCGGGGAACCCGGGTGAGGAAGATGCATACATCCCGCAGGGACGCATTCCGTAGCATAAACTGTGTTCCCGTTGCAAAGATGGACGCCTCCGGGAGCATCACGTTCTCGGACGAGGTTCCGAAGGCGTCCGAAAAGACGTCCGTATCGAAGAACATGGAAAAGAAAGTGATCCTTCTGTATTATTATCCGGGCATGGACCCGGCGTTGTTCAGAGATGTCGTCATGGGATCCAAAGGAGTGGTCATGGCGGGATCGGGCCTGGGTCACGTAAGCGGCGAGTTTGCGTCGCTTCTGAAGGACGCAATAGATAACGGTTCCGTGGTCGTGATGACATCGCAGTGCATAAACGGGCCGACGGGAATGAACGTTTACGATACCGGACGCGATCTGCAGAGGATGGGTATCATTCCGGCAGGCGATATGCTTCCGGAGACCGCATACGTGAAACTCATGTGGGCGCTCGCAAACTCCGAGAGCACGGAAGAGGCGAAGAAGATGATGAAGGTCCGGATATCATACGAAACAAACGACAGGAGGACGGCCGATGTCATCTGGTGACAGGTTCATCTGCGGCATTGAGATACACCAGCAGCTGGACACGAAGAAGCTGTTCTGTTCCTGTGACAGTGAACTTTCGGAGGAAAGCACGTCCACGTATCTCAGACGGCTGAGGCCCATGGCCGGTGAGTCGGGGATAACGGACAGGGCGGCACTCGCCGAATCAAAGAAGCAGTTAAGCTATCGATATCAAACGCCGGCGAAGGTGAGCTGCCTCGTGGAATTGGACGAAGAACCTCCGAACAATGTCAACGAGGATGCATTGGATGTTGCGCTTACGTTCGCCGCAATGGCCGATGCAACGATATTCGATGAGATCTATTTCATGAGGAAGATCGTCGTCGACGGTTCTGGGCCCGGAGGATACCAAAGGACGGCGATGGTCGCGAAGGACGGACGCATAAAAGTGAACGGGAAGGAGATAGTCATCGAGTCCGTCTGCCTGGAAGAAGATTCATCGAGGAAGATAGAGGAGAAGGACGGCGAGATAACGTACCGTCTGGACAGGCT
Organism: Methanomassiliicoccaceae archaeon; assembly: GCA_031285205.1. Classification (GTDB taxonomy): domain Archaea; phylum Thermoplasmatota; class Thermoplasmata; order Methanomassiliicoccales; family Methanomethylophilaceae; genus Methanomicula. The sequence goes on along the minus strand of JAITWO010000019.1, from coordinate 70,636 downwards.
GAGCATACCTCTCATAGAGATTGCCACCGGGCCAGATATACGGACGCCCGAGGAGGCGATGGAGGTTGCCCTGCGCATAGGGACGATGCTGAGGGCGACGAAGAGGGTGAAGCGAGGGATAGGAACGATACGGGAGGACATAAACATCTCGCTGCCCGGAAGCAGGCGCACGGAGATAAAGGGGGCGCAGGAGTTAAGGTTATTACCGACGTACGTTGAGAACGAAGTGCAGAGGCACACGATGCTCCTTGTCATCAAGGACATATTGGCAGAGCGAAAGGTCTGCATAGATGAGACGATGATCGATGTGACGGACATCTTCAAGGACTGCCCGTCAAAGGTCATAAGGTCCGCGCTGTCCGATAAGGGGAAGGTCCTTGCCGTGAGACTGCACGGGTTCGCCGGAGTGCTGAACGGCGACTCCGGCAGGTTACGTCTGGGGGCGGAGATGGCGCAACGCGCAAGGACGAAAGGAGTGAAGGGGATATTCCATTCCGACGAACTGCCCGCATACGGCATCGAGGAGGAATACGTCAGCAGAACGAAAGAGGCCCTTTCAATGAAAGGGGAACATGATGCGTTCGTGCTGTGTGCCGAGAGGGAGGGCAAAGCGAAAGCCGCACTCGAAGCGGTCACCGAAAGGGCAAAGGAAGCACTGACCGGCGTACCTGAGGAGACGAGGGACCCACAGCCCGACGGAACGTCAAGGTACATGCGCCCGCTGCCCGGCGCAGCAAGGATGTACCCTGAGACGGACATCCCGCCGATACTGATGACCGAGGAAAAGCTGAAACAGATATACAACAATCTCCCCGAGCTTCCTGAGAACATAACAAAGAGGCTGATATCAAAATACGGGATCAACGCTCAGCAGGCGGACCAGATCGTCAGGCAGGGCAATGAAGATATATTTGAGAAGATAGCAAAGGACAAGGCACTGATATCGGCCGCAGCCGCCACATTCTTGGGTACGTTCACGGAGATGGAAAGGGAAGGCATCGACGTGAACGCGATATCAGAAAAGGACATACTGGATATCTTCAGTTCACTGAAGGCAGGGAACTTCGCCAAAGAGGCGTTGCCGTCCCTTTTCCGTGAGATCGCGAAAGGCACGCCGGTCAGCGACGCGGTGTCCAAACTGGGCGTCGGTGCCATGAGCGAATCCGAAGCGGCGAAGATAATAGCAAAGATAGTCACGGAACGTGAAAATTTCGTGAAAGAGAAGGGAATGGGCTCTGTGGGGCCGCTCATGGGGCCGGTCATGGAGGCGCTGAGAGGAAAGCTTGACGGTAAAAAGATGAACGACCTTCTCACGAAGGAAATAAAAAAGCTGCTTTAGAGCCGTATCTCCAGTACTTTCAGTGTCTCATAAAAAAGATCCTTCTCCCCTATGACGGAGACATCGTAATCAGCGAGGACCTCATCCAGCCGTCCCTGGTCCATCAGTGACGATACGACTATCACGAACCTCCCTCTGGGCAGGAGACGGTCCCTGACGCCGTTAAGGAGCTTTTGTAACGGCTCAACACCGCCGACCCCTCCCGACCACGCTTTTCCCAGGTCTCCGGGGTCGTTCACCGGAAGGTAAGGAAGATTGAACACGATGGTATCGTAGCATGAGTCGATGTCCGCATAAAGATCGGAGAGGCGGATGTCCATATATGCGCCGTTGGCCGCGGCGTTCTTTCTGGTCATAGCGACAGCGGCAGGATTTATGTCGACAGCGTCAACCTCGGCGCCGTTCTTCGCACAATGTATGGCGACGATGCCGCTTCCGCACCCTATCTCCAAGATCTGCTCGCCGTCGCGGACATCAAGGGATTCGATGAGAAGTATGCTGTCATCATCCGGAGAGTAGACCTCGTCATGCTCCTCTATTCGGATGTTCGGGTCATACCTCATGTTACTAACATCACTATTCACGGCTTAAATATTTGCAGGACATTTCTCGACCATGGAGACGGCCTCGTGGATCGTGATAGTCTTAATAATCATCACGATCGCGATACTGCTGAGATTCCGGAAGCTCAGCCCGACACTTGTCCTTGTTATATCGAATACAGCGATATTCGCGGTGACGGATATGGGGTATCCGGACGGACACTTCAACTGGACGCTGTTCGAACTGGGGTTCATTCCGCCGGAGTTCTTTGCAGGGAATGAGCCGTGGACCCTTCTCACATCAATGTTCCTGCACATGGACATCCTGCACCTGATATTCAACATGCTTTTCCTGATGCTCATCGGTCTGGCATTGGAATCACGCATCGGCAGATGGAGGTTCATATCCGTTTACCTTCTGGGAGGGGTCATAGGAGGACTGACATTCGGATTGCTGGAACAGAGCTCAAGCGTCTACCTGATCGGTGCCTCCGGGGCGATATCGGCATTGTTCGGTGCGATGCTCATGCTGTATCCGCGGGACAGGATATGGATGCCGGTCGGGCCGGTCATAACGAACAGGTTCCCGGTTCGGACCACCGCGCTGGTGTGGTTCTCGGTGCAGCTGTTACTTTTCCTGTTCGACAATTCGGGGGTGGCATACGCGGCCCACCTGAGCGGGTTCATGGCGGGAGCGGTCATCGCATGGGTGTTGGGACTGAATTACTTCGCCATGCTGGATGACCGGCGGAACATGTACGACATTTCGTCGCTGAAGCTGTTATGCACCACGCCCACGCTCCGTGAAAGATATGATTATGCGGAGAGGGCAAGGGACAGCGAAACGAGGAAGATGTGGACAGACAGTATCCTCGACGAGGTGGCATGCCCGGAATGCGGCGCACACATGAGAATGAGAAAGGGGCATCTCGAATGCGAGAGAGGCCACAGGACATGAACACGCTGGACGTTCTAGCGGTCGGCAGGCTGGTGAAAGAGGACGGGATCATCCTGGAAGCACATTCCACATCCACCCTGATACGTTCCGGGAACGTCAACATAGTGGTGGACACAAGCAGTACCGAGATGCTGCCGGCGATAAAGACATCATTCAGGCAGGTAGGCGTTCTTCCGAAGGATGTCAGCATTGTCGTATTGACGCATACGCATCACGACCACTGCGGGAACAACGACCTTTTCAAAAAAGCAAAATTCTACGTGCACACGGAGGAGTGTCCGGAAGGCAGGAACTATGTTCCAGTCTCGGAGGACGTCGAGATCGCACCGGGGGTAAGATTGGTGTACACTCCGGGCCACACAGAGGGGTCGATGAGCGTGTTCGTTGACTCTGAACGTAACTACGCCATCACCGGCGACGCGATACCGCTGGAGGACAATTACCGACGAGGGGTACCGCCGGGCATTAATTACGATCCCGGGCTGGCCATGAAAAGTATTAAGTATATCACTGAATACGCTGATGTGATGATCCCCGGGCACGGATTCCCGTTCATGGGGGATAAGCGGAGATAAAGAGATGAAGGAAGTCCCACCGGAGATATATTTCGAATGTCCGGACTGCGAGGATGTTACACTGCATGATGTACTGAACGGCAGGATGGGCAAGACATCGATGGATGCCACGATAAGATGCCAGGACTGCAATTTAACGAGAACCACAACGGTGCAGTTCCCGAAGCCGACAGACGTGAAGATAGTGATCAGCGACGGCGCCGTATCCGAAATTTCAACAATAACGCTGGAGGACGACGATCTTCTGAAGGTCGGCGATGAATTCAACATGGATGACGGACGCCTTGTGAAAATATCGGGGCTTGAGCTGGCCAGGGGAAAGAGGGTCAAGAAGGCAAGGGCCACCGAGATAAAGACGATATGGGCGATAGAGTTCGACGTGATCGATGTGAAGGTATCAATAAACGATGACCGCCGAACACATTCGAAAACAATACCGTCATCGCCCGACGATGAGTTCACTGTCGGGAACATCCTGAGCTTTGATGACATGGATTGTCTGATCCACTCGATAAAGATAGAAGGCAGGATGTTAAGGAGAGGGTCTGCGGAAGCAAGGAACATAACACGTATCTACGGAAAGTTCAAGAGGAGGTCATACGCCGTCCTCGATCTTGAGGATGCCTAACCTTCCTCGTCCCCGAGGATGATGCTTAGTATATCTGATAAGTTCCTGCTTCGGATGACAACATCCGCAGCCTCTATGACATGTTCATCGATCGGGTTGAACGCTATTGCCAATCCGGCCGCTTCCAGCATCTTAACGTCCGTATATGAGTTACCGACAGCCACCGTATCCTCTTTGGAGGCGCCGTATCTTCTCATGAACTCCCTTGTCACGATCCCCTTGTCCGTAAGATCGACGTTCACCCTGCCTTCGCCGGTGAGCCGTCCGTCTTCGTATGTGAGGATGCTGTTCCCTGCGTGACCGTCAAAATTGTATTCGTTCGCGATCATCAGTGCCGCCATGTCGATACCCCCGCTGACGATCACGCTCTTTATCCCGTGGTGCGATAACGTTGCTATCGTTTCCTGAATGCCCGGTATGAGAGGGATGTCATGGAGCGCATCGATTATGTCTGATATCCTGATGTCACTGTTCTTATCGGTCCACATTGCGATGTCACGGCGTATGAACTCGATCTCCGATATCTCCCCTTTCCTGAACAACTCGAACGACTTGTCATTGCTGACGCCCATCTTGTCGTGTACCCAGGTCCACGAACTGAGATGATCTATCAGGACGCCGTCCATATCAAAGACCACAAGGCCATATCTGCCGTTCACGAAGGCGCCACAGCGCAACAGTTAATAAAAAGCTGTTGCCTATGTCGCACGATGATAACTCTTCTGGGTACGGGACATGTGTTCAAGATAGCCGAACCGGTGTCGTTCATAGTGAAGAACATGTGGCCCGATGCTGTCTTAGTGGAACTGGACCCCAGAAGGTACAACGCAATATCGTCGGCGGCGCAGCGTGAACCGAACGGCGAAGATCCGTGGGCATACAGGAAGATGGCCAAGTACCAGAGGAACCTGGCGGAGGAGTACGGCTCACAGGTAGGCGCGGAGTTCGTCGCCGCCGTGGAAACGGGAAAGGCGATGGGAGCGGCCATAGAGTTCATTGACAAAGATGCCAACCAGACCATGAAAGAGGTCTGGGAGGAGATGAGATTCAGGGAAAGGATGAGATTCACGTTCTCAATGATCGGCGACCGCTTCAGTTCGAAAAGGAGGGCCGACAAGTCTATACAGGCGTTCACCGAGGACGAGGAATATTACTTTGCAGAAATGAGGAAGAAGTATCCGACGCTCGTGAGGAAACTTATAGATGAGAGGAACGAGCACATGACAGCCAAGATAAAAGAGGCCATGGGAAGGTACGGGAACATTTTAGTGGTGATCGGCGACGGGCATGTGGAAGGGATAGCATCATCGCTAGGTACCGAAGGCATAAGGAAGATAAGGCTGAAGACGCTAATGGATACGGAGTCCATGAACCTCTTAAGGAAGGAACTGTGGTCCGGGAAGGAGGAGGGAGAAGGAGAATGATAGTAAAACTGTTGGCGCACACGGTGAATGCGGACAAGATATGCGCGTCCGCCGGCAATTCATGTTACTCTGAGAGGCCATCGCACGAATTAATGGATGACGGCGAGGATCCGGAGCGCATACTATCAAAGATAGTGGGCATGGGGCATCATTCCGTCGTTGAGCACGCAACGTTCACGTTCTCAGTGCAGGGCGTGTCAAGAGCGCTGACGCACCAGCTGGTGAGGCACAGGGTGGCATCATTCTCGCAGCAGAGCCAACGCTACGTCTCATTGAAAGAACCGACGTATGTGATCCCCGAGACGATAAGGGAAGATCCGGAGGCGCTGAGCGTTTATACAAGAATGATGGATTCGATATGGGAATCTTACAGAAAACTATGTGATCGTGTACCTGCGGAAGATGCAAGATACATACTGCCGAACGGCACGACAACGAACATCACGATAACAATGAACGCCCGTGAGCTGTTGCATTTCTTCTCACTGAGGACGTGCAACCGCGCCCAGCGTGAGATAAGGGACATGGCCGATATGATGTTGATGATATGCAGGGACGTGTCACCCGTGGTATTCAGGAATGCAGGCCCGCCGTGCATCAGAGGGCCGTGCCCGGAAGGGAAGCTGTCGTGCGGGAAGCCTCGTACTGAATTAAAAAAGCTTAAATAGGGCACATCCTTAATGCGCCTTACTCGGTGAACGTATGGGAAGAATCAGACCAACCTACATCAAAAGGGTGTCCATAGAGCTCGTCAACAAATATCCGGAGATCTTCACGGAAGACTTTGATAACAACAAGGTCCTCGTAAGCTCACTGACCGATGTTTCGTCAGTGGCGATGAGGAACCGTATTGCCGGATACATTACGCGCTACCGCTCCCAGGTAGAGCTGTGATCAAACACCATCCATATCATACAATGCCCGCGTGGGGTAGCCTGGATATCCTGTGAGATTGCGGATCTTATGACCCGAATTCGAATTTCGGCGCGGGCACCACCTCTCCTATAAATTATGACGGTCAGCGCATGCTGACGGCTACGCTTCTATCAAAAAACATTAAGTATATGTCCAAGTATACTGATGCATGATGATAGAATGCCGCCACAAATATCCCTATACATAGACCAGATCCTTTACATGGACATTCAGGCAAGGGCAAAAGATAAAGGAGTGTCCCTGTCAAGCTACGTAGCCGATATGATCAGGGAGGGTCACAAGGGCGAGCGCCCCGATGATTACATCAATCTCTTCGGTTCATGGGCAGATGAACCGATGGGTAACCCCGAGGACATACCGTTCGACCAGGATGATCGGAGGTGAACCGAATGGCATTTTTTCTCGACACAAGCATAGTAGTGGCGGCATTCGATACGAATAATCGGCACATCATAGACGCGATAATGGGCACCCATGCAGAATATATCAAGATCCCTTCTGTGACCTTGGCAGAACTTATCCACGGGGCGCATAAGTGTAACAACTTCGAACGTAGAATGAACGATATAACCAACTTCGTCAAACCGTATGAGATAATACCGTTTGACGCGCTCGCTTCCTCAGTCTACGGGAAAATAAAAGCGGAGCTGGAAGCGAAGGGAAGGGCGATAGGATGCAATGATCTCCTAATTGCGGCGACAGCGATGTCTCGCGGAGGCATATTGGTAACATGTGACAAAGGATTCTCTCACGTCAAGGGCCTCCACACCGATGACTGGTCAGAATGATCAGTATCGTTCGCATGCGCCGTACATAAGTATGTCCGGACAGTGACTCAGAAATAGAAGGAGGCATCGTATCATCTCACGTATCTTCCGGCCACACTTTGTTCGTGACATCGAACTCTCCGGGAGGGGCGATCCTGGCGATCTCCTCCTCCGGCACGCTGAATAATTTCGCAAGCTCTGCCGTCTTTTTACCGCCTTTGGTCTTGGTCGGAGAGATGGTCACATATTTCTGTGAGATCTTTGCGACGACATCGACCGGGCCGCACATGACCTTCCTCGTTTTCTCGTAGGTCATCTCGCCAACGGCCAGCTTTATCGGCAGATGATATTCGTAATTCCTTTTGCCGCGTATCACGAACGCACCCTTCGGAAGGAACTCGCCTGCCTGCGGCGTCTTGCTCACCTGGTCCGGGAACACCCAGAAGGCACTTCCTTCGGGGACGGACGATGACCACGCCTTCGATTGCGTCAGCGCGAATATGCAAGCTTCCCTGAGGTCATCCTCTTTCGCCGCCGCACCTCCTTTTATGATGACTGAAGGCGCACCGTGGACGTCCGCATGCACGTAGACATCCTGATCCTTAAGGTGTTTTTTAACCACGTTGTCGTTGGTACGGGCGTCCCTTCCAGCCAGTACCAGAAGGTTGTTCGAGGTGATGAACCATTTATACCTCTCGAACCAGAACTGTTTCGTCGGTGCAGCGCGGGACTGCGCTATGGCTTTGGCTTTGGCGGCGCCCTTCATCCTCCGCTCCAACTGTTCTTCGCTGTCCTTCAGTGCCGCAGCCGCCCTCGTTGCCTTATCGTTGATGTCCTTCCCCTTTTGATAGATGTCGGAGGCGTTGGCATCAATGCCCTTCGTGTAATCCAACGTTACCTTCAGCCCGTCCAGATCCGCGGTCACAAGACTCTTTGACGGATCCACGGAAGAGACGAAAGGTATCTTCATGGCCCCTTCCTTCAGCTTGTCCCAGCCGAGCCTCTTTGACTGCACCGCAAGTACTTCCAACAACTCATTAACTTTCTGATAATTCGAATAGACCGAATCGGCACGTATCTTCAGGTCGCCGGCTTCCGTGCGGTACTCTTCTATCGTCTCTCTCTGACGGTCCACCCTCCTCTGCAGCTTCTCGGTCTCCGGGTCAACGAACTCCTCTTCCTCCTCTTCTTTCGCCGTCGTGATCAGATGGTCTATCGCCGCTGACACAGAATCGAAGATATGTTTCTCGTATGAGCCGTATATCTGAAGGTCCGCCGGTGCAATGTCAACGATGCCGTCGCCGTCCTTGTACATCACCGCATTCGTTGATGAAAGGGCGGAAGAGACGATACCGTTCATAGCATCATACAGCTCTGATATCTGACCTTCTTTCAGCTCCGACGGTTTGGTGTTCTTACGTATGCCTGTGCGCTTGCACATCTCCTCTGCATACTGCCCTCCAAGGTTAGCATCCATCGCCAATGTTCTGACAAGGTCCGTTGCCGAGGACATCAGCAACTGCCGGAAGTGATCGATCGTCGATCCTGTCGGATCGAAACGGGAGCGGGGCATCACGTAATCTTCCCCGGGCCTCACGGTCCTGTCCCTTCTTACTTTGTGGATCAGACAGTTCATTATCTTCCCGTCGAGTACCAAAAGCACGTTCCCGCCTCCGAACATCTCGAATATCAGTTGATATGATGCGTCCGATTTCAATAACTCGAGGATGACTATTCTGTCAAAACCAGCCTGTGTTATCTTGCCGATACGTGCGTTGTCAACATATTTTCTCAGATAAGAGGCAAAGGATGTCGGTGCCGCAGGGGTCTCCGGTTTCTCGGAAGGCATGTACAGCCACTTCTTATCCTTGAAGAACAGCTCCTTCTTTCCTTGCCCCTGGACGTTGATCCTGAAGAGCACGTTCCCTGCACCCCAATGGAATATCTTATCCATATGCGCATCTTCGAGGAAAGTCATCTCCTTCACGACGGCACGGACATCGAATGCGCTCATCTCTTTCTTCATTGTGTCACGGTTAGGTACGGAACCAAAATAAAGTTTCTCACAAACTTTGTAAAAAACGAGTATGAGAAACTATATCAAGGAGTGTTTTATTAGAGCGAACTACTGCCGCTGTGGCTAAGGGGTATAGCGACGCCTTGGTAAGGCGTAGGGCGCGGGTTCAATTCCCGTCAGCGGCTCCTTTCTATCATACAAGGGATATCAATGGGCACCGAGCGCGTAAAGGCACACTTCGAGGAGGAAGCGAAGGAATTCGATGAGATGATACTGAAGATCATACCCGATTATGACCGGATGATCGATGTTCTGATATCCATAATCCCGTTCGGGAAGGATCGGTCATTCGAAATGATAGATCTCGGATGCGGAACGGGAACGGTATCAAAGAGGATATCGGACAGTTTCCCCAACATAAAGATAACATGTGTCGATATAGCCGAGAACATGCTCGAGATGGCAAGGATCAAAGTAGGTAACAACGCGAAGTATATTCCGGCGGACCTGAACAGTTTCGTTTTCCCGCAGAAGTACGATCTTATAGTATCCTCGTTGGCACTTCACCATCTGGAGACGGATGACGATAAAATGAGGCTTTATGAGAAGATATTCTCATCTTTGAATAAGGGCGGGATGTTCATCAATGCTGACGTGGTGTTGGGCAGTGACGACGGACTGCATAATGTCTATCTGGAAAAATGGAAGGATTTCATGGCTGAAAGCTATTCACGGAAAGAGATAGAGGAAAAGTGGATGTCCAATTATTATGCGGAGGACCGACCGACCAAGCTGATGACACATCTTGAGATGCTGAAGGAATGCGGTTTTCCGGTCATTGATGTGATATGCAAGAACTATGAGTTCGCGGTATGGTGTGCGAAAAGATAACATCAGAACAGCGAGGTCTGCACAGTGCCCGCCGGGAATTCGTTCATGAATGCGAACACATCATCCGTCTCATGGATGATCCCGTTCTTTTTGCACTCAGCCTTGAATATCTTCATCAAACGGCCGCCGTTCGGGCTGTTGCACACATACCTGTCGCCGAAGGCCTGCTCGTACCTTTCTTTCATCCCGGGAAAATGCTCATCCAGTTTTTTGTAGAAGTATTCTCTGTCCCCTTCCCTCATTGTCGTCCCGAACCCGAAGCATAATATTCCCTTCACGTCCGCATCCCTGCAAAGAGCCAGCAGCCCCCGGAGGTTCTCCTCCGTGTCGTTAATGAAGGGCAACGTGGGGCACATCCATACGACCGTCGGTATCCCGGCATCCTTCATATTCATCAGTACGTTCACTCGTTCCGATGTCGCGGATACATGAGGCTCAAGGATCTTGCACAACCCGTCCTCATACGTTGTAAGGGTCATCTGCACAACGCACCTGCTCTTTTTGTTGATCTTCATCAGTATGTCCGTGTCCCGCAGGATACGGGAGGACTTGGTCAGTACCGCAACTCCGAAGCCATGCTTCTCGATCACGGAAAGACACTGCCGGGTCATCTGAAGTTCCTCTTCCAGATGGTTGTACGGGTCGCTCATCGCTCCCGTGAATATCATCCCCTTCTTCTTTTTCCGTTTCAGCTGTTCATCAAGTATCCCGGGCGCATTGCGTTTCACTTCAATGTCCTCAAAATCGTGGTCCATGTTGTAGCAGGTGCTTCTGCTGTCGCAGTATATGCACCCGTGAGAGCATCCGCGGTAAATGTTCATCCCGTTCTTGGGGGAAAGTATCGTCTTGTAGTCCGCGTAGTGCATCTCACCGACTCATCTTATAGAACACGAAGCCGGACCATATCTTCGGGAAGAAATATGTGGTCTTCTTAGGCATCCTCTTCCCTATCGATGAGAGGTCCCATATGGTCTTCAGGCTGGGTATGTTAAGAACTATGGCGGCATCATGTTTCCCGTATCCCATCTTCCTGATGACGGAATCCAGCACCGCATCGTATGACACCTTCACGTCACCTTCATCGTACCCGTATGCTCTTTTGATAACGATCTCCTGCGCAACGTACGTGTCCAGGGACCATAACGGGTCGCCCGGGTTCTCATGTCTCGCGAGGAGGCATCTCCCTGATCTGAACATCAGCCCCATCTGCCATTTAGGCAGCTCGTTGCACATATCATCAACGGAGCCGGCATCAGCAACCTTCATCATCCCCCTGATCTTCCTTATCGCGTCATCCTCATTCACCGACCGCGAATCAAGAAGACGGTGCGTAGGCCAGATCACCAGTCCGGGGTCATCAGAGGACACAATGGTTGCCAGCACATAGCCTTTCAGTTCGTTGTCAGGGTTCTCGAGCGAGTAATTAAGTGCGGTCTCATACCTGTGATGGCCGTCGGCGATGAGCATCTTCTGCCCCTTCAGTTCTTTGGTGATCGCATCAGTTACCTTCTTATCCGATATCTTGTAATAGATATGCTCAACATCGCTGCTGTCAACGTAATAGTACAGCTTCTCCGCCGCTTTCGATATCTTATCGTCAAGGCCTTTGCTGAATCCCTCGAATATCCCGAATATTGATTCTAAATGGGTTTCCATGTCCCTCAGTAAGTTGAGTCTGTCCTCCTTGACCTTGGAGAACGTCTCCTCGTGCGGGATCACATTGCCGTTCTCATACGGTTCTGTTCTCAGGATGCCGACGATGCCCGTCCTGGTCATTTTCTTTCCGTCACTGACGAAGTTCTGTCTGTAGAGGTAGAACGAATTCGCGTCCTGCACCAGCGAACCGTCCTTTATCCAGGATTCAAGCTCATCCCTTGACCTCTTGTAGCGGCTGTTCTCCGGACTTAATGTCAGCCTGGTGACATTATTCTTGTTCTCTTGCAGCTCTTTGAGGTATTCATCGTTTATGACATCATAAGGCGGCGATATTCGGTCGCCGATGTCCTCGTTGTTCTTCAGAGAAGGCCTGTAACCCGGGAACGGAAGGAATGTTACCATTGATACACCGTATTATGGTTGCACTCATAGTCTGCAGATTGAAATACTTTGCACCGCCTAACATATCCTTGGCACTGGGTCCCCGACCGGAGGCTCCAGTATGCGTCTCCCGCCGACCGATGTGCGTATGGCCACGTGTTTGATCTTAGAGGAAGCATATCCGATGATGTTCGCATCCTTCCCGAGAGGATGCGACCTTATCGTCCTCAGGACGGCATCTGCCATGTCAGGGACGCATGCAATGACGACCTTACCTTCATTCCCTATGCTCAGCGGATCCATTCCCAAAAGGTCACACGCGTTCACAACGGCGTCCTTCAGCGGTATGTCCTTTTCTTTCAGCTCTATGCCTACCTTGGACTTAGATGACCATTCGTTCAGGGTGTTCGCCAATCCGCCTCTGGTAGGGTCCTTCATGGCAACGGCACCGCCGACCTTCAGCACATTCCCGATAAGGCCGTTCAGCGGGGCGATGTCGCTCTTCACGATGCTCTCGAAACCGTAACCTTCTCGGAAGGACAACAGCGAGACCCCATGATCCCCTAATGTTCCGGACACGATTATCGCATCCCCGTCCCTGACGTTATCGTCGGTGAGCCAATGCGAGTCCACCTTACGGTATCCGGAGGCAACGGAAAGGTTATGGTCCATATGTTCGGACCTTCTGCCTATGCCGGACGTGACGATCATCATCTTGTCCACTGCCCCCGCCTCTACCACCTTGGTGTCACCTGTCGCAACCGGGACGCCGCATTCCGCCGACGTCTTACCGACGGAGGCCATTACCCTGTCCACAACATCGATGTCAAGACCCTCTTCAAGGATCACGGCGCAGGACAGCGCCAGCGGGCGTGCGCCCATGACCGATATATCGTTAACTGTTCCGGCAACAGACAATGAACCGATATCCCCTCCCGGGAAGAATAGCGGTTTCACGGTGTGGCCGTCCGTTGTGAAAACAATACCATCCACCACAGCGGAATCATCAAGTGAACTCAACGGAACATCAGAGCTCATCTTCGGAAAATGGGAGACGATATGTTTGGAAAGGAACTCCTGCATCGTCTCGCCGCCGGCTCCGTGATTCATTACGACCTTGGCCATGAACATCGTATAACGGGGTCACCAATAAACGTTTTTTCATTACGGGGCGCAATGACCGCCGCCGGTCCGCGAATGATGCGGACGGCTGCGAGCGAAGAATAAAGGTATGGCGGCCTGCGCCGCCTGTTAATGTGTTTAACGAAGCGGGTCACTTTTTGCGGATCAGGAACCAGTATGCCGCAATACCTCCCGCTATCGCTATCGCCGCAGCCATCCCGACGATCAGGAGGATGTCCGACCCTCCTTCCGGACCTCCCCGGGGGTTCACGGTGAGTGTGAACGTTATCATCGCATCCGTGCCGGAGATGTTGCTTGCCTTGAGAATGACCTCATACGTTCCTGCGGTAAGGCCCGGTGCGATGTCCAGCTTCTTCGTCGTATCGTTCCATGTTATCTTCGTGTCACCGTTCGTCTTCGTGACTGTAACGGGCACAGTGCCGCCTATTGTGTATGCATCCGTTGATGTTGCCGCATATCCTTCCGTCAGCGATAGGGATGTCGGACCGGTCATGGTCGGTGCGACAGCGGACACTGCGACCTCGGCGATGGGCGGCGCGAGGCCGGATCTTGTCCAGAAGTAGCCGGACCCGTCATCATCTCTGCTCAGATAACTTATCAGGACGGCGAGCTTGTATGTTCCCGCCAAATCGAATGATGTAACGAGGTCTACAACACCGCTCAGGTCTGATCCCCCTTCCAGATAGAAGTCTGTGAGGCATAACACCGTGACGGGGCCGGCATAATAGGTATAACCGGTTCCGTTCCACCAACGGAAGCCGTCCTCATCGAAACTATTGTATTTCAAGAAATCCGTCAGGTCGGTGTCGTCATCATATTGGAAGATCCAGACCCTGTGCTTATCGGCACCGTATGTTGATGCTTCGTAATACTTCAGACTGAATGTTACGTCCTCTCCGACGAAGGCGGCATCAGGTGGCGTCTCGTTCCATTCCAATTTTCCGTATATGCTGACAGTGCCGTACATCTCAAAGCCGACCTTTATCAGATCATTGTCAATCTCTGTCTTAGGCACGGCGATCACGTAATACATGTGCTCGTAATCTATAGTATCAGTATACCCGAACACCGAGATGCCGTATTCCCCTCCGGTTGAGGTCTGTGTGTACGACCTCACTCCGGTGCCGTCGTTAATGTATACGGTGAAATAATCGTCCCCCGCATCATACGTATCGTCACTTGTCCAGTCCAGGATGAAATATATGTTATCGGAGTCATCATAAATCCATACGTACGCCACTCCGTCAGGATGGTCGCTGTCAGGATACGTTTCGAATTGAGCGAAAGTATCGGACCGCGGATAATTGTATACGCGCTCATCCAAAGGAACGGTGCCGCCGTTAGACCCTATGAGATAACTCATCAGGGGTACCGCATCGTTGTTCGGGCCGATCGCCAGGCCGAACATCAGCGGATAGCCTGCCACGGCGGCACCATCACCTATGATCGCATCCGCGTCGTCCACCGGATCGGCAAAAAGACCGCCGAACGCAGACACAGTCAAAACAGACATCATTGCGATCGCAAGGGTCGCAGTAATCTTTGTTCTTGTTATGTTCATTCTCCCTAAACCGTTTGCCGGATACATATCCGCACGGCAGTATAATAGTGTTGATTAAAGATATACTCAGGTCACCAGTGCCAGCCCGATCAGGGCCGCCGACAGCACCGGGATGACAACAATGACCCCATACCTGACGAAACGCATGAACGAGAAATCAATGCCGTTATCTTTCAGGATGGATAACCACAGGATTCCTGCGAGCGCACCTATCGGTGTGAGGAACGCACCGATATTGGACCCTATCACGGACGCATAGACAATGGATGGCGAACCTCCGGCACCGATGGTTATCGATGTGAACAGGACGCTCATCGGGATGTTGTTTATCGCGTTCGAGAAAAGGGCGGACGCAAATCCGTAAACAAAGACGTTATCGTCACCGAACAGCCCGCCGAGGTCTGCGGTCGCCCCGACCTTTTCCAACGCAAGGACGAGGATGAACATTGAGATGACGAACGGAACAATGCCCCACGGGACTCTTTTCAAGGTACGCCCAAGCTCTTCGGGTGAACGTCTCGAAACAATTGATGCGATCAGTGCAAGAACAAAGAGGATCAAGGCGGAGACAGATGCGACAAGATACATCTCGATGTTCAGGTACGATGACAGAGCGAGCATCACGGTGCACACCGATAACAGTAGAAGACCGATCGTTAACAGCGTCTTTTGTTCTATCGTGGCATCGGTCACAGAAGCGGAGATCGGCGATCTGAGCTTCTTCCGGAACAGGAAGAACAACATGATATATGCGGCGATCACGGCGGCAACGGTCGGTAATGCCATAACACTCAGATAATCAATGAAATCAATTCCGTGCGATGTCGCAAGATATATGTTCGTCGGGTTCCCGATTATCAATAGCATCGATGCCGTGTTCGCCGCCACGAACTCCATTATAAGGTACGGCACGGGGTCGATCTTCGCATTCTTCGCGAAATAGCAGATGAACGGGGTGAACGTCAAAATGATGATATCGTTGGACGTGAAGATGGTGAGTACCGATATCGTAATGAAGAACGCCGTAAACAGTTTCATCTGACCGGAACCGGACCTTCTGAGGACCGCATTCGCCAAATATCTGAAAAACCCCGTCTCGTCCAAAAATATGGAAAGCAGCGTCATCGAGATGAAAAGCAGAAGGATCTTGACGGGATTGATGCTTCCGTCACCGGTCAGGCCGGTGTGGACATCACCGATGCTTATGAATCGGAACAATATCAAAAGAAGCGCGCCTACCGACGTCATCATCCAGTATGTGCTCATCCTGACGCTCCGTATCCTCATCTCGGGCCTCAGAACGGCCGCAACGACCATCCCCAGGCAGCTGAATGCGCAGATGAGTATCACATAGATCATATCTGCATCAGCCACGTTCCGTTCTCCCTTCTTCCGGTATCGCCGAGGACTTATTCTATGTTTTTGTAAGATAACATTATCAATAACACGTTCCTACAGAGGAACGGGGCGTGTAGGGTAGAGGATTATCCTTTCGGCCTTCGAAGCCGATGACCCGGGTTCGAATCCCGGCACGCCCGCCACGCAGCATCGTAACGGACAGGAGAGGACAGATATGCCCAGGCCGACAACGAAACAGGACCTTCTTAAGGCAGCGGACGAAGAGTTCAGCAGATTATGGGCCCTCATGGGCTCTATGACGGATGAAGAGCAGAACACACCGTTCATGTTCGGAGATGACCCGAAGAGGAATGAGCCGCATTGGAAGCGTGACAAGAACCTTCGGGACGTTATTGTGCATTTATACGAGTGGCATCAGATGATAATGGGATGGCATAACGAAGGCGTGATCAAGGGAGGTATTCCCGCAGTCCCGGGAGAAGGGTACACGTGGCAGACGCTTCCGGACCTGAATCAGAAAATATGGGAGAAATATCAGAGCACGCCGCTAAAGGACGCCAAAGAGATGCTGAAAGGGAGTCACAGCGAAATAATAACGATTGCCACCTCGCACACCGAAGATGAACTGTTCAGGAAAGGACATTACAAATGGACAAAGAGCACCAACCTCGCAACATACTTCATAAGCGGCACATCCAGCCATTATGACTGGGCGATCGGGAAAATAAAGTTGCACATTAAAATGATTAAAAGATAAGGCCGCACGACCTATCATTCACATCGGAGGATAAACATCACCCGAGCAAAGGTGCCAGCAGATCATACAGTTTTGTATTATCCTTTATGTAGCTCCCATGTGTCTCGCCCTTCACTATCATAAGTTTTACGTCTTTGACCGCTTCGTTTATTGATAAGGAATGCGATAATTTGACCATATCCCTTTCAGCATGAAGGACAATGAGCGGAACAGTGACAGAAGAAAGCCGCTCCTTCCTGATATCAGGCTGCGTCAACATTAAACGTAACAGATCGGACCTCGTGAAAAGGAACGCCAGGCGCATTGCCGCACGTATTTTGAGAATTATCCCATCAGGCGAAAGGTTCACACCGGCGACGATCAATCTTTTCAACATATCAGGACATCTCATTGCGATCAGTAGGCCGACTATTCCGCCGTCAGAGAATCCGAACAGTATCGGCCTATCATTTCCGGAAAGGCCCTCGTGGTTTATCAGACCAATGATATCGTCAGCCATATCCTCATATCTCAGCCGTCTCACCTTATCGGAATTGCCGTGTCCTCTCGAGTCCGGCGTATAGACCTCATATCCTTCCTCGGAAAGACGCCCCGCTATGTCATCGAACAACGAATGATCCTCGCCGTTCCCGTGCAGAAGGATGAACGGCCGCCCGGCCCCCCTCTTCACGTATGATATCTTCACGCCGTTGTTCATGAATTCCTTCTTCATCATTCGCAGGACCGTCCGTTCGATGTATACATGGAACACAGTTATGATTTAAATATTGAATATAAGGGATATTATGCGTCATCCGTGGCAAACCGTTCGAACCATCGTTGCATGTATTATGGAACTAAACAAGAAATGAGACGAGCCAGCATACTGTCAGGCGTTCAGAGGAACAGAAAATGAAGGCATGCGGGCATGCCTTCTTCGTATTTGTTCAGGATCTCATGACTTTTCCTACGGGGGCCTTCCATGCGGCCTTCATATCTTTCACGGCAACATCCACGTCCGCATCCGCGATCTTCAGCCGGGAACCGGCCGTCTTTCCGATGAGCACCGCCTTCCTGCCGAGGATCTTTTTGAACGCATCCGCATTGTCCCTGGAGACCTCGGCGATCCATCTGCTGTTGCTTTCTGAATATAACTTCACGGTGTCCGTTCCTTTGATCTTAGAAAGGTCCAGATCCGCTCCGACATTACCGGCGATGCACATCTCCGCCATCGCGACCGCGAACCCTCCGTCCGAGCAGTCATGACAGCTCAGCACCAGATCGTCGCCCATGGCCTTAAGCAGACGGTCCATCAGTCTCTTCAGGACAGCAGGGTCAGCGTCCGGGACCGCTCCCCCTTCTCCCCCGTACTTTCTGAACAGCAGCGAGCCGCCCATTTCGTCCCTGGTGTCGCCGATCAGGAAGAGCATATTCCCTTTACCTTTCAGGTCCGCCGTTATTGTTTTCGAGATGTCGGCGATCAGTCCCGTGCCTATGACCATCGGTGTCGGCAGTATGCAGACTCCGTTGGACGATTCATTGTATAAGCTCACGTTCCCCGACGGTATCGGGATCTTAAGGTTCTTGGCCATCTCGCCCAATCCTCTCACCGACTCCCTGAGAACTCCCATACGGTCCGGCTTCTCAGGATTGCCGAAGTTCAGACAGTCCGTGAACGCATGTGGCCTCGCACCCACCGCAACTAAATTGCGGCACGTCTCGTCGATGCATCCTTTACTTCCGCGGTACGGGTCCGCAGCGACCAACCACGGGTTGCAGCCGACGGTCACCGCCAGCCCCTTATCGCTTCCGGCGACCGGGGCGATCACGCTCGCATCCCCCGGCCCGCTGCCGGCCGTCGGTCCCGCGACCGTTCTTTTCCCCTTTTTCTCGAACTGTTTTATGGCCCACTCCCTGGATGATATGTTCAGGTCAGACAGCAACGAAAGTATGATATCATCATTCGCAGGTAACTTCGGCATCTTCTCGTCCTCTTTGGTCGAGAACTTAGGGAGGTCATACGGCCTCCTGTACACCGGGCCTCCTGTAAGGAACTCCAGGTCCATGTCGAATATCAGTTCATTTTTCCAGAATATCCTGGTCCTCGGGACATCGGTGCTCTTTCCGACGGCCACGGCCGGAACTTTATGCTTTTTGAATATCGCAAGCACCTTCTTCACGTTCTTCTCCTTCACGGCGAGCATCATACGCTCCTGCGTCTCGGAGACCCATATCTCCCATGGGTCCATGTCCTTCTCCCTGAGCGGCGCCTTGTCCAGATTCACTTCCGCGCCGCATCCTGCGCCCAGCGCCATCTCGCCGACCACGCAGCTCAACCCTCCTCCTCCCAGGTCCTTCATGCCGGTGACGAGGCCGGCCTTGTTCGCCTCCAGCGTTGCAGCCAGAACGAACCGCCTCGGTATCGGGCTCACGCCGTGCTTCGCACTCCTGTTCTCCGCATCAGTCTCCAGGGCCACCGATGCAAAATTAACGCCATGTATACCGTCGCGCCCGGTGGGCTCGCCGCAGAGCACCAATATCTCTCCGGGCCCACTGACGAAGTTGTTCCTGAGGTCCCTGTTCCTGACGATGCCCAGCGCGCCGACGTTCACCAAACAATTCCCGGTGTATCTCTCATCAAAGAAGAACGCCCCCGATACGCACGGAACATTCACCACATTACAGTAATCGCGCCCGCCGTCAACCGCCCTCTTCAGCAATTCCTTGGGGTGTTTTGTTCCCTTCGGTAATTTTTTCGTGGTGTCTATCATACCGAAGCAGAACGGGTCAACCACGCCCACCGGGTCAGCGCCCATGCACACAACATCCCTTAAAATGCCGCCCACGCCTGTAGCGGCCCCCCCGTAGGGTTCGACGGCGGAAGGGTGGTTGTGACTCTCGATCCTCAGCGCATATCCGTGTTTCTTATCAAATCTCATAACGCCCGCATCACCGCGTGACATCACGTCCTTATGATCTATCCCGAACACATATTCTTTCAGTGCGAGCTTGGAGCTCTTGTAGCAACAGTGCTCGCTCCATGCCTGCCCGAGAGACTGCAGCTCTATGTCAGTGGGGTCTCTTTTCTCTGAGACGAAATATTTTTTTACGGTCTTCATCTCATCAAGGGAGAGGCCGAGGCCTAATTCTTTTGATACATATCCAAGGTCATCGTCCTTCGCATCCCTTATCTTTATATCGTACAGCTGAAAAGGAACATCGCGCTTCATCATCAGATCGTTGGGGGCCATAGAATCACCTTAATTCAGTCAGGGCATCTGGATGGCCGCATATCAAAGCGCAAAATGTCATCCGGACGCACAGCATCATATGGTCGGACCATGCATTTTTATGTTTTAATATATTTTGATTAATATGATCATATCGGCGGCCGCGGCCGTCACCGGAGACGCCTGCGCAGCACCGTGCTCCGCTCGCTGAACCCCAGACGGTCATAGAACTCCTTTGCTGACGTGTTCGCGGAGCCGACGTTCAGCGTCAGCGACAGCAATCCCCTTTCCCTGCACCAGTCCTCGGCGCATCTCATGAGCGACCTCCCCATCCCTTTCCCCCGCAGTTCCGTTATCACGAATATGCCGAGAAGGTATCCGGTCTCCTCGCATGTGAATTGATCGAAGGACATCCCCATCCACAGGATCCCCACATATTTTTTATTCTCATCCTCAAGGACGAAAGCTTCGGAGCGCATCATGCCCCCGTCCATCGCGATGCTCGTGACCCCCAGTATATTCTCCATCCACAGGTCCGAATGTTGCGATTCGACGTCCTCAACGGACATCAGGACGCTCTCCTTCATGCAGCCCATGACGAAATGCATATCATCCTCTTCTGCCCTTCTCAACGTGTACCTGCCGATCGGAAAACGCATGATCCTCGTAACTGAATGCGGTTCATTATAGATTAACGTGATACGTGCGTAATAAGGGAAGATTTGCACCGATTGGCGGATTATGGTAAACGTTTATATAGAAGAACTAACTTTAGGCAAGATAGATTCCAAGTTTAACGGAGGTATGAAGACTATGGGTATGGGTAACGCGCCCATCTTGATACTCAAAGAGGGTACCAAGAGGGACAAGGGAAAGGACGCTCAGTTCAACAACATTGCAGCGGCAAGGACAATAGCAGACGCAGTTAGAAGCAGCCTCGGTCCGAGGGGAATGGACAAAATGCTCGTCGATTCGATGGGCGATGTGATAATCACCAACGACGGTGTGACGATCCTCAAAGAGATAGACGTGCAGCACCCGGCGGCAAAGATGCTGGTGGAGGTCGCGAAGACACAGGACGCGGAAGTAGGCGACGGGACGACAACATCCGTCATCATTGCCGGCGAACTGCTGAAGAAAGCGATCGACATGGTGGATTCGTCGGTGCACCCGACGATAATCGCGGCCGGTTACAGGCTGGCGAACGCGAAGGCACAGCAGATCCTTATCGATGTGTCAACGAAGGTATCGGTGAACGACGACAAACTGCTGAGGAAGATCGCAGAGACCGCCATGATAAGCAAACAGGTCAACGCATCCAAGGAGTTCTTCGCCGATCTCGTTGTGAACGCTGTGAAAACGATAGTTGAGAAAGGCGACGACGGAAAACTCACCGCGGATCTCAGGAACATACAGGTCGTAAAGGTCACCGGCGGCTCGATGGAGGACACATTCCTCTCCAAAGGCATAATCGTCGACAAAGAACCCGTCCACCCGGCAATGCCCAGGCTGATAAAGAACGCCAAGATAGTGCTGATAGACGCTCCGTTCGAGATAAAGAAGACCGAGATCGATGCAAAGATAGAGATAACCGATCCGAGCCAGCTCGGCGCATTCCTCGCAGAGGAGGAGAACATGCTGAGGAGGATGGTCGAGAAGGTCAAATCCATCGGTGCCAATGTTGTGTTCTGTCAGAAGGGCATTGACGACCTGGCGCAGCACTTCCTCGCAAAGGAAGGCATCTACGCGGCACGCCGCGTCAAGAAGGACGACATAGACAAACTGTCAAAATCCACCGGCGCCAGCATCGTGAACAAGTTCGATGAGCTGGAGAAGGGCGACATCGGTCTTGCAGGCATTGTCGAAGTGAAGAAGATGCAGGAAGAGGAGATGACCTTTGTGACCGACCTTAAGGACACGAAAGCGGTGTCAATACTCATAAAGGGCGGAACGAAGCACGTCATCGACGAGATCGAGAGGTCGCTCATCGACGCATGGAGTGTTGTGAAGGTTGCCATAGAGGACGGAATGATGGTCACCGGCGGCGGCTCCACGGCAGTGGAACTGGCAATGAAGTTAAGGGAGTACGCAGCATCGGTCGGCGGCCGCGAGCAGATAGCGATAGATGCGTTCGCGTCCGCGATGGAGATAATCCCCACCACGCTTGCGGAGAATGCGGGCCTTGATCCGATAGACGTACTCATCGAGATGAGGAAGCAGCACAAGGCAGGCAAGAAGCACGCCGGCCTCAACCCGTTCTCGGGCAAGGTCGAGGACATGCTGAAACTGGACGTCATCGAACCGTACAGGATAGGCAAACAGGCGATCAACTCGGCAACGGACGCAGCGGTCATGATACTCAGGATCGATGACGTCATCGCCGCGCGTGGGTCCGGGGCACCCTCGGGACCGCCGGGACTGAAGCCGCCTGAGATGGACGACGATTGAACTAAACGGGGGAGACCCCACCTTTAATTTATATTTCAAATAACAGATGGTGAACTGTATGACTGGTAAGTCTGCAAGGGAAGATGCCGAGAAGATCAGGCAGGACGCCGACGAAAGGATAGCGGAAGCCGAGAAGAGAGCATCCGATAACTTGGACATCGCCAGGAGGATACAGGCGGACTTCGACAATTACAAAAAGAGGACGCAGCGCGAGAACGAGGAGTTCAGGAAGCACGCTTCCGACTCTCTGATCGCAGACATCCTCGGGATAATAGATGACCTTGAGCGCGCTTTGTCACATGCGCCCAAGGATGATGACCTGGCTGCAGGCGTGGGCTCGATAAGGAACAACCTGATGAAGATACTCTCATTGAAAGGACTGGCAGAGATATCAACGGACGGGAAGTTCGATCCCGCTGTCCATGAGGCGCTGTGCGCCGAGGCGGGAGAGAATGACGGTGAGATCACAGAAGTGTTCCAGAAAGGGTACCGCATCGGCGACCGGGTGCTCAGGTATGCAAAGGTGAAAGTGACAAAGAGACAAACAGAAGGTGAGCAGAAATGTCAAGAATCATAGGAATAGATCTAGGAACAAGCAACTCCGCCGCCTCTATCATGGAGGGCGGAAGGCCGGCGATGATACCGAGCGCAGAAGGTACGAGCGTCGGCGGGAAGGCCTTCCCGTCATATGTAGCATTCACAAGCGACGGCCAGTTACTTGTCGGAGAGCCGGCAAGGCGGCAGGCCGTCACCAACCCCAGCGGGACCGTGAAGAACATTAAAAGGAAGATGGGGACAGACGAAAAAGTGAAGGTGAACGGTAAAGAGTACACTTCGCAGCAGATATCGGCGTTCATATTACAGAAAGTGAAACGCGATGCGGAATCGTATCTGGGAGAAACGATATCAAAAGCGGTTATAACAGTTCCCGCATATTTCAACGATAACCAGAGGCAGGCGACAAAGGACGCCGGTGCGATCGCAGGCCTTGAAGTTGTAAGGATAATCAACGAGCCGACGGCGGCCGCATTGGCCTACGGGCTGGACAAGAGCGGGCTGGAGCAGAAGATACTTGTATTCGACCTCGGAGGAGGAACACTGGACGTGACAATAATGGAGTTCAGTTCAGGGTTGTTCGAAGTGGTGTCAACATCAGGGGACACCAAACTGGGCGGGTCGGACATGGATGAACTTCTCACAAGATATGTGCTCAAGGAGTTCCAGTAGCGCGAGGGGATAGATCTCTCAGGCGACAACATGGCGTTCTGGAGAGTACGCGAAGCATGTGAAAAGGCAAAGATAGAATTGTCAACGACGATGCAGACCGAGATAAACCTTCCGTTCATAAGCTCCGACGCATCCGGCCCGAAGCACCTGATACAGACGCTGACCAGGGCGAAGCTCGAAGAGCTCGTGTCTCCGATAATCGACAAATGCAGAGGTCCCATCGAGACGGCGATGAGGGACGCGAAGTTGACGAAGGACAACATAAACAAGATAATCATGGTGGGCGGCCCCACAAGGATGCCCATAGTGCAGAACTTCGTTGAGAACATGGTCGGTTCCAAGATACAGAGGGGCATAGACCCGATGGAGTGCGTGTCAATGGGCGCGGCGGTGCAGGGCGCGGTACTGTCGGGAGAAGTGAAGGACGTTCTGTTATTGGACGTGACGCCGCTCACCCTCGGCATAGAGACGTTAGGCGGGATAGCAACGAAGCTCATCGACCGCAACACGACGATACCCACAAAGAAGTCGCAGGTATTCTCGACCGCCGCTGACAACCAACCGTCGGTGGAGATACACGTGATCCAGGGGGAGAGGCCGATGGCCTCTGACAACACCTCGCTGGGCAAATTCAATCTGGACGGGATACCGCCGGCTCCCCGCGGGATACCGCAGATAGAAGTGACCTTTGACATAGACGCGAACGGGATAATCAACGTGTCAGCGAAAGACAAGGGAACGGGAAAGGAGCAGAAGATAACGATAATGTCATCGAAGAAGCTGAGCAAAGAGGAAATAGACAAGATGGTGAACGAAGCGGCCCAGTTCGCCGACGCCGATAAAGCAAAACGCGAGTCCATAGACCTCCTGAACCAGTCGGAATCGGCAATATACACCGTCCGCAAAGCGATGGACGATCTCGGTGAGAAGGTGAACAACGAGGAGCGCGCCAAGGTCGAGGCGGCGATATCGGACCTCGAAGCGGCAAGGGCATCCAACGACGCCAAACAGATGAAGGCGAAGATAGACTCCCTTTACAAAGCGATGGAGCCGATATCAAAAAAGATATATCAGCAGGAACAAGGCCCCGCATCGGCCTCCGGCGGCCCCAAGGACGATAAAGGCCAGAAGGGCGACGGCGATTATGTCGATGCGGACTACAAGATAGTGGACGATGAGTGATGCCGAGGGACTACTACGAAATATTGGGCGTGAGCAAGGACGCAACAGCCGACGACATAAAGAAGGCATACCGGAGGTTAGCGAGAGAGCATCACCCGGACGTGTCCAGCGACCCCAAGGAAGTGGCCGAGGAGAAGTTCAAGGAGATATCCGAAGCGTACGAGGTGCTGTCTGACGACGGAAAGAGGAAGACGTACGATCAGCACGGACATGCGGGCGTGAACCAGCAGTTCGGCGGCGGCGGGTTCTCGTGGAATGATTTCACCCACTTCGACGATATACGCGATATATTCGGAGGCTCCGGAGGGAGCATCTTCGATATGTTCTTCGGCGGCGGAGGCCGGAGGCCGAGGAATGCGCCGACACAGGGGGAATCGCTGCGCTACGATGTCAGGATATCTTTGGAAGAGGTGCTCACCGGAAGGACCGAAGAGATACAGGTCCCGAAGACATCATCGTGCCACGACTGCAGAGGGACCGGAGGGAAGGACGGTAAGGTGGAGGTGTGCTCGCAGTGCGACGGTGCCGGACAGATACAGATGGTCCGGAACAGTCCGTTCGGGCGCATAGCGTCGGTCACCGACTGCCCGAAGTGCAGCGGTTCCGGGAAAACATACAAGGAGCGCTGCATAAAATGCCGCGGCTCCGGACGCGTGTCCAAGAACAGTACCGTAAGCGTGACGATACCGAAAGGCATCGAGGACGGCACACGGCTGAGGATGCAGGGAGAGGGCGACGCGGGGTACAACGGAGGGCCGTCCGGGGACCTGTACGTGGTGGTCCAAGTTAAGGAGCATAAGCAGTTCGAAAGGGAAGGCATCAACCTGTGGGCGGAGATCCTGACCACTTACCCGAGGCTTGTGCTGGGCGGCACGGAGGAGGTTGCGACCCTCGAAGGGGAAACGGCAAAGGTGACGATATCTCCGGGCACACAGGTAGGCGCCGTTCTCAGGATACAGGGGAAAGGACTTCCGAAGTTCAGAGGCGGCACAAGAGGCGACCTGTTCCTGAAGGTGAAGATAGACGTTCCGACGAAGGTCTCAGAAGAAGATAAGGAATATCTCAGAAAACTGGATGATAAGGCCGGCTCGTCAAAAAAGGCGAAAGGCCTGTTCAAGAAATGATGCACCCGCGCTCAACAAAAATAAAAAGTTGTTAAATCGGGGCAGACCCCGATGTTTATGTTTATAGCTCAGATACCGAAGAACTCTTTGACGTTGGGTCTGAAGAAGTACCAGATCAGCACTATCACAACGATAAGCGATAAAATACCGGCAGGTAAGGACAGTATCCCGAATATGACCAAGATTATGAGGTATACCATAACGAGGTACCATCCGAGCTTTATGCCCTTCCACAGCATGTATGTCACCACCAAAGCGATCAGGCCGGCGATCAAGGCGATCGCTCCGATAGCCGTAAGGTCTACGAGAAGGTCAACATCTCCAAGCGCATCGTTGATCGCGCCTTCCGAAGCTATAACCATAATGCCGGCAAGCAACAGGAGTAACCCGCTTATTGCCAGCAGTATGCAAATTATGGACAGAAACGTAGGTCTTTGTGCCATGGTATAAAAGCACGTTTCTGATATTTAAAAAATGGTTTGTATAATATCATATTTTTACGGACGTATCCGGAAAACCGCATACGCTCATTCATCCACAGGAAATGATAAAAATGAAGGCACGGAGGCCGTGCCGTTTGTTCTCACACCTTGAAGTATGCTTTCACGGGCGGTTGGTAGAGTATGTAAAGACATATTATTGCAGCCGCAAGCTCGATGATGCCTATGATGCCGCCTATCAGCAGAGCATACGCATTGACCAGTATCGATATTATCAAGATGACGATGAGAATGGTCCTTCCGCCCTTTGATCCGTTGTACAGCAGGAACGCGATGATCAGCGTCAGCAGCCCGAGTATTATGTAGACAGAGGCAATAAGGGTCTTTGCCATATCAACAAACCCTTCGTATCCCTCCAGTTCTTCCGTGAAGCCGGAGAGATCCAGATCCGTGCCGAATACCATTGCTCCCTGTATCAGATACAGTATACCGACCGCGATCACGATGAGTATCACTACCCACAGCATCGTCGGTCTGTCCTTATAGTTAGAATTCACGTCTATGTGGATCAGTATCACATCGGCATCTGTGATATTAAAAGGTGATCAATCATTGTTTGGCCGTCCGCATGCTCAGATGATCTTCGATGCCCGGAACAACATATCCAGAACATTCCGGTAAGCCGTCCTTGCAGAATTAATATCGTTGGCACTGAAATTATACGTCGGCCCGTGCCCCGAATAATCGCCTATCCCGGACGCATCCCGCAGGTCCTTCTCAGAGAGGCCGAACGCATTCTTTTCGATGACCTTCTTCACAATGTCACCGAGGCACAGATACCTGCCGTTGAATGATATCTCATTTTCCATGCCGTTCGACCGGAACGATAATACCAGGCAGGCTTCCAGCAATCTCCTCATCACCACGGCGCAGGAATCGAACGACCCGTCCCTGTACGCCGAGTTGATCTGTCCGATCAGTTTATCGAACCCGTCGCGTCTGCCGCAGAATTTCGTCTCATCGAGTATCCCGACGCCCTCCGGGACGCTGCCCGGCCGTGCCGCCGGTGTAATGGAGTTAGCCCAAAGATGCCCGTATCTGGAGTCCAACGGACCGAACGCCTCCGGCTTGAATGCCAAAGTCCCCTCTATCCCGATCGGTTTGAACGATCCGTGCTTCTTCACCAGTTTTTCAAACGACGGTCTGTCGGGTCTCGCAAGCCCCGCATCCTCATAGACATCCATCATAACCCTGGCCGAGAATGCCTTCTCGCTCCTCTCTTTGGTCAGATAATAGCACAGCAGTTCGAAGTTCTCCGCCTCCGTGTTCTTGGTCATTCTGCAGATATCAGCGAAATCAGTAAGACGTACGGTACCTCCTCTGACCACCGCTCCCGTCGTCTCTTTTTTCACATCCGCGGCACCCCAGAAGTGCCCGTACGCCTTATCCAGCGATCTGAACCCGTCCTTGCTGAATTTCAATGTGCCTTCAATGCCGAACGGTCTGAACGATCCGCATCTGAGCACATCTTTCTTTAACGATGTCTTATCGGGCATGGAGATCCTGGCGTCCTCATAGACCTGTCCCATCTTCTTCACTGAGAACGACACGGCGCCGTCCTCTTTTGCCAGATAATAACACAGGAGCTCGAACACCTCCGTATCATTCTTAGATCTCATATTGCACGCATCGACAAAATCCATCAGTTGCATCGCCGGACCTTCCTGCCCCTCAATGGTTTGTTAAGATAAACCATTTGCGCATAATTATGGGGAACAGTGGCGCCGAGGAGGAGATTTGAACTCCCGAGGCGTTTCCACCAGTGGTTTTCGAGACCACCACCTTACCGGACTAGATTACCTCGGCACTGTCCTGCGTGATGAACTCCGTATATATTTACACTTCGTTCCTTTGATCTGTCATTCCTTTGATTAGGTTTATTACGGTTGTCAGTATACACTGAATGCACAGATACTCTTGTGCGCTGTCTTAGGGGGAAGTTGAACTGGCAACGGTCAAGAGAGCACTTATCAGCGTATCCGATAAGAAAGGTATTGTCGGATTCGCCAAAGAACTGATAGCACTGAACATCGAGATCATATCCACAGGCGGTACGTACAGGCTTCTGAAGGACAACGGCCTTGCCGTTAAAGAAGTAGCAGAGGTAACAGGATTCCCGGAGATGTTGGACGGAAGGGTGAAGACATTGCATCCGAAGGTCCACGCCGGGATATTGGCAAAAAGAGACGACAAGGAGCACATGTCATCCATAAATAAGATGGGCATCGGGACAATAGACATGGTAGTGGTCAATCTATACCCGTTCAAAGAGGCAGTCCTCAAAAAAGGGTCAACGCTTGAGGATACAGTTGAGAACATAGACATCGGCGGCCCGAGCATGATCCGTGCGGCGGCAAAGAACTATAACCATGTGGCTGTGCTCACATCCCCCGGCCAATACCCGGAAGTATTGGAGCAGCTGAGAACATCCGGGTCACTGGAAGAAAAGCTTTTGTCGAAGTTGATGGCGGAGGCGTTCATAGCCACCGCGAACTATGACGCAATGATAGCCAAAAGGATGTATCAGGAGTTCTGCGAAGGATTCCCGGATTCCGTCCCAATGCCGTCGGAAAAGGTCATGGACCTCAGGTACGGCGAAAATCCGAATCAGAAGGCGGTGTTCTATAAGGACCCGTTCACGCCCGGAACAACGGTGGCGAAGTCGGAGCAGCTTCATGGTAAAGAATTATCATTCAACAACATACTGGATCTAGATAAATCACTGGACATTGCGATGGATTTCGAGAGGCCCACCGCGGTAGTGATGAAGCATACGAACCCGTGCGGTCTGGCATCTGCGGACACGATATGCGAGGCGTTCGTCACATCATACAACGTGGACCCGCTGTCAGCGTTCGGCTGCGTGATATGCCTGAACCGTGAATGCGACGTTCCCACGGCGAACGAGATATCAAAATATTTCGTAGAAGCGGTCATCGCCCCGGACTTCGATGCCGAGGCTTTGGAGATACTCACAAAAAAGAAGAACATAAGGCTGCTGAGGACGAACTCGCCGATAGCGCCGTCAGAGAGATTCAGGGAAAATAAATTGAAGAAGGTGCAGGGAGGCCTTCTGATACAAACGGACGAGGATGTCCCGATAAACCTCGGAAAATTAAAGGTGGTGACCGAACGCGCCCCGACCGACGAAGAACTGAAGGCATTGGGATTCGCGTGGAAACTAGCCAAGCATGTTACTTCAAATGCGGTCGTTTAAGTGAAAGGGGAAAGGGCGGTGGGCATAGGGGCGGGGCAGATGAGCCGCGTTGATTCTGCGATGATCGCAAGGGTCAAGGGCGGCGAGGGAACGAAAGGGAGTGTCATGGCGTCGGATGCGTTCTTCCCGTTCCGTGACGGTGTTGACGAGGCGGCCAAGGCCGGCGTCACAGCGATAATACAGCCGGGCGGGTCGATAAGGGACCAGGAAGCGATAGACGCCGCGAACGAGCACGGAATGGCCATGGTGTTCACCGGCTGCCGTGTGTTCCGTCACTGATCGTTGTTGTCGGCGTCATCAATGATCACCGGAAGGCCCTGCGCCTTCCTCTTCATATGGCCGCCTGGGCCGCCGCGCTCTTTCCTTGCTTTCTCTATACACTCCGCCGAATCGCAGACGAACGCCGCAAAGACGAAGTTGGTCGCTGTCCTGCCGCAGAATTGGCATTCATGGTCTTCCATCCTCATGCCCGTATGAATGACAAGGAGCAATAAATCCCTTTGTTCGTCCGAAGGATTGATAAATCGGTCCTGTCTAATACCGGACATGTCTCAGACCGCCGGCGATGTCGCCTCATTGTATTCGCTGTCATCATGCATAGGATGCGGGAAGTGCGATTCGGTATGCCCGAGCGGCCGCAACGGAGGTGTGTATCCGTACGATATCATATCGGCGATACTTGACGGGGACCCGTCAACGGTCACATCCGATCTGCAGATAGATGCATGGAAGTGCCTGATGTGCCACCGCTGCGCCATGGCATGCCCCCGGGACCTGGACATCACGGGCGCCATAAGATCGCTGAGATACGATTCGGTATCGTCCGGCGAGATGCCGAAGAGGTTCAGGACGGCCTCCGCCGCGCTGGCCGCGGAAGGCCGCGCGTTCCCCGTGAACGACATCGTCAACCAAAGAAGACAGGACCTCGGGCTTGATAAGATCCCGGACGGCGGCCAATCCGTGAACGAACTGAAGATAATAATATCAAGGACGGGGTTCCGCAATGAGTGACATCGTCCTTTATTCGGGGTGTCTCATCCAATCACGGCTACCGTTCATAGAGGCGGCGACCAAGTTCATATTAAAAAAACTGAAAGTGAACGCAGACGACATAGAAGATTTCACCTGCTGCATGGAACCGGTCGGGTTAAGGTCGTTAGGTCCGGACACATGGAGGAACGTCGGCGCAAGGATACACTCCATCGCCGCCGGCAGAAAGATACTGACGATATGCGACGGCTGCAACATGTCGTTGTCGGAGGCGGGGAAGGAGATATCATCCGAGGAAGGGAAAAGAGCGGTCAGCGGCGTGATGAAAGAGATCGGGCGCAGCATCACCGTTACCGAAGTGACAGGGATGCTGGAGTTCCTGCACGGCAGGATCGGCGACATAAAGAAAAAACTGGTCACGAAGATAGACTTCGATCTGGCGGTGTTCCCGGGCTGCCACTGCGAGGCCGCATGCAAGATGAAAGGCCTGTCGGCAACGGACATGCTATCTGACATCGTGAAGGCGCTGGGCGGCAATGCGGTACGTCTGCCGAACAACCTTTGCTGCGGAGGGGGCCTCGCGGGCGTTGATGCCGAACTGGAGAAGAAAGTGATGTCCGAGTCCATAACGGCAGCGCGCAATGCCGGCGCTTTTGCGGTGATAACATCATGCCCGTTCTGTTTCCTGCAGTTTGACATGGTGGGAAGGCAGACAACATTGCACCTGTCCGAACTGGTGGCGTCGGGCATGGGATGGCAGGAAGACACACACAGGCATCACAGGACCAAATGATCATCTGACGTTAAGAGAAAAATGGATCGCGCGCGCCGAGTGCGTCAGGGACCCCATCGAGATGACGTCGGCGAACTCCGCATAGTTCTTTGCGTTATCTTTGGTGATGTTCCCGGAGACCTCTACCTTCACGTTCTTCATCTTTCTGACGGCGTCAGCAATCTCCTTCGCTTTCGCGGGGCCTGCGTTGTCTATCATGACGATATCGGCCGCCTCCGTCGCAATGACCGCGCCGCTGATGTCCTCCACCTCTATCTCGATCTTCTTCGAAAAAGGAGCCAGCCTCAGCAGGTCGACCACATTCCTCATCCCGCCGGCGGCCTTGATGTGATTATCCTTCACAAGGATCATGTCACACAGATTGTACCGGTGTGGATCGCCGCCGCCGAGGATCAATGCCTTCTTCTCGAATTCCCTGAACCCCGGGGTCGTCTTCCTGGTGCCGGCTATCCTGATGTTCTTATTGACCTTCCTGCATTCCGTCAGAACATCATTGGTCGCGGTCGCGATCCCGCTCATCCTCATCATGATGTTCAGCGCCGTTCTTTCCAGCGTGATGATGTTCCGCAGGGGGCCGGAGATGCTCAACACCTTCGTCCCCTTCTTCACGCGGTCACCGTCGCACACATGCATCTCACACACCGCACCGTACTCCTCGAATATGGTGACCGCTTCCTCAAGCCCCGCAACAACGGCATCGCCTTCGCAGGTTATGTCCGCTATGCCGTCGATGTCCGGGACCAAAAGGTCGGTGGTGATGTCGCCGTATCCTATGTCTTCCTCAAGGAACCGTTCTATGTGCTCCATATGATCACACGTCTAAGGTGAACTCCTCGCCCAGTTTGGGGAGTATGACGTTATAGTCTCCTTTCAGATCTTCCATGAACAGTTCGCGGGTCTCCGAATGCATGAATATGACATTCCTGGGGTCGCATTCCCTCACGAATCCGACTATCTGATCATGGTCCGCGTGCGCCGAGAAATTGTATTTGCGCACCTCGCAGTTTATCTTCACTGGCTCGCCGTCCATCATCACGCAGCCGGACTCCAGGAGCATCCTTCCGTTGGTATCCTCCGCCTGGTAACCGACAATGAGAACGGCATTCTTCGGATTCTTGCCCAGTTCCCTTAAATAACCGAGCACGGGGCCGCCGTCAAGCATCCCTCCGGTGGTGACGATGACCTCCCCTTTGGCAGAGTGCGACCTCATGTTGGGATTCCTCACTTCCTGGAATGCCCTCTTGGCCCCTTTGAATTTCTTAAAATCAAGCAGGTACTCCGGATAATTGCTGTAAAGCCTGGTCACAGACCTGCCCATGCCGTCCACCCACATGTCGTATCCGGTGTTCCTCAGAAGTAGCATTATCTCCTGCGTGCGGCCGGTCGCGAAGCAGGGTATCAGTACTCTTCCGCCTCTGTCGGTGACCTCCGCTATCTTGTTCAGGAATGACGTCTCTTCGTCCCTCCTATCCGGATGGACGCGGCCGCCGTACGTGCCTTCTATGAACAGGTTCTCGCAGTCCACCGCCCTGGCCGGCCCCACCAGCCTGGTGCTTATCGTGTGGAGGTCCCCGGAATATAATGTGGATGTGTCACCGATTATCTCGAACATCGCCGCACCGGGAATGTGCCCGGCGGAGTGCACCGAAACATCGAAACCGTCCAGTTCTATGGTGTCCCCGAACGTGAGTGGGACGACGCTCCTCATGGTCCTGTCAACATCGCCTTTCGTGTACGGCAGAGGATAGTTCTCCGCCTTCGCGATCTTCAGGCTGTCGTTCATCATTATCTCGCTGACCTCCGCCGTCAGCGGAGTGGTGAACAGTTCTGTATCATCGCGTCCGCATATCTTCGGTACCATCCCGCAGTGGTCCAGATGGCAATGGGTAAGGAACACATTATCCACCCTCTGACATTCCAGAGGATATTCCGGAGGTTTCGTCGGACTCATGCCGTATTCGAAGAGTGAGGTCTTCCCCCTCCACTCCATCGTCATTCCCATACGACCTATTGTATCGGCCCCGCCCAGGAACCTGAATTTCATTTCCATTATTATCACCTTTGCTGTTATTATTTTCCTTCTGTGAAGGGTTCGTGAAAAGGGGCCGGACGCCCCTTTGGACATGTATGTTGCTAATATAGTGCGCCGTGCGCGCAGATATTATATTGTCCGATTGTCGGCCAGCATATTTAACTTTATGTTCCGTACAACGGGCACGACGGTTTTTGAGGGCAGCAGTTCTTTAAAAAATATTATATATACGTAAGTTCAATGCAATCCGTCAGCCAACTGTCTGACAATAAGGGATGCACGTGGCAAAGGATGATGGCAATAGCGTCGGCCTTCTGTCGTTCATGGGCGGAACGAGAAAGATAGGCGTGAGCGCTGAAGGCAAGAAAGAAGGCATATTCAGCAATATGTTCCCGGCGATACGTTGGACATTCATGCTGTCAATGTTGCTCTGGTGGATCCCGATAGTGGGACAGGCAACGGCCGGCTACATCGGCGGCAGGACGGCGGGGACGCCGGCAAGAGGGATGGTGGCCACTCTGCTGGTCGCGCTGGCGCTGATAGGTATAACGATTGTATTGAGCTCGGGCGTGATCGCCGGGTTCGATTTCCTGAATACAGACCCAGGCGAAGCGATCGCTGCGATAGGTATGGACTTCCCGTTGCTCGGATGGATATTGGAAGGGATCCTGTGGGTACTGCAGGGGGTATGTGGAACGGTCCTCGGGTCAACGTCGATGAAGGTGAACATATACATCATAACGATAGTCTTCGGACTGATCGGCGGTCTGACGGCAGACATGCACAGGAAGGAAGTGGTGCGCAGCACCCCGGATGAGGGGAAGAGGGTGTTCATGCCCAGGTCGCTGGCGGCATACTTGCAGGGGAAGAAGCTGGGGTTCGGGAACTTTGACGATCAGTTGTCCATGCAGGCATCCAAGGTGCCGGAGCAAAAGGTAGTTACGATACACAAAACACTGATAAGGAAACCTTCGGCCAGGGAGGAACCGGCCGCATTGCCGGCCGCGGACGCTCCGCCGGCGGCACAGGAGGCGGAACAGCGGGACAGCCCGTTCGCCGGTCTGATCCACAGAGCGGAGAAGAACGACCCAGAGAAGGAAAGGGTGAGGCACAGCGCCTCCAAGGACGATCTGGAATACGTGTGACGCATCCACGCAGGTCCGATCCGCGGTCATACATATGAAGGAACAGCGGATCAGGGGCAGTATCATCGCCGTAAATATACCTTGTCTTTTTCCTTTTCGCAACCGCGGCAATGTCTGGCGCAGGCGCCGGCGCACGTGCCTGTGACTTTTTATACATAAAACCATGTGCAGGTACAGAGGCTGATCAAGTTGTTTTGCTCGTGCGGATCAATGATGTTCCCTAAGGACGGACGGTATGTGTGCAATAAATGCGGCACCGCAAAAGCGATCGAGAAGGCGCAGCATTTCACTACCGACGCCAATGTGAAGGAAACGACCATAATAACTGAATCGGCTGCGACGCTCCCCAAGACAAGGATACTCTGCACAGCATGCGGTAACAAGGAAGCATACTTCGTTCTGAGACAGACGCGCTCTGCGGATGAGCCCGAGACCAGGATATACCGCTGTTGCAAATGCAACCATTCTTGGAGAGAGTATTAAAGCATAAAAAGCAATCAGCAGGAGGATCGAATATGTTCAAAGCGGAGATAAAATCTGATACCCTGAAAGGCCTCGTAAGTGTCATATCGACATTGGTGGACGAGGCCAAGTTCAGTATAAGCGAGGAAGGGGTGAACCTGAAGGCGGTGGACCCGGCGCACGTTGCAATGGTGGACCTCACGATAGGCAAGGGAGCGTTCGAATCGTTCTCGGCAGGTAACGGCACGGAGATAGGTGTTGACCTGGACAAGATGAAGGACATGCTCAAACTGGCAGGCCCGAACGATATAATCATGATGGAGAAGGACGAGGTGCAGGGAAGACTTGTGATAAAGGTGGGGAACATCACAAGGCGCATGAACCTTGTTGATACGGCAGGGATGAACGACCCTAAAGTTCCGCAGCTGTCGCTCCCGGTCAATGTAGAAGTGGCGATATCTGAATTACAGAGGGGGATGAAGGCCGCGGAATCGGTATCAGATCACATAGCGCTGAGCGCCGATGCGGATGCGTTCGAACTGTTCTGCGAAGGCGATACGGATTCGGTAAGCCTGAAACTGCCGAAGGAGAAGCTGGCAAGCATATCCGCATCGTCCAAGGTGAGGAGCCTGTTCCCGCTTGACTATTTCTCCAATCTGGTGAAGGCGATACCTTCAGACACCGTTGTCAAGATATCACTGGGGAACGACTATCCCGTGAAGATAAGTTTCACGTTCGCCAACGGCAACGGCAATGTCGGCTACCTCCTGGCTCCGAGGATAGAGAACGATTGAGCTGATATGCATGGGGGACGCGAAAGGTTTGGACGCAGACGGTCTGAAGAGAATGGCCGACAGGATACGGATGCACGTGATAGAGATGACATCCGAGGCCGGATCAGGTCATCCCGGCGGTTCGTTATCATCGGCGGAACTGTTCGCCGTCCTTTATTTCAATGTCCTCAGGCATGACCCCAAGGACCCGGACTGGGAAGGAAGGGACAAGTTCGTATTGTCAAAAGGACATGTCGCTCCCGGCCTGTACGCCGCGCTTGCAGAGGCGGGCTATTTTCCGACGGAGGAACTGCTCACCCTGAGGAAGATGGGGTCAAGGCTTCAGGGACATCCGGTGCGCGGCAAGCCGCCCGGAGTGGAGATGTCCACCGGCTCGTTGGGACAGGGGCTGAGCATGGCATGCGGCCTTGCGCTCGCAGCGAAGCTTGATGGAAAGGACACAAGGATATACTGCCTGCTCGGGGACGGCGAGATGCAGAGCGGCCAGAACTGGGAGGCGATGATGCTTGCATCCCATTACAAATTGAACAATCTGACCGTATTCGTGGACCGTAATCATTTACAGATCATGGGCGAGACCGAGGAGACGTTATCGATAGAGCCGCTGGCGGACAAACTGAGGGCGTTCGGGCTCAACGTCATGTCAATAGACGGCCACAACGTGAAGAAGATAATCAAGGCGTGCACGAAGGCCAGCTCCTCATCAGGGCCGACGGCGGTCATACTGAACACGATAAAGGGGAAGGGCGTATCGTTCATGGAGAACAACGCAGACTTCCACGGACGTGCCTGTAAACCCGATGAGAAAGAAAAGGCGCTGAAAGAGATCAGGGAGAGATTACAATGATGAAGGCGGCGCAGCGCATGTACTACGGGAAGGCGCTGGCAAAGCTGGCGGAGAGGAAGGACATAGTGGTACTGGACGCAGACCTCGGCGGGTCCACCCGGACCTCCGATTTTGCCAAGGCCGCAAAAGAAAGGTTCATTCAGATAGGCATAGCGGAGCAGAACATGATCGGCATCGCGTCAGGACTGGCCGCCGCCGGTAAAACGGTCTTCGCATCAACGTTCGCCGTATTCGCGACAGGCCGCTGCTGGGAGCAGATAAGACAGTCGGTCGCGTATCCGAAACTCAATGTGAAGATCGTCGCGACGCACTGCGGGATAAGCGTCGGAGGCGACGGCGCATCGCATCAGGCGCTGGAGGACATAGCGATAATGAGGGCGCTGCCCAACATGATCGTCATATCGCCGGCGGATGCCAACGAGGCGTATGCGGCGACGATGGCCATAGCCGATCATCACGGACCGTGCTACATGCGCATGGGGCGCGCCGACTTCCCGCTGATAACACCGGAGGGCGCGCAGTTCACGATAGGGAAGGCGGCGGTGCTGCGCGAAGGGAAGGATGTGACCCTCATAGGAACAGGCCAGATGGTGACATCCTGCCTGAACGCGGCCGATGCCCTGTCGGAAAAAGGGATATCGGCGGAAGTTATCAACATATCAACAATAAAGCCTCTGGATCAGGAGACGATAGTATCATCCGTATCGAAAACAGGATGTGTGGTGACGGCGGAGGAGCACAGTATCATAGGAGGGCTGGGGTCCGCCGTATCTGAATGCCTCTCAGAGAACAGGCCGGCGCCTCAGGCAAGGGTCGGCGTCAGGGATTCGTTCGGCGAGTCGGGGGAGCCGGGCGAGCTGATGAAGAAGTACGGCCTGACAGCGGAGGACATAATCAGGGCGGCCGGGGATGTCATTGCAAAAAAGGTGAAAAAATGAAGATATTCATAGACACTGCGAACATAGAGATGATAAGGGAGATCAACAGCTGGGGGATACTCGACGGCGTGACAACGAACCCGAGCCTCATCGCCAAAGAGAAGACGGATCTCAGGACGTGCGTGAAGAAGATCTCGGAGATCGTCGACGGCCCGATATCCGCGGAAGCGATATCGCTCGATGCGGACGGGATGATAAAAGAAGGCCGTGAGCTCGCAAAGATACATAAGAACATCAATGTGAAACTGCCGATGTGCATAGAGGCGCTGAAAGCAACGAAGGTGCTGGCGTCAGAGAACATCGACGTCAACATGACCCTTATATTCTCGCCGCACCAGGCGCTGCTGGCGGCAAAGGCGGGGGCGAGGTTCGTGTCACCGTTCGTGGGACGGCTGGATGACATAGGCCAGGTAGGATCCGAACTGGTGATGCAGATAGTGACGATATTCAGGAATTACAGAATAGATACGGAGGTCATCGCCGCAAGCATACGCCACCCGATACACGCGCTGGAAGCGGCGATGATGGGCGCGGACATCGCAACGATACCGTACGATATACTGAAGAAGATGGTCTCCCACCCTAAGACCGATGAGGGCATTAAACTGTTCCTGGCGGATTACGAGAAGTCGAAGAAATCATGATATCATGCACGATGTCGTTGTGATCGGCGGAGGACCGGCCGGCAATAAGGCAGCATCTTTGCTTGCAGGCGAGTACGACGTCCTTGTGATAGAAGAGCACGAGGCCCCCGGAAGGCCTGTGCAGTGCACCGGCCTGATATCCGACGAAGTCATAATGCTTTCCGGCGTGAGGCCGACGATACTCAATGAGCTGTACGGTGCCAACATATTCTTTCCCAACGGAAGATCGATAGAGATTCGGTCCAAGGAGCGCAAGGCGGTGCTCATAGACCGTTACGAGATGGACACGATGATGGCCGCAAAGGCGGAGGACGCAGGTGCGAAGCATCAGTATTCAACATGGTACGGATCGCACAGCATAACCGACGGCGCCGTCACCGTGGAAACAGATAAAGGCGATATCAAGGCGACAATGATCATCGGGGCGGACGGACATAACTCACGGACAGCCGGAACGATATCCGATAACAGGCCGGCAGAGTATGTAAGAGGTGTACAGGCGGACATACGGCACAGGGCGGACGATCAGGAGATGATAAACATACGCATAGGATCGGGGACCGCACCCGGGTTCTTCTCCTGGGAGATCCCCTTCGGAGAGCTCACAAGGGTCGGCCTATGTACCTCATGGGAGTACGGGCCCCCTGCGGAATATCTGAAACGGCTGCTGAAAAAGACAGGATTGGATGGATGCGAGGTCGTCAGCAGATACAGCGGAAGGATACCGATCGGAGGGCAGAGAAGGACATATGCGGACCGCCTTTTACTGATAGGCGATGCTGCGTGTCAGGTTAAACCGATCTCGGGAGGCGGACTTCAACCGGCGTTCAGATCGGCATATGCGTTAGCAGAGACGGTCACAGAAGCATTCGATGAGGATGACTTCTCGGAAAAGGCATTATCAGTATACGGGAAGCGATGTGCGAAAGATACGGGAAAGGAGCTGAGCAGAGGGTACCGTCTCAGGAAGATGTTCACATCAATGAGCGATCCCGAACTGAATAGGATATACGATATCGCAGACAGGGAGAGCATAAGGAGCATACTGAACGATGGCAGCATAGACCATCCGAGCGACCTCATACTGCAGATGATGAGGGATCCGGTCACAATGCTGCGGCTGGCGCCGTTGCTGGCCAAAGCGACCGTGAGGAGCATGAGATGAGGCTGGCCAAGGTCCCCAACGAAAAGGCATCGGAGATGATACCGTACCTCATATCGAACGGGATGGCGGATCCCGGTGCCAAGATAATAAGAAGCGAGGACTCCCGGTTCGTCCCGATATATGAGAAGAGGGAGCAGGACGTCATAGATCTAGGATTGTACGTGACGGACGGAGTCACATTCCGACGTGAAACAAGAAGTCCGCAGAACAGGATAAAGGAACGCCTGGCTCATCTTCCGTCTGGTGTTGTTGACGAACTGCCGATGAAATGGGAGTTCGTCGGCGACATAGTGATCCTGAGGCTTAATGATCCCGCATTCCAGTACAAGAGAGAGATAGGCGAAGCATATGCGGCGGAACTGAACGCAAGGACGGTATGCGCGGACACCGGCGGTGTGTCCGGTGAGTTCAGAGAACCGAAGACGGAACTGCTGTTCGGCGAGAGCGCCGAATCGATAAGGCTGGAGAACGGCATACGGTACAAGTTCGATGTCACGAAGATAATGTTCGCATCCGGCAATACGGATGAACGCAGCCGCATGAAGAACCTCCGCTGTGACGGAGAGAAGGTGATAGACATGTTCGCAGGCATAGGCTATTTCACATTGCCGATAGCGAAGTTCACCGGCGCGAAGAAAGTGATCGCATGCGAGAAGAATCCGGATTCGTATCATTATCTGTGCGAGAACATAAGGATCAATGAGGTGGACGATATCGTCACACCGATAAGAGGGGACAACCGCCTCCTGGAATGCACCGACGCCGACCGGATAATAATGGGATATATCCAAAGGACGTCGGAATTTCTGGACAAGGCGAAGGAGATGATAAGGCCGGGCGGCATGATACATTATCATGATACGTTCTACGTGAACGAACACATGGAACGCCTGGATACGATATTCTCAAAGGCCTTCGGCACAGAAGGGTACAGGGTGATCCAAATAAAGGAAGTGAAGTCATTCGCCCCTTCCGTTTCACATTATGTAGCGGATGTGATCGTGCTTTGACAATGCATACGAAGCAGTATCGTTACGCAACCATACGATCAGACGCGCTCGCCTGAACCGGACGCAGTGAGCAGCAGTTCCATGGCATCGACATAGTCTTTGCCCTCCGCGGATATCAGACGGTCCACGAAAGGCCGGAGGAACTGCGCCAGACTCTCTTCCTCACTGTTCCACTTCCATGAGAACTTATGGTCTATCTTCGAAGAAAGGATGAACGCTCTCGCCACCGCCTTGGAACAACTGTCCTTCAGCGATGCGAACTCTATGTCCTTTATCAGCAGCGCCGCGCCGCCCGCCTTCATCGACCTCGCGAACCTGTCGGCAAGCTTCCCGATGGGACCCAGGCGTTTCATTTCTGGTATTTTAGCAGCGATCGATAACGACATCTGGCCGACGACCGCGTCCTCTATCGCCTGTGAGGGGAACAATTTGGAAAGGTCTCCCATTTTGTTGACGACCTCCTCGGACGACGCTATTATGAGGATATCCTTAGCACCGTCCTTCCATAACGATGACAGGGCTTCGCTCATCCTGTCGCTCTTTAAAATAACGGCCTTGCTGTTCTTGGAAAGGTATGCTTTGAGCACTTCTTTCTCCTTGTCCGTCCCCTTGAGGTCGTTTATGAACGCATTGAGATCCGAACCGTAATGCTTCTTATCTATCATGTATGCGGACACGCCGCTGCTCGTCAGGTCCTTCTTCTTCCCTCTGAGGATGAGGTCCAGGATGCCGCGGTCCGTTATCTTACCGACAGCGTACTGTTTCAGCACATCGTCGGTTATCTTGTCGGCATTACCGTCCTTGGATGCGTGGTACCTGTGCTCTACGGACACCTCAAAATCGTCAAGCGGGTCTATGGCGACAAGCCTTGAGATGAGGTACTGCAACGTAGACACATCCTTGGCGCAGTCGCTGCATATGCGGACCTCCTCTTTCAGCGAGAGTATGCGTATCACAAGCGTCCCGTCGGAAACGTGTCTGCAATCCACGGAATCATCGCCGAGATCGTACGGCGTCTCGTAGAACAGATCGAGAAGGTAATCCTTCGGCATGTTCGGTCGGTCAGAGCAGACGAGCTCATCGTTCAGCGAGTACAGATGGAGCTTCTTCTTCTTTGCCAGGCTGTTATACAGAAGCAGCCTTTTCTGAGGGTCGTCGTAATACTGCATCCCTATCAACTTGTCGTTGCCCACCCTCCCTCTCAGAATGAACGGCACATCCTCACCGGCAAGCTTCACCGATGCCAGGCACGGAACTGTCCCGGCGGCGTATATCGATATGGTGCCCGCATACGCTTTCACGATATCATCGCCGTCCCTCTGGGCTACCTTGTTCAGCGCCTCGGCGCTACCTTTGAACCGTTCCAGTTTGGCTATGTCAGAGAAAGTGCCGTCGAAGTGGCATTTCCTGCAGCCGCCGGCGCATTTTGGTCTGAGGACGCCCGGGTCCTCCGAAAGGGTCTTGGCCATGGCCATGAACTCTCCCTCAAGACGTTTCGGCGCATGCCTGGCCCCTCGGAACCTTCCCTTTTTTGCCATGTCCTCCGTATCGTCTCGACATCTAATAACTTTCTCATCCGTAGGACAACAGCGGAGAGACATGATAATTTGATGGACATAATTAAAACGTCCGTGCACGTTAACAGTATCAGATGGCATTGCAGCGCATCAGAGAGATGAGGTTAAGAGAATTCCTTGCATCGCCTCCGTTCGGCAGAAGGGACGTTCCCGATGATGAATTGGAATTGTTCAATGAAGCGCTGACGCATGACAGCTACGCCAACGAGGAGGCATCGCGCAACAGGGCCGCAAGATCATACGAAAGACTGGAGTTCCTGGGCGATGCGGTCATTCAGATGACAGTATGTGAGCACATCTACTCGGATACCGAACTCAGCGAAGGGGAGATGACCGACTTCAAAAAGGATGCGGTGTGCAACAGGAACATCGCATCAAAAGTGAAGGATGCGGGGATCGATATCGACGGGACACTGCTGGTAGGAGAGGGGCACAGGAAGAGACGCACCGGAGAGAACGTGATAGAGGACAACATGCGGGCGGATGCGTTCGAGGCGGTCATCGGTGCGGTGTATATCATTCACGGGATGGATGAGGCAAGGCGCATAGTGAAAGAAGTGCTGTTGCATCGGTAAAAGAGCATAATGATTACGATGGGTTTTTAACACATCTGTATTATTCGTTCAAGGATAGCATGAACGTCGATGACACTGTCAGAGCGATAAAGGATATGGAAATAAGAGGCGCGGGCCGGATAGCGAGGGCGGGCGCCGCCGCGATCGGTGACCTGGCAGTATCGAAGGAATGGAAGAGCATCGCCGCCATGAGAAAGGACATCATGGACGCAAGAGCGAAACTCATCGCCTCAAGGCCGACGGCCGTCTCACTTCTCAACGGGGTGCAGTTCACGCTGAAAGGACTTGACGGATGCAGGGATGTCAAAGAAGCAAAGGAGATCCTGATCAAGAACTCAGGCGAGTTCATCAGGATCTCGAACGAAGCTGTTGAGAAGATAGGGATAATAGGGTCAAGGAGGATAAAGGACGGTGCCACGATAATGACCCACTGCAACAGCAGCGCGGCCCTTGAATGCATAAAGGTGGCGCACAGGAACGGAAAGAGGATCAAGGTGTATGCAACGGAGTCAAGACCATGGAGGCAGGGCATACTGACAGTGAACGAATTGGCGAAGGAAGGGATAGATGTCACGCTGATAATAGACAGCGCCGTCCGCTCGGTGATGAGAAAGGCGGACATTGTAATAGTAGGCTCCGACACCATAACGTCCAACGGCGCGGTGATCAACAAGATCGGGACATCGCAGCTGGCACTGGCAGCGAATGAATCGCATGTGCCGTTCGTGGTATGCGGCGAAACATACAAGATATCCTCGCAAACCCTCTTCGGCAACATGGTGACCATAGAGGAACGCGACATAGGGGAGATAATAAGGGACGGCGAAGTACCGGATACGGTCAAGGTGTTCAACCCGGTGTTCGACACCACGCCCGCAAAATACATTGACGGCATAGTTACCGAAGTAGGCATAGTAAGCCCCGGCTCGGTATACGAGATAATGATAAAGCAATTCGGGGACATGGAATTCAGATGAGGTGAAAAAATGGATTATTCATATCTGCATTTAGGAGAAAGGGTCGACCCGGAGAAATACGTTGTATGCAAATACAGGGTAACGACGAAGCTTCCCATGGAGAAGGCAGCGGAGTCGCTGGCCGCCGAACAGTCCACGGGAACGTGGACCAACATATCCACATTGGAAAAGGGCATATTCGAAAAGTATGGGGGACGTGTAACGGACATAGACGGGAATGTTGTGACAGTGGCATTCCCCGAAGATGATTTCTGTGTCGAGGTCGGTGCGGTGCCGCAGA
The DNA here is from genome assembly GCA_031285205.1 of Methanomassiliicoccaceae archaeon. Lineage (GTDB taxonomy): Archaea > Thermoplasmatota > Thermoplasmata > Methanomassiliicoccales > Methanomethylophilaceae > Methanomicula. The sequence goes on along the minus strand of JAITWO010000019.1, from coordinate 26,566 downwards.
TACTGAGCATAATAGCCGGCAACCTTTTCGGACTGCACGCGATAGACAAGATAAGGCTGGAGGACGTGTTCTTCCCGAGATCTATAAGAGAAGGGTTCAAGGGACCGAAGTTCGGCGCATCCGGTCTGAGGAAGATACTGGACCGTCCGGAAAGACCGCTGGTCGGGACGATAGTGAAACCAAAGATAGGATTATCGCCGAAGGACACCGCCAAGTACGTTTACGAATCAGGGAAAGGCGGACTGACGAACAGCAAGGATGATGAGACGCTGGTCGACCAGAAGTTCTGCCCGCTGCAGGACAGGACGGTAAAGATCGCCGAAGCACTTGACCGGCTGGAGAGTGAGGGGCACAAGATGGTGCATGCGATCAACGTGAGCACCTCCGGTCACAAGATAATAGAAGTGGCCGAAAAAGCGCAGGCATGGGGTGCGAAGCAGATAATGGTGGATGTGCTGACATGCGGCTTCGCGGCGGTGCAGGCGTTGGCGGAGGACCGCTCCATCAAGGTCCCGGTGCACGTACACAGGACGATGCACGGAGCCATGACCAGGGATCCGCTGCACGGCATATCGATGCTGCCGATCGCAAAGATATGCCGCATGTGCGGCGGCGACGCATTGCACGTGGGCACACTTGGGATAGGGAAGATGGAAGGCGACCGTCAGAGCGACCGCAACAACATCGATGCATGCTTTGACAGGTCGGTCGGATACAAAGAGGTGATGCCCGTGTGCTCAGGCGGAGTATACCCCGGGCTGATAGACAAGATCGTAAAAGCGGCGGGGTTCGATGTGCAGATACAGGCGGGAGGCGGTGTCGCGGGACATCCCGGAGGCGTGCGCAAAGGGGCGATGGGGATGTCACAGGCGGTCGACGCGGCATTCCTGGGGATACCGGCGGAAGAATATGCGAAAACACACGATGAACTAAAAATAGCATTGGAACTGTGGGGATCGAAATGAAACTGATAGCGAAATTATTTGACGAGGAATCGGCCGAGCCGCACGTGACCGTGCACAGGGACGACTGCAGGGAATTGGGAGTGAAACCGCTGGACAGAGTGAAGATCGAGGCGGCATCATCGCACGTGATCGTAGTGACCATATCCGACACCGTGGTGAAGAAAGGGCACATCCTCATCCCCGGGCCGATATTGAACAAGATAGGAGCGAAGGACAAGCAGGCAATTGAAGTGACATACTCGCCGAAGCCCGATTCCGTAAGAGGGATAAGGAAGAAGATGGACGCCCAGAAGCTGACCAGAGATGAGATACACGAGATAGTGTTCGACATCTTGGAGAACAGGTTATCAAAGGTGGAGATATCCGCCTGGCTGACCGCACTGTACATCAACGGGATGGACACAGAGGAGATCGCAAACTTCACCAACTCGATGGTCAGCACCGGCGAGAAGATAACGTTCGACAGAACACCCGTGTTCGATTTCCATAGCTTGGGCGGGGTACCGGGGAACAAGATCACTCCCATCGTCGTCTCCATAGTCGCTGCCGCCGGATTGATGCTGCCTAAAACATCATCCCGTGCGATAAGCAGCGCATGCGGCACATCCGACTTCGTGGAGGTGTTCTGCGATGTGGAATTGGAAGCATCAAGGCTGAAGAAGATATCCGAGGAAGTGGGAGGGGTGCTCGCATGGGGCGGTTCGATGAACATAGCGCCGGTGGATGATATGGTGATAGACATCGAGTACCTGCTGAGCATCAACCCGAGGGCGCAGATGCTGGCGTCGATACTGAGCAAAAAACTGGCGATAAGCGCAACTCATCTCCTCGTGGACATACCTATGGGAGCGGGCACCAAGGTGAAGACGCTGGAAGAGGCGCGCGAATACGCACGCGACCTGATGGAACTGGGGACGAAGCTCGGGATGAGGACCGAATGTGCGATCACATACGGCGATCAGCCGGTGGGCAGTGCGATAGGGCCGGCGCTGGAAGCGAGGGAATGCATCAGGATACTGGAAGGCAATCCGCATCCCGCCAGCGTGGTGGAGAAGGCATGCGATCTGGCCGGCATGATACTGGAGATGGGCGGGATACCGGACGGGCCCACGAAAGCGAGAGAGATACTGTCATCAGGCGCGGCCTTCAAAAAATTCAGGGAGATCGTTGAAGCACAGGGAGGGAAGAAGGATCTGGTGTCAGAGGACATACCACTGGGAAAGTACGTCAATGACGTCAAGGCCGTGAGGTCCGGATACGTGCACCACATCAATAATAAGGATCTTGTGACGATAGCAAGGGCCGCAGGCGCACCGTCAGACAAGGGGGCAGGGATACTGCTGTTCAGGAAGAAGGGCCAGAGGGCGGAAAAGGGAGAGACGCTGTTCCAGATATACGCGGACAATCAAATAAAAGCGGACCGTGCCAGGGACGTGGCGATAAAGCTTGAACCGATGGACATCGAGGGAATGCTGATCAAGAAGGTCCCCAATCCGTCAGCGCTGAAGAGCATATGACCCGGAAACTGTGCTTCACGGCGGATGTTGACAGGGACGTGAACATATGCATACCCGGAAGGATCGCAGCGGCATCGATGCGCACTGATGACAACAGGGCAAGGTTCACATCGTCCGAGGAAGGCGTGAACATACTGCTGGACATGCTTGACGATATCGGCATCACGGCAACGTTCTTCACCGAAGCAAGGACACTGGAGAACATCGACGTCCAGTTCGGTAATAACGAGGTTGCGATGCACGGCCTCGATCACGAGGACATGACCGGCGAGCTGTCAGGGGTCAGGATATCCGGGGAGATGATATCGGAGCTGATGCAAAGGTCATCGGACATCATCAGGGACAGAACGGGAAGGGCGGCAAAGGGATTCAGGGCGCCGTACATGAGGACGAACATCGAAGTGATGAAAATGCTGCCGAGGTTCGGTATTGTTTACGATTCGTCCATGTACGCACCGATCGGCGCAGCGGCGCCATATGACACAGAGAACGGTATCAAAGAGGTGCCGGTGCCCGAAAGCACCGACGCCAACGGAAAAAGGATCACAGGGTACCTGTGGCCGATGCACGAGAACGTCAGAGGGCCGGATGAGTTCATAAGGATGGCCGGCGAGGTCAGGAACGGTATCTTCGTATTGGCGACGCACAGTTGGCACATGGTGGAATCAAGGTCCGGCGGAATGATGGACGCTGCCCGCAGGGAAATGAACATCAATGATGTAAGGAAAACAATCACATCCCTCCTGGACAGCGGTTTCAAAGCCGCAAGGATGACGGACACGATATGATGAGCGCCCGTCGGTCCGCATAACACGGAACGCGCCCATATAGTATGGCCTCCATATACGGATGCGCTTTTTTGATCAGAAACGCAGCGGAGGAGGGCCCAATAAGAGGTCAATGCGGACACTCCATCGTCTGTTCTTCGGAGAGGCACAAATTGCCAAATAACACAACGACGACAGCAGGTCAGAATGATAAATCATGAGGATCGCCGTTCGTGTTCTTCTCTGTCGCCAGAACCAATCACCCTCACGCCGGATGCATGTTTCGGTCGCGCGACCTGTGTACGTGAGATTATTAATACGGAAATAACGATGTGCTCGGAAAGGGATAGGTTTGCGGTCCAGATTGATAAGCGGCAGTGAGATATCAGCATCAATATACGATGAACTGAAAGGAAGGATAGCCGCGCTCAGATCAAAAGGCGTGACGCCCGGACTAGGCGTAGTTCTGGTAGGGGAGGATCCGGCGTCGCAGGTGTATGTAAGGATGAAAGGAAAGAAATGCGAGGAGCTGGGGATGCATTCCGTCACCGTTGTGCTTCCCGCAGACACATCTGAAAAAGAACTCCTGAAGAAAGTGGACGAGTTGAACAAAGATGACAAGATACACGGGTTCCTGGTGCAGTTGCCTCTTCCGAAGCACATAGACGAAGATAAGATAATCAACGCCATAGACCCGAGAAAGGACGTGGACGGATTCCATCCGAGCAATGTCGGCAGCATGCTCATCGGAAAACCGCTGTTCCTTCCCGCTACACCGGCAGGCGTACAGCAGATGCTGGTACGAAGCAACATCGAGACGGCCGGGAAGCATGTGGTCATCGTGGGGAGGAGCAACATAGTCGGGAAGCCGATAGCCGCAATGCTGGTGCAAAAGGGAAAAGGCGCGGATGCAACGGTAACGGTAGTACATTCCAGGACAAAGGACCTGGCCGACCATACGCGCCGGGCGGACATACTGATAGTCGCTATGGGCAGACCAAGGTTCATAACCAAGGACATGATAAAGGACGGGGCGGCAGTGATAGATGTGGGAACGAACAGGATAGACGACCCAGCAAGCGAAAAGGGGTCAAGACTGGTGGGCGATGTGGACTTCGAGAATGTGAAGGAGAAGACGTCCGCGATAACCCCCGTTCCCGGAGGGGTGGGCCCGATGACCATATGCATGCTTATGTCCAACACCGTCATGGCAGCGGAGCTGTCATTACTATAACGCTACAAAGGTGATAACATGATGAAAGAATGTGAGGCGCACGGATATTACCGCGACGACATATGTCCGGTATGCGGAGAGCCCGGAAAATTCCTTATGAACGACTCCGAGGTCGAAAGACTGGGAAGAACGATAGCAGGCATACTGAGACATGGAAAGTTCAGTCTGAAGATGGACGACCAGGGCTTCGTGAGCATGCGTGAGATAATTTACACAGTGAAGGAGAACAACAACCGTATGCATTGGCTGAGGCCGCACCATATAATCGCATTGGTCGAAACGGACCCGAAGGGAAGGTATCAGACATCCGGGGACATGGTCAGAGCGACGTACGGCCACTCCATACCGCTGGAATTAGATCTTCCAACGGAGGATGTCCCGGCTGAGCTGTTCTTCCCCACAACGGCGGAGGAAGTGGACATAATACTCGAGGTCGGTCTCCTTCCGTCGGACCGGTCGATGGTGCACCTTTCCCTGACATATGATGATGCGATGAGAGCGGGAAAGGTACGTGTCGATAATCCGATCATACTTGTGATAGACGCGGATGCGGTGTTCGAAGCGGGTTACGAGATAGGGAAGGCCGGGAAGACGGTGTTCCTGTCAAAATACATACCGCCGGAATGCCTGGAGATCGCAGACGAAAACGATCATTGATGAGACAGAGGTGAAAAAATGGTAACGATACTGAAACCGGACGAGGTCAGGGAAAAGTACGGGAAACTGTTCTGTCAGGGGTTCTACACAATGGTGGACGAGGAGAACGGGGTGGCGCAGATAGTGGAGAAATGCATTTCGCGCGGCCCGGTGGAATGGGATGTGGTGAACAGGAAAAGGACCGGCGGGATATTGAAGAACATATCCACCGACGGAACCACGATCGTCATGGACACCGCCATAGGCGAAGCACCGGTGAACTTCGGTCCGGTGTCGGCTCACCTGGGAGGACAGGGGATACAGTCACTGATCGTGAAAGGCAACCGCGTACATACCAAATGGATGGGATTGGCAGGTGCATCGGTGGGCATCGGGGCGTGCATACCGCAATGCAGCAATGTCATTGAGACGATATATCCGGATAATTTCAAGATAGGCGGCGCCCACTATGCGGAAGTCGAGATAGTGACGCCGAAGATGGTGCGCGTGATAATAGGGGTGGACGACACCGACACCAAAGAAAAAGGGGCGTCGTGGGTGACCACGATGAACTTAGGGGCGAAATGCCCGTACGGAAAATACATCGATCACAAGATAATCCAACTGAACCCGCTCGTTCCCAACAAGACGACAAACTGCTGTTCCACGGCGGTCTCGTTCGCCGTCGAACCGAACGAGAGGGATAAACTGATCGGATATGCAAAGGAGTTCCTCGCCGAGAGCACATATTCGGACAACACCGTCATGACAGTGTTCGAAGGGCTCCGCATCCCGAAGGAGCTGGAGGACTTCGGATGGAATGCAAAGCGCATAATATTCAAGGTGGATGATGCGCTCGACGTCGCAAAGAGATGCGGCGTAGATGTGATAGAGATAACAGGGACCAAAGGGACGATAGGGGCAGTCGCGGCCATAGGCTGTTTCGATATGGGCCTGAGGTCTGCCGGAGTGCCGGAGGACTTCAGCTAAATGTCCCCGATATCGGACATCATAAAGGGGCAGGCATACAGCCGTTACGAGCAGAAGCTTGAACGGGAGATAAGGCAGGGCCGCATACCTGCACACGTCGCGGTCATAATGGACGGCAACCGTAGGTACGCCGAGGAGACGTTGAACGGCGATGCGAAGCAGGGACATCAGAAAGGAAAAGAAAAGTTGGAAGAGGTCCTCGAATGGTGCATGGACCTCGGCGTGAAGATACTGACAGTGTACGCATTCTCAACAGAGAATTTCTCCAGAAAGGAGGATGAGGTGGACTTCCTGATGGACCTTCTCGAAAAGACGATGTTCGAGTTCGCAGAGGACGAGAGGATACACAAGAACCGCGTGAAACTGAAAGTGATCGGCGACATAAACATGATGCCGGACAAGGTGGCCGATGCCATAAGATACGCAGAAGAAAGGACATCATCATATTCCGATTTCCATCTCAACATGGCGATAGCGTACGGCGGGAGACAGGAGATAAAGGATGCGATAAAGATCATAGCGCAGAAGGTGAAGGACGGCGAGCTGGAAGTTGATGACATAGACGAATCGCTGATATCCGGGCACATGTACTCGCCGGACCTCCCGGACCCGGACCTAGTGTTAAGGACATCGGGCGAACTGCGTGTATCCAATTTCCTGTTATGGCAGCTGGCGTACTCGGAGTTGCATTTCTCTGATGTATATTGGCCAGGATTCAGAAAGATGGACCTAATGAGAGCAATAAGGTCATACCAGTTGCGGTCAAGAAGGTTCGGGCAGTAATTAATATAAAAACGTCACAATGGTGGTCGGATGACAGCGGACATCATCTTCCTGCACGCACCGAGCGTGTACGACTTCAGAAAAAAACCGATATTCTACGGACCTATAAGCGATCTTGTGCCCTCATCTCCCGTCTTTGAGATGTATCCGATGGGCTTCATGACCATATCCGCCCATCTGGAAGAGGCAGGATACAGGACGAGGATCGTCAACCTGGCCGTTCAGATGCTCAGCGACAGCAGGTTCGACGCCGAGAAGAAGATACAGAAGCTTGATGCAAAGATATTCGCCATCGACCTTCACTGGATGCCCCACGCGCACGGTGCGCTGGAAGTTGCAAAGATGGTCAAGAGGCATCACCCGGACGCCGTCGTAGAGTTGGGGGGATTCACGTCATCCTACTTTTATGAGGAGCTGATGAGGAGGGACGAAGTGGATATGGTAATGCGCGGCGACTCCACGGAGGTGCCTCACGTTAAGCTGATGGACATCCTGACGAAGGGCGGGGACCTTTCCGACGTTCCGAACCTGGCGTGGAAGGACAGGGACGGAAAGGTCCGTGTGAACCCCGTGTCATTCATACCCGAGGACATCGACCACGTGAGATTCGATTACGGGACGATGATACGGAATGTCATCAGGCACAGGGACATAAAAGGCGCACTTCCGTGGTACGGATGGGATAAATTGCCGTTAACATCAGTGTTCACGGTGCGCGGATGCTCATGCGCATGCGCGGAATGCGGAGGCTCCGCCTTTGCCAATAAAAAGGTCCTCTGCCGAAGCAGGCCCGCATTCAGGAGCCCGGAGAGGGTGGCGGATGATATAGGTGCGATACAGGACTATCTCAGGTCGCCGGTGTTCGTCGTCGGGGACCTGAGGCAGGCCGGGAAGGATTATGCGGAGCGCTTCTTCGCCGAAGTCAAGAAAAGAGGCATAAAGAATCACCTTATCCTGGAACTTTTCAGGCCGGCGGGCGAGGAGTTCTACAAGATGGCGGAAAGCGCATTAGGCGAGTACTCAATGCAGTTCTCGCCGGACTCGCACGACGAACATGTCCGTGCGGCCACAGGAAGGAATTATGATAACGCATCCATTGAGATGACGATACAGAAAGCACTCGGGAACGGGTGCTCAAGGTTCGATCTCTTCTACATGACGGGACTTCCGGAACAGACAAGGGAGTCGGCAATGGATACGGTCAGAGTATCCGAACGGTTATGGAACATGGTTGGAAAGAATGCACCGCTCTACATCTACAACGCCCCGTTCGCCCCGTTCGTGGACCCGGGCAGCAGAGCCTTCGAAGACCCGGAAAGGTGGGGGTACAGGTTCTTCGCGCGCACACTGGAAGAACACAGGAGGATCCTGGACAATCCGTCATGGAAGCATACGCTGTCCTACGAGACAAGATGGATGACCCGTGACGATATTGCGGAAACATCATACGACGCCGCATCGGAACTGGCACGGATAGAGCACAGATGCGGTCGCATATCGTCGGAAGAGTATGATGAGCGCACAGGAAGGACGGGCACCGCAAGGACATTGCTCAGAAGGATAGATGATATATTATTAATTAAAGACGCGCGCGAGCGCGAGAAGGGACTATGGTCAATAAAAGAAGAGGGCGAAAGGCTGATGACATCGACCGTATGCAACAAGAAGGACCTCGACTGGAAGACCGGGTCCATCTGGGCCAACTCGCCACGAATACTCACCGGAATGTTAAGATCAATGATGAGAAAGTGATCACTTATTCTTTCCCAGTTCTTTTGATCTCAGTGTCGCTGCCTCAACGGCAGCGATAAGCGCCGATCGGAGGCCGCACTCCTCAAGCACTTTCACAGCTTCGATGGTGGTGCCTCCAGGAGAGCATACGATGTCCTTCATCCTGGCAGGCTGTTCGCCCGTTTCCAGTATCGTCTTCGCCGCCCCCAGCATCGTCTGGGCGGCAAGCTTCAATGCGATGTCCCGTGGAAGCCCCATGAGGACGCCGCCGTCTGACAGCGCTTCAATGATCATGTACCCGTATGCGGGTCCGCTGCCGCTCAGCCCCGTGACAGTGTCAAGAAGCTCCTCCTTCACCTCATCAGAGGTGCCGACCGCTTTAAGGACGCGGTCCACCGCGGCACAATCCTCGGGGGTCGCATAAGATCCGCGTGAAAATGCGGACGCTCCGGCCAAAACCATGCACGGCTGGTTGGGCATAACACGTATAAAACGAGATGCTGGCTCATTAGATTCTAATTCTGCGAGCGTGATCCCGGCGGCTATCGACATGATCAGATGGTCCTTGGTCAGATGGCCTTCTGTTGATGCGAACACCTCCTTTATCTGCTGCGGTTTCACCGCAAGCACCAGGAACTTGGCCTCTTTGACCACTTTCACGTTATCCGCATGGACCTCGATCCCCCATTTGTCGGCCATGTACTTCCTTCGGGGCTCCCACAGCTCGCTCGCTGTGATATCGTCCTTCGAGTACAGTCCCGTGTCAATGATGCCCTTTATCAGCGCCTCTGCCATGTTGCCCGCGCCGATGAAACCGATCTTCTTGGCCATTTTATGCACCTGTTTCGCGATGGCAGTGTCCGTTAATAAACCCTGCCCTGAGAATTGCTTTTATTATATATTCACACGCGCGCAAAATAACCTTTTTTGTTGGAACTTTTATATAATTACACGTCATGCGGAAGCTCAATGTCACTAATCACGGAATACCTGCCAGTGGTGATCCTCGCTTTGATCGCGATAGGATTCGCCCCGATCGCATGGCTTTTCTCGAGGTTTTTCAGACCCAATAAACCCTCTGTGTGGAGGGATGCGACTTATGAGTGCGGTTCCGAACCTATAGGGGATGCGCGCGTCCAGTTCAAGTTCCAGTACTACGTCTTCGGTATAATGTTCGTAGTGTTCGACCTTGTGGCGACGTTCCTGATGCTATGGGCGGTCTCGTTCTCGGAACTGTCGGACACGGCCAAAGTATGGGCGGTCCTGTTCCTCGCCATCCTCCTTATCGGTGTGGCCTACGCTCTGAAAAAGGAGGGAAAGATATGGATATGAGATTGTATCCGCACGCGGTCGCCATGAGCGCGAACGAATTCATGACGTGGTCATCGGCTATGATCAACAACATGCTGAGCGCCGGAACGAAAAGGATCGTTGACGGGCTCACAGGCCCCATATGGGCGTGGGCGATGAAGAACTCGATACACCCGCTGCACTTCGGGCTCGCCTGCTGCGCCCTCGAGATGGCCGCCGCATCGAACACGAAGTACGACGCCGAACGTTTGGGCACCATTTACCGTTCATCGCCGAGACAGACCGACGTCCTTCTGATAAACGGATGGATATCCAAAAAGTTGCGTCCGGACATAAGGAGGCTGTACGAACAGATGCCCGGACCTAAATGGGTGGTGGCGATGGGCGAATGCGCCATATCTGGAGGCCCTTGGTATGATTCATACAACATCGTGCAGGGAACGGACCAGATAGTCCCGGTGGATGTGTACATCCCGGGATGTCCGGCAAAGCCGGACGCCATGATCGACGGTTTTATGCTATTGCAGAAGAAGATAACTGCGTACTTCGAAAGAGGCGTTTTCATGGAGGACTGAGCATGCCCGAAAAACTAATAGAGGCGCCAACTGCGGAGGAGATCGCAGCAGGCGTGGAGACCGAGTTCTCTTATACCACGGTGTTGAAGAGGACGGCCGTGCGCAGGATGTACTTCTCATGCGACAGAAGGTCGATAAGGGCATTATGTCAATATCTGAAGGATGCATTCAACTTCGAGCACATAACCTCGCTCTGCGGAGTGGACTGGACGGACCGCCTTCAGGTGGTGTACCATCTCTCCAACTATTGCACGGGGATGGTGATAGAGATCACCGTGGATATACCGAACGACGACCCGCGCATAGATTCGGTGGCCCTTATATGGGAAGGCGCGAACTGGCATGAGAGGGAGACGTACGAGCTCTTCGGTATCGTGTTCGAGGGGCATCCGAAGCTGGAAAGGCTGCTGACGCCGCAGAACTACGAGTTCTTCCCGTTCAGGAAATCATATAAGCTCAGGGGGCAGGAATGATGCCGGACGACCGTACAATGTGGATAACGATGGGACCGCAGCACCCGTTCTCACACGGGCTGTGGACACTGAAGATAAGGGCGGACGGAGAGATAGTCAAGGATGCGGAGCCCGTGATCGGGTACCTGCACCGCGGATGGGAGAAGGAATGCGAGAACAGAACGTATCCTCTCATAATCCCGATGGCCGACCGTTTATGCTACTCGGCATCAATGACGTGGTCTCATGTCTATTGTAAAGTAGTGGAGGAGGCGATGGGCATAGAACTCTCCGACAGGGCGAAGTACTTGCGCGTCGTGGCGGATGAGATGTGCAGGATACAGTCGCACCTGATGTGGCTGGCCGCCATGGGTACTGACCTTGGTAACCTGACGGTGTTCCTGTGGGCGCTCAGGGAGAGGGAGCTGTTCCTTGACCTGAACGTCAAATTATGCGGCCAGAGGTTGACGACCAACTATCCGCGCATAGGCGGCGTGAGGAACGACATGCCATTCTACTTCGAGAGGGACTGTCTGAGAGTCGTGAACCGCTTTGAGAAGATGATATGGGAACTCGTTGCGATGATGGACGAATCCTCGATATTCCTGTCAAGGATGCAGGGAACGGGGATCATAAGCCGCAAGGATGCTGCCAATTACGGCCTTACGGGGCCGACAATGAGAGGGTCCGGAGTGGACTTCGACATACGCCGCGATGACCCGTACATAAACTACGATCTGCTTGATTGGGACGTCGCCGTCTGCAAGGACTGCGACTCCTACGGAAGATATAAGGTAAGGATGGAGGAGATGTTCCAGAGCTGCGACATAATAAGGCAGGCGATGGCAAAGCTCGAGTCCATACCGAAGACGGAGCCTACGCGCATCAAAGTGCCCAGGAGAGTTCCTGAAGGGACGCACTTCGCAAGGCTGGAGGACCCGAGGGGAGAAAGTCTGATGTATCTGGTGTCAGACGGGACCGACAAACCCTACAGGCTGAAGGTCAGAAGCCCCATATTCGTGAACGTATCTGCATCAAAGCACTTTGTGAACGGCGTCAGGATAGCTGACATCCCTGCAATAATGGGAACACTGGACATGTGTCTGGGGGAGACCGACAGGTGATATCATGCCGTACGACAGTATATTGAATTGGATAAAATTCACCGATCCGATGGCCAATCCGTTCTATCCGTACATCAAGGGAGGCAGTGCGGTATACAACCTTCCGTACGATATCGGCCACAAATTATGGGAGCTGATAGGCGGGGCGATAGCGTGGCTCGTGAATCTCTTATTCCCGGGCAACGGGGTATCGACGTTCCTTGTGGGCAACGACATGTTCGTCAACCTGATCTCCATCGTTCTGATGGTGGTGGTGATATTCGCGGTCGGTTTCATCGTCAATATAACGATGATATGGGAGGAACGTAAGATACTCGGAAGGATGATGGACAGGAGGGCCACGCGCATAGGCCCGCTCGGTTATCTGCAGAACATTGCCGACGGTCTGAAAACGTTCCTCAAGGAGCACATAACCCCTGCGAAGGCGGACAAGAAAGGGTACATGTGGGCAGTGACGATACTCATAGGGACGTCGGTGCTGATCGCATGCATGATACCGCTGAGCGACAGGTGGTTCATTGTTGATTACGGGACGGGACTTCTGATAATATTCGGCCTGTTCGCCATTGCACCGTTGATGATACTCGTGGCCGGCTGGTCTCAGAACAACAAATATTCACTGATCGGCGGAATGAGGGCGGCGGCGCAGATGGTAGCATATGAGGTCCCCATACTGCTGGTGTTCGCATCGGTCTCGCTGCTTGCCGGAAGTTTCAATATAAACGACATTGTGCACGCGCAGGCGAACAGCACATGGTATATTGTGCCGTTGTTCCTGGGGTTCATAGTGTTCATCGTGTCCGCGATCGCGGAAGCGGAAAGGATACCGTTCGACCTTCCGGAGGCGGAGGCGGAACTGGTGGAAGGGTGGCAGACAGAGTACTCGGGAATGAAATGGGGCCTAATAATGTTAGGGGACTATTTCAGAGGGTACATAGCATGCGCCCTGATAGTGATAATGTTCCTCGGCGGATGGTACGTGCCGTTCATAAGCGTCGAGCAGCAGGCATCATGGTTACCGGAGATAGTGTTCCTGTTGAAGGTATTCCTGGTGTTCTTTGTGTTCGCCTGGGTGAGGGCGGCCCACTGCCGTGTGAGGACCGATCAGATCCTTAACATAGGATGGAAGGTGCTGATGCCTCTTGCGGTCATCAATCTGGGGATCACTGTTGCCATACTTTTGGCGGGAGGGATATTATGGTGATAAAGTACCTTGACAAATTCCCGAAGGGAAGGAACGCGAGGACGCTTTGGGTCCTGAAGCCGATGTGGGTCACGCTGAAGAAGATGTTCAAGACAACCTTCCACAGACCGGTCACTATAATGTACCCGTATGAGAAGGAATGGCTCCCGGACAACTACCGCGGGCGCCCCGGTCTCATATATGAGAGGTGCGTCGGGTGCGGCGTATGCATGAGGATGTGCCCCACCAAGTGCATCGAGATCGTGGATTCCGATGATAACGGAAAGAAGGTGCAGAGGCCGCAGGTGAATCTGGGAAGATGCATGATGTGCGGATACTGCGCAGAATACTGTCCGGTGAACGCAATGATAGTCACGCCCGATTACGAACTCGCGGCGTTCACCCGCGAGGAACTTATATACGGCCCGCGCAAGCTCGCGTGGCCGAACCCCACGCCGGGGATGGAGGTGCACCTGGAGGAGCATCTTCTGTCGGACCCGGAAAGGGGACCGGTCGCGTACCACATCACCGACAGGCCCGAACTGAACGCGGGCAAGTGCATCGGATGCACCAAATGTGTGAAGGTGTGCCCGACCGATGCGGTAGAGATGCAGACGGTCGGCGAGAATGATAAGGGAAAACCGATAAAGGTCCCGAAGTTCGACGTCAGCAGATGTATCTGCTGTGAGAATTGCGTGATCGAGTGCCCCAAGGGCGCCATCACGATAAAGGAGGTGCTCTGATGGGAGTGTTAGACAAATTTGCAAGCTGGCTCGGAGGGGTCATAGACGGTGCGTGGGACTTCTTGGGATATCTGCTGGACAATCTGGATATGGTTGCGTTCCTGTGCATCATCGTGATCGCGGTCGCTTCCGCAGTGTTCGTGGTGATATCAAAAGAGGCGATGCATAGCGCGTTCTACCTTGCGCTGACGACCGTCTGCGTGGCCATCACGTACTTCTTCCTGGAAGCTGAGTTCGTCGGCATCGTGCAACTGATGGTGTATACATGCGCGGTGACGATAGTCTTCGCGTTCAGTATCATGCTCACAAGGAGCAAGATCATGGGGGATGAGAGCGATGAATAAGAAAGCGGTCCTGCCGGGCATAGCGATAGCGGCCGCCGTGGTGATACTGTTCTCACTGACGGCAGTGTCAGGCGGATGGTTCGCAGACCCCAATGACAGTGAGTTCGTGAACCCGCCGTACTCACCGGATGATGACGGCAACCTGCAGGAGGAGTCGATACCGTATCAACTGTTCGAGAATTACGGCCCCGTGCTCCTGATCCTTGCGCTACTGATGTTCGGCGCGATAATAGGAGGGGTCCAAATAGCAAAGGAGGATGATGACGATGATACCGATTGAGCTGTTCATCCTGCTCTCCGCGATGCTGTTCAGCGTCGGCCTGATAGGCATGCTGACCAAGAAGAACGCGATCGTGATACTCATGTGCATAGAGATAATGCTGAATGCGGCGAACATAAACTTCATCGCGTTCGCAGCGACGTATCCCGCCGCCCCGCTGGCGCACATATTCGTCATCACGGCGATAACCGTGGCGGCTGCGGAAGTGGGTGTCGGCATAGCCATATTGCTGCATGCATACAAGACGAGGAAGACGACCAACATAGACGAACTGACGTCGCTGAGGTGGTAAGATGGTGTTCGGCATATCGTTCATGGAATACGCATGGCTGATACCGTTATTCCCGGTCATAGCGTTCGTTGTGGTGGGATTCTTCGGTAACAAGTTCAAAGAGGGCGGAGGGGCGATCGCCATAGGTTCGGCAGTGATCGCTTTCGCACTGTCTGCGCTCGTGGCATACGAGTTCTTCACAGGCAGCGGCGACGCATTCGCACCCGAACCGTTCAAATGGCTCGCATTCGGTAAGTACGAGCTGAACTTTGGCATCTACATAGACAGCCTGACGTGCATAATGATGCTGTTCGCGTCGTTCATATCGCTTCTGATATTCATCTACTCGATAGGCTACATGCACGGCGAAGGGAAGAGGAAGAGAAGGTACTACGCTGAAATAGCCTTGTTCCTGGCAGGGATGCTCGGCCTGGTCCTTTCGAGCAACTACTTCGAGATGTTCATCTTCTGGGAGATAATGGGCGTATGCTCGTACCTGCTGATAGGATTCTGGGCGTTCAGGCACCCCGAGGGGGACGAAGCGTCCGTAAAGGCAGCCTCGGCAGCCAAGAAGGCGTTCCTGGTCACAAGGCTGGGGGATGTATGCTTCATGGCAGGTCTGTTCGTACTGCTCTGGGCGTTCACGAGCCTTGACTTCACAGTGTTGTTCGACCCGGCGAATATGGCAACGGTCGATACCGGGGTCATAATGCTCGGAGCGCTGTTATTATTCGGCGGTGTGATAGGAAAGAGTGCACAGTTCCCGCTGCAGGACTGGTTGCCGGATGCGATGGCCGGTCCCACGACCGTATCGGCATTGATACACGCCGCGACGATGGTCAAGGCCGGTGTGTACCTTGTTGCAAGGTCATACCCCCTGTTCATACAGAGCGCGGAGGTCATGCTCGTGGTCGCCCTAATAGGAGGGATCACGGCGTTCATCGCAGCGACGATGGCGCTTAACAACATGAACTTGAAACGTGTGCTTGCATATTCCACAATATCGCAACTAGGGTACATGATATTGGCCCTGGGTGCCGGAGGCTACATAATAGCCACCGAAATGGCACACGGTGATGTGGAAGCGACCGTCGGATACACCGCCGGCGTGTTCCATATGATGAACCATGCGTTCTTCAAGGCACTACTGTTCATGTGCGCCGGTTCGGTGATACATGCGGTAGGGACGGAGGACATGCGCCGTATGGGCGGCCTGAGTAAGAAGATGAGGATAACTTCGCTCACCATGCTCATAGGCTGTCTTTCAATAGCCGGATTCCCGTTCTTGAGTGGGTTCTGGTCCAAAGATATGATACTGGAAGCGGTGATGGAACCATCGTCGCTCGGACTGGAGGGGCAGATATTCATGCTGCTGTTCGTCCTTGCCCTGATCACGGCATTCATGACCGCATTCTACATGTTCAGGCTGTGGTTCCTGACGTTCAAGGGAAAACCAAGGGACGCATCGATACACTGTCACGGGGAATCACCGAAGTCAATGACAATGCCGCTGATGATACTGTCGGTGTTCGCGGTGGGATCAGGCTTCCTGATATTCCTCGGGCTGAACGACATTATAACGTTCAGCGTGATCAGCGGAGATTTCGTTGTGGGAGGGCATGGACACACGCCGGGACACATACTCGATGCGATACTCACGAACGTATGGACCTACGTTTCGCTTGCTGTCGCTCTGATAGGCATACTGCTTGCATACCTGATCTACGCAAGAGGATCGCTTGACCCGTCGCGCCTCACGGCCAGCGGGAAATCAAGGTTGTACAGGTTCCTTGCGGCGAGGTACTTCTTCCCGCAGCTGTACGATCAGATATCATGGAAATTAGGGTACAGCGTCGCGAAGGGAGTGGATTACGTGGACAAGAACATGATCGACGGCACGGTCAACGGACTGGCGAACTCTGTGGTAGGGTCATCAGGCAGCCTGAGGAAGATGCAGACAGGTAATGTTCGTGATTACCTGATGTACATGGCGGTCGGACTGATATCGGCGGTCATCGTGCTCTATGTGCTCGTGACAACAGGAGGTCTCTGATATGGATCTGTTCAATGACATACCGTTCATGGTCCTTCTGCTGCTCGTACCGTTAATGGGTGCGGTGTTCGCCGCATTCACACACAGGAACCGCAACAACGCGAAATGGGTGGCGATAATATTCTCCGCCGTGACGCTGGCACTCACGATGGTGTACGCGTATGTGATGGCAACCGCGACGGTACCGTACCTGGATGCGGACAGCTGGACATGGATAGACACCGATTACATAGTGATCTCGTTCTCGCTGTACGTTGACGGGATGAGCCTGCTGATGATGGCGCTCACAGCGCTGCTGGTGCTTGTGGTATCAATATTCTCAAGCTCGGAGAGCAACAGCGCCAACACGTTCTTCGCGCTGATACTGGCGATGGAGGTCGGCCTGATGGGAGTGTACATGGCGCACGACTACTTCCTGTTCTACATATTCTGGGAAGTGACGTTGATACCGATGTACTTCCTGATATCGGGATGGGGAGGCCCCCGCAGACATTATGCGGCGATCAAGTTCTTCATCTACACCCATGTGGCCAGCCTGGTGATGCTGATAGCGATATTCGCCATGGCCACGGAAGCGGCCGCAGGCGGTCCGCTGAACTTCGGGTTCGATGAGGTAAAGCTCGCACTCGCAGGAATGGATACGTTCATGCAGGCGGCGCTCTTCGGGATGCTGTTCCTGGGATTCGCCGCAAAGATGCCCCTGGTGCCGTTCCACACATGGTTACCGGATGCGCACGTCGAAGCGCCCACCGCAGGCAGTGTATTGCTGGCCGGTGTGATGCTTAAGATGGGCTCATACGGTATCATAAGAGTATGTCTGGACGTGTTCCCGGAGGGGGCCAAGGCATGGCAGTCCGCGATGATAGTGATAGCACTCGTTGCGATAATATACGGTGCGTATGCCTGCATAGCACAGAACGATCTCAAGAAGATGGTGGCGTTCTCGTCGATCAGTCACATGGGAATGGTGCTGCTCGGGATAGCAACGTTATCTTCGATAGGAGTGAGCTTTGCCATATTCCAGATGTTCGCGCACGGACTGATAACCGCGGTGCTGTTCATGGTATGCGGACTGGTGGGGCACAACGCCGGCACAAGGGAGATATCCCTGCTCGGCGGCCTTGCAGGGAAGATGCCAATATTCGCGGCGTTCATGATGTTCGGATTCCTGGCATCGTTAGGTCTGCCGGGACTGGTGGGCTTCGTTGCGGAATTTGGTATAATATATTCGTTCTTCGAGTATCTCCAGGGGACGGAGTACCTGTGGGCGGTGATGTTCGCATTGGCGTCGCTGTTGCTGACGGCAGGCTATTACCTTTGGGCGATGCAGAGGTCGATATTCGGTCGTGAGACCGACAAGATAGATCTGTCGCATGTCCACGATGTGAGCAAACCCGAAGGGATATCGATGGGCATCGTCTGCGCGCTCATAGCGCTGTTCGGTCTGATGCCGGGCATCGTGATGAAAGTGATTGAGACCGTACAGATCGCGGGGGTGGTCTGATGGTATCGTTCGATATCACAGCGTTCATCGACTACGTGAAACCGATAGCGCCGCACTTAATACTCATAGTGGCAGCCCTCCTGGCACCGGCCATAGGGTCCAGGAGCGAAAAGATGACGGCGGTGTTCATGACCCTTGCCGCATTATCGGCGATAGGTGTGACCGCATACATGATGTATGACGGGTACACGGGAACATTCGCGGGCATGTACTCGTTCAACGACTTCGCAGGGCTGATGGCGCTGCTGTTCCTGACGGTGCTTTCCATAACATCCCTGATGTCGGTGCCCGGCACCGAAAGAAGGAGGCGCAACGGAGAGTACTTCTCTTTGTTGGCGATAGCAACGGTAGGCATGATGCTTGTCTGCTCAGCGGACGAGCTGATATCGCTGTTCATCGGCATCGAGTTGGCAAGCATAATGTCGTTCGCATTGGTCGCGATGAAGAAGAACGACCCGAGGTCATCGGAAGCGGCAGTGAAGTACCTGATAACCGGCGGACTTTCAACGGCATTGTTCATATACGGCATGTCGCTGATATACGGGCTCACGGGAACACTGAACATTTCCGGGATAATAGACCATCTCGCCGCCGCGGACGTAACGTGGTCTTACATGATAGCGACCGTCACGCTGCTCGCAGGCTTCGGGTTCAAGATCGGCATGGTGCCGTTCCACGCGTGGGTCCCTGATGTATACGACGGTGCGCCCACTCCGGTGACGACATTCCTGGCGATAGGATCGAAGAAGATGGGATTCGTCGTATTCTTCAAGATCTTCCTGATGCTGTTCATGGCCTCGCACCTTATAACCGGAACGACGCACCAACTGCAATGGGTGTTCGCGATACTCGCTGCGATAACGATGACGGTGGGCAACATCGTCGCGGTATCGCAGACATCCGTAAAACGCATGCTGGCGTACTCGAGCATAGCACAGGCCGGATACATTCTGATAGTGCTGCCCGTGGCCACCGACTATGCGATGATGGGCGGTCTGTTCTACATGATAGCGCATGTCTTCATGAAAGGAGGGGCGTTCGTCGTAGTGGCGGCGCTGGCGGCACGCGGCGTGGGAGAGAACATATCCGATTACAGAGGGCTGTCAAAGCGTGCGCCGTTGCTGGCATTCGCCATGCTGCTGTTCCTGTTCTCGTTGGCAGGGATACCCCCACTGGTAGGGTTCGATGCGAAGTTCATCCTGTTCTCGAGCGCGCTTGAGGGCGGGACATGGACGTGGCTTGTTGCCGTAGCGGTGATCAACAGCGCCATATCGCTGTACTACTACGCAAAGGTGGTCAAGGCGATGTACGTTGACAAGGGAACAACAAAGGACAGACTGAAGATCCACTTCAGCTTCAAGGTCGCGGTGGCGGTATGTGCCGTCGCGGTCGTTGTCATAGGAGTGTTCCCCGGACCGATCATAGACCTGTGCGGCCTGGGCGCGGATGCGTTCCTGCATCCGTAAAAACTATTTCCAATCCCCTTATTTTTATTATATTATAGGGGAACCGCATTTTGGAAGGGTTTAAGTACATTCTTTCTTTTAAGAAGGACAATGGAGAAGCAGTGGTACGTGCCAATATCCGAAGACCTGGAGAAGGTCGACCGCAACATCGCGGATGTTCTGAGATCGGATAGACCGGAACTGCAGGAGATGTGCGATTATATCACGTCGTCAGGAGGCAAGAAGATACGGCCGGCGATGTGCATCCTCTCACATTACGCATGCGGGGGGAACTCAAGGGAAGAGATACGGCGCCTGGCATCAGCATTCGAGATGATACATATCGCCACGTTGGTCCATGATGATATCAACGACAGAAGCGAGATACGGCGCGGCCGCAGGACGGTGCATGAGAAGTACACGGTCACCAAAGCGGTGATACTGGGAGATTTCATTTTTGCGATGGGGTTCAAGCTGTTCAGTTCGACCGACAGGAGGATAGTCGATGCGGTGGTGGACGCATCCACGGCGATGGCGGAGAGCGAGTTCATTCAGAAGGAATTTGAGCACAGACCGGTCGTCACCGAAAACGACTACATGAGGATCATACGCGGAAAGACCGCGATGCCCATCTATGCGTGCGCAAGGACCGGCGCGTACCTGGCCGGCGCAGATGATGAGACATCGGACGCGGTCTCCAAATTCGCGCTCGAAGTGGGTCTTGCGTTCCAGGTGGTGGACGATGTTCTGGATATAATCGGGGATCACAGGACCACCGGGAAGAAGATAGGCATCGATATAAAGGAAGGGAAGCCGACACTCCCGATCATATACGCGATGGCGGACCCTGAAAAAGGCAGTAAAATAAAAGAGCTGTTCGGAAAAACGGACATGACGGACGACGATATGCAAAAGGCCCTGGACCTCATAAAGGGGACGGACGCCGTGGACAGATGTTTCACAAAAGCAAGAAGCATCGCAGAAGGGGCGATACCGCGCATCTCGTCGCTCAAGGACTCTGTGCACAAGGACTCCCTGGCAGGTCTGGCAAGATACGTCGTGAGCCGCGACAAGTGATCCCATGGAGGCCATGAGAACCGATGTTCTGGTGGTCGGTGCGGGGCCGGCGGGGAGCGTGACGGCGAGATATGCGGCATCCAAGGGCGTTTCCGTCACGCTGATAGAACGAAGGCGTGATATCGGAGTCCCCGTTCGCTGCGGAGAGTTCGTCCCGTCAAACGAAGAGATAAGGGGCATGTTCCCGAGGGCGGCCGACATTGACGGATTGTTCGATATACCGAAGGAGCTCAGGCTCAGGGACATCAACGCGATAAGGCTTGTGGACCCAAAGATGAAGGCATCAGACATTCCGTTCAGCGGATATACGACGGACCGTGACAGATTCGACAAATATCTGGTATCGGAAGCTGAGAACGCAGGAGCAACGGTGATCACCGGATGCGCGTTCAGCAGGACAGAGGGCGGCCTGGCAAGAACATCCGCAGGAGATATACGATATAAGGTGATAGTCGGCGCCGACGGCCCCGGGTCAAGAGTATCACGCAGTCTCGGACTTCCGAGGCCGGAGGGGGCATATCCGGCGGTCACGGCACAGGCTCGCGGTGAATTCGATCCGGTGGTGGTGATGTTCTTCGGCGGCATAGCACCGGGAGCGTACAGCTGGATAATCCCCAAAAGGGGGCAGGCGAACGTCGGTGTCGGTTTTTCGCCGAAGTTCGCATCCGGCACACTGACAGAATATTTTGAAAAATTCGTAGGCAAGCACAATTTTGACATCATAAATAAACTGGAAGGAAAATACGTCCCGAGTCAGGGCCCCGTCAGTAGAACGTACACGGACAGCGGCATGACGGTCGGGGACGCGGCCGGCCACGTGATATCGGTGAACGGCGGAGGGATCCCGTTGGCAATGATCGCCGGCAGCATATGCGGCGATGTTGCGGCAGACCGGGTGATCTCCGGAAGGCCTCTGGAAGATTATCAGAAGGAATGGTCGCGTGTGATGCTCAAGCCGCTGAAGACAGCGGCAAGAGGGAAGATGCTTGCGGACATCTTCGCATTCGGGTCCGACCGCAGGACGGGGATGTGCATGAAACTGCTAGGAAAAAGAAGGATGGGCAACCTCATACGGTGTAAACGTATCTTTCCGTGATCATCTTTTCCTGCATGCTTTCATCGATGATCCGCAGACAGGACAATCGTTCTGTTTCTCTTTGTACCACTTGCCGCATCCGTTGCATCTGTAGTTCCACTTCTCCACCTTTTTTATGCCCTTCATTCCGACGGGACGGTATTCGATGTGCATTATGCTACAGACATTCTGTATGGAAAAGTCATCGGTCAGAACAATGCCGTCAAGGTCTATCGCCAGCGCGATCACCGAAACATCAACGTCGGAAAGCCTTCCGGCATCGCCGCTCCCCAAAGCGGCCCCTCTGACCTTATCAAGAGAGGCTTTGGTGCATTCCGACACTCTGAGCAGGTCCCCCCATCTGTCGAGGCGGCGGTCATTGTACCGTCTGAGCTCATCAATGACACCGGGCGGCACAGCGATATCTTCCGCCGGCAGATCTTCCATGGAGAACAGCGCAGAGCTGTCAAGTATCAGGACCATCGCATTCAGATGACAACCCGGGTATTAATTACTGTTCTCACCATAATTATTTTTAATAATGACATATTCACATGGTTTATGAAAATAAAGGTCGACGATGCAGTATTGGAAATGATAATCTCGGAAGGAGTGGATTATCGTCTCAGCACCACATGTTCCGGCCCGGCACTCGTACCGACGCTGATAAAACCGGCCAAGGCCGATGATCTGAGGATCCCGGTGAGTGATAATCTTTCCCTGTACGTGTCAAGGGTGCAGCTGGATTACGTTGATCACATAACAATGGACATGGTCTACGACCCGGAGAAGATATTCTCCTGTGTGGCATTAAGAGGGTTCCGCGGTATCTACTGAATGCGTTCTGTGGAATCTGCCGAGGCTCTCACCATATCATCAAAGTCCAGTTCAGACTGTAGCATCATCACTTTGGACAGATTCGCCTCCGTTATCGGCCTCTGAGGGACGGCGCCGCACGGAGCCTCCGGGATTATGGATATCTCATATGTCCCGATCTTTTTGGCCATCGTCTCTATCTCCAGTTTATCCAGGCCGATCAGCGGGCGCGCAACAGGGAACCCGAGGTCCGATGATTCCGACCGTATGTTCCTTAACGTCTGCGACGCCACTTGCCCCATCGAATCCCCCATGATGATCCCGGAGCACCCGTTCCTTAACGCAAATTCCTTTGCAACGCGCATCATAAGCCTTTTGCAGAGGACGCACTGATAGCTGCTGTCGCTTCTTCTTCTGATGATCGTCTGGTTCATGCCGTGGTCCGCAACATATAACGGCATTTCCTTCTCACAGACATCGCTCAGGCGAGCGGCGAGTTTCTTTACTTTTTCGATACATCTGCTGTCCGTATACGGCCGGTTGTCCATATGCAGCAATATGACATCCGCGCCCCTTGCGGCCATCTTATGGACAGCAACAGGAGAATCGATGCCCCCTGAGATCAACGCGACCAATCTAACTTCAGAAGACGACATTTCCGTAATCGTCCGCAAGCTTCCTCGGGACGGAGCGTTCGCACTTTCCGCAGTAAAGCTGCGTTTTTCCTTTCCTTGCCATTTCTGATTTGCACTTGAAGCACAATGCCCTCACGACACCGTAATGTTCCGCCTTTGTCGTCAGCTGTAGTGACGGCTTGGTACCGATGACCTCGGCCCTTATGTAATCCCCCTTCCTCAGCTCTTTGGAGACATCGTCAGTGTAGCCGGGCGAGATCTTGGACACATGTATCGTTGCGTACGTCTCTCCGCCCAGGTCTCTCAGTTTTCCGTCCACGGCCACAACATCGGCCGTTGCCATCGTGGATCTGGTATCAGCTATTATCGCAAACACGACATCCCTTTCCCTCAGGATGTTCGGAGGGTTCGGGGAGATCACACGGGCGATCATCTCTTCCTCATCCAGTTCTAAGACCCCTATCTGTGACGCATATATCTTTCCGTCGGACGCGAACGTGCCGTCCGATGCCAAATACTCCTCTTCCACGGCAACTTCGTCACCCGGAAAAACTTCTCTCTTCTCTTTCATACGGATTCACCTTATCATTATCATTATGATATCAACATTATGCCTTTCCTTATTATGGAACGGGAATGTGTGCGGTATATTAAACCTATAGTTCCTCTGGAAACATATCTCCCTTCCCGCGGACCTCACATACTCGTTCAGAAAATCGATCGTGGTGCCGATGTGCATTGAATAAACGGAATCGCACAGTATCATCGCCTTGTCAAGGAACGGTCTGTCCGCTCTGCGGTTCTGGGCCCCGAACGGGGGGTTCATGAGGGCAGTATCGGCCTTCTCATCAACATCCTTTATGTCACGTATGTTCAGCTCAACATCGGCGCCGAACGCGCCGACATTATCTTCAGCAACGGCGATCGCCTTCTCCGATATATCGAACCCTTTCACGCTCTTCGCGCCGAGCATCCACGCGCCTATTGAGAACATACCTGTCCCGCACCCGAGGTCCAGGACATCCATGTTGTGTATATCTCCTTCCGAGTATGCTGTGAAGAGGACATCCGATGCGATCACGGCAGGGGTCATGTATTGTTCGAGCGAAGCATCCGGGTCATTGAAGTTCTTCACCTTCTGCAATCTTATCTCAAGGTCCTTCTTCTTCATGACTCCCCCTAAAAACGAAAGGAATGAGAAAAAGTTTCAGGGCGTTCAGAGAAGCCCCTTCATCACTCTCGCAGCTCTGGCATCTATTGTCTCTATGCCCGTGACCTTGCTTGCATATTCGGTCAGGCAGTTGATGTCCGCACGTTCAATGCAGCGGAGCTTGAACTTACGCGTTCCGGCCATCAGCTGTTTCAGGCCGCCGCCTATGCGGTCATGCCAGTAAGTGTACAGTCCGACAGCTCCCCAGGGTATGTCCGTTCCGAGCTTCGCTTCAGGCCTGAGCTTCTGTACCGTGTGACTTGAGATGAAGAACTGCTCCGGCTTCTTCCCGTACTGATCGGCGAAGGATGCCGGTAATTTGTCGTCCTGCGCAAGCTTCGCAAAGCGGTCGCCCTTCATCACAGCCGTCAACGGGGTCCTTGCCATAGCTATCGATCTTACAATGGG
This sequence comes from Methanomassiliicoccaceae archaeon, assembly GCA_031285205.1. GTDB lineage: Archaea > Thermoplasmatota > Thermoplasmata > Methanomassiliicoccales > Methanomethylophilaceae > Methanomicula. The sequence goes on along the minus strand of JAITWO010000019.1, from coordinate 1,437 downwards.
GCCGTCGCCGAGGTCGGATAACGCTAACGCCTTGTACATCTGCGTCTCGTTGATGAACCCTCCGGCAAATGAGATGTCAGGAACGAACCTGCCCTGTCCCTTCAGTATTCTGGCACATTCGATGACCTGCGCGCACAGATGGACGGTCGGAGTGCTCATTTCGTTCATCATCGGCACCGGGGACATCCCGGTGCCTCCTCCCGCACCGTCGAACGTCAGAAGGTCTATCTTCGCCTTCGAGGCGCATCTCATGGTGAAAGCAACGACCTCCGGTTTATACGCGCCTGTCTTAAGGAACACGTTCTTCGCACCCTTTCCCCTCAGCTTGTCGATATCCTCTAAAAATGATGCCTCATCCGGGAACCCGACACGGCTGTGCCTCTCGAACGTTTTGAAAAGACCGGCCTTGAACGATTCCTGAACCGCCTTATCTTCAGGGTCCGGGTCAACGATATATCCACGCTTTTTCAACTCGAGAGCCCTTTCCAATGATGTCAGCCGCACCTCTCCGCCTATCGCCTTTGCACCCTGTCCCCATTTTCTCTCTATGATGTCCACACCGAGCTTCGATAATACGAAATCATCAACGCCGCCCCTGGTGTCCTCGACATTCGTCTGAACGACGATGGCGCCGTTCTTGCCGTCCCACTGGTCCCTGAACGAATTGACACGGAAGTCCATCTCCGGCGACCTCTGTACCTTTCCGGCGGAATAGACGGCTTCGCTGTCCATCCCGCAGATGTTCTCGCCGATCACCTGGCACACCCCGGCGAGAGCTGCGCCGACCGCCATGCTCTTCCAGTTCTTTTTTGCGACAGCCGTCGATCCGAGACCGGCGATGTGCAACGGCATCTTCATAGGGATGGGTCTTTTCGACCCGGAGGCAACAACCGTGGATATATCCGCATTTTCAAATAATGCCACGTCCGGATCCGCTTCAATGCCCTTCGCGCCTATCAGCTCAGCCATGATCTGGATTTGCGACCAGTCAAGGTAGAAGTCCTTGTTTGCGGCGGAGGTACTCGTCCCGAAATACTCAATACTGGGATACAGGACCTCCCTTCCCCTGAATGCTGATTTTGCCACTTCGCATAATACGTTGCAGTCTTCCACGCATATGGGGCACATGCCGTTGAACGGACATGTATCCTGGACACGCGTCTTCGTGCCGGTCGTTGATCTCGCGTTCTCGATACTGGTCATCGTCGTCACCCGGAAAATGAATGCTCCTTTAAAAAAAGGAAGGCACGGAAACGATATAAACATAATGGGAGAGGGAGCAATGACCGGCAAGCATCAGACTATGATATTCAGTATCACCCGAGTTTGACACTTAGCCCGACAGCATCCGCTGAGTGATGTGACCGTTGCATGAGGCCCGCACGTTCTCACTTAGCGTTTTCTATCATCCGAATGCGTCCATCGAAGCCTGTTTCG
>JAITWO010000063.1 GCA_031285205.1 Methanomassiliicoccaceae archaeon | reverse complement strand
GAAACAGGCTTCGATGGACGCATTCGGATGATAGAAAACGCTAAGTGAGAACGTGCGGGCCTCATGCAACGGTCACATCACTCAGCGGATGCTGTCGGGCTAAGTGTCAAACTCGGGATTTATCGTATTAATTGTTCAACAGCAACGGGATGTCGTCTGCGTTCTGCATTTTTTGTGTATATGCACGATACATTATCGCATATCTCCGAACAGGAAAGGGTTTTTATCATTACGTGCATGCGTGTCCATGGCGAAAGTCAAATTAGGAACGAGCATGGGGGACATCATCATCTCTTTGTACGATGATATGCCTATCACAACGGCAAACTTTACAGACCTTGTGAAGAAAGGGTTCTATGACGGAACGATATTCCACCGGGTGATCGATAGGTTCATGATACAGGGAGGCTGCCCTGACGGCAACGGGACGGGCGGTCCCGGATATAACATAAAGGACGAGTTTGTGAAGGGGCATTCCAACATGCGTGGGACGATATCGATGGCCAACACCGGCCGCCCCAACTCCGGGGGGAGCCAGTTCTTCATCAATCTCGTGGACAACACATACCTGGACTGGGATGATACGAGGACACCGAGCGCGCACCCGGTGTTCGGTGAGGTGACCGAGGGCATGGGGATCGTTGACAGGGTCGCGAAGGCCAGGACGGACAGGCACAACCGCCCTCTTACCGACATCGTGATCAAGAAGGCAGAGGTCATAGAGTAATGGCAAGGCACGTGATGGAAGCACTCGGTATGACCAGGGTGGTCATAGAGGACGGCAAAGTGGTCGAGATCGGTGAACCGAGGGTCAAGTTCTGTCCTTTGTTCAAAAAGTACCGCAACATCGACGAATTCAACGAATCGACAATACGGGAGAACATGGAATACCGTATCTCTCATTTCGGTATGTGCACCGAATCCCGCCAGGTCAGGATGAACGATTTCCTTAGTTTCGGGATCTCCGAACTGCTGAGCATGGCACTTCAGAAGAACATCCTTGATTCAGCAGTGATTGCGGCGGACGGCACCGGAACGTGCGTTGTTGATGATCCGGAAGTGGTACAGGGATTGGGCGGAAGGATCTCCGGGATCGTTGAGACGGAGCCCATCGGATCTGTTTTGGACGCGATCGGCAGGGAACGCGTGCTTGATCCCGTCAGAACGACCATAGACCAGTTCGGCGGCGTTTCAAAGGCGTTCGCGATGGGGTGCAATAAGGTCGGTGTGACGATAACGAAGGCGGATGATGCCGAGCTCATACGCAATGCGTTCGGCTGGAATGTCGCGATATTTGCGGTGCACACAACAGGAACGTCAATGAAGGATGCGCTGAGGCTCTTCGAGTTCTGTGACGTGATAACGGCATGCGCATCCGAATGTATACGCAACGTTGCAAAGGACCGCGCCCTGCTTCAGGCGGGCACCAAAATTCCGGTGTATGCATCAAGCGAGTTCGGCAAAGAGATAATACTGTCTAAATTGAAGGACCTCGGGAAGGAACCGGCAACGAACGAGGATTCTCAGCCGTACCCTCTCAACTGATGGTCTCCAGGACAAGATGGGTGTGCGACCTCAGATATATCATCGGTATCCTCAGAGACCTTAATCGTCTCCTTAATTCTTTGTCGTTGGTGAGAACGTACGCGTTCAGCCTTATCGCCGCCTCCACTATGGCATCATCGCCTGTGCCGTCCGTCTGCATTATCTCGTATTTCCGGGCGAGCATCAGCGCCGCCTTGGCATGCTTGTTGTCCAGATTCTTAAGCTCGCCGATCATCGGACCCGGCACGACCATCCTCACGTCCCCGAGCAAAGATGCTACCGCGAGATCGAGGTTCATGCGCATCTCGAACGGCATCAATAACGCATTGGTATCTAAAACGACGGATTGCATGTCACTGCTCTACGATGCCGTACCCGATGAGTCTCCACTTGCCGGATATCCTTCTGGAAATGGCGACTCTCTGATTTTTGACTATGCAGACGGGTATCTTCAGTACGACCTCGGCGGAACCGCTCCTTGCGCTCTTCACGACGCCGACCGTTGTCGCCGTCCCGATGCTCAGCATCAGCGGCTCGTTGCTCTTTATCTCTTCAACTTTAAGGTCTGATGCTGTACCGACGACCCTGTCCAAAAGTATCGTCTTCATTTTGAAGTCGTGGACCACGTCCGGAAGATATGCGGGAGTTCCGATCATCCTTCCCGTAAGGCCGTCGGATTTGGTTATTGCGGGATCAAGTCCCGTCCCTATGGCTATCAGCCCTCCCGGATAAACTGCATCCGTTCTTTTCCCGCCCGCCTGAAGTGAAACGACTTTCGTAGTGATACGTTCCCACGTCTGCTTGCCGGCCGCTTCGACCTTTCTGCCCGGGACTATCTCTATCTCGTCGCCTATCTTCAGTGTCCCCTGTATCAGCGAGCCGCCGATCACCCCGCCTTTGATGTCCTTGGGGGATGCTCCGGGCGCGTTGATATCAAATGAACGGGCAACATGCATCAGCGGCGGCGCATCGGCGTCCCTTTTTATTTCCGATATTATGTATTTCTCAATGGCATCCACCAGTTTGTCTATATTCACGTCGTGGTGCGCCGATACCGGGATTATGGGTGCGTTCTCGGCTATTGTTCCCTTAACGAACGCCTTGATCTGCTTGTAGTTCTCAAGGGCCTCTTCCCTGGTGACTATGTCGATCTTGTTCTGAACGATTATTATCTTCTCAATTCCTATGATGGACAGCGCCATCAGGTGCTCCTTGGTCTGCGGCTGCGGGCATTTCTCGTTCGCCGCCACTAAAAGCAACGCGCCGTCCATGAGCGCCGCACCGGAGAGCATGGTGGCCATCAGGGTCTCGTGCCCAGGTGCATCGACGAACGACACCGACCTTATGACCTCGGCCTCCGAGCCGCAGTTCTTACATTTATCGGCGGTGCCTTTCCCGCCGCAGCCCTTGCATCTGTAGAAAGAGACGTCCGCATATCCTAACTTTATGGATATGCCTCTTTTGATCTCCTCGGAATGTTTGTCTGTCCACTCGCCGCTTAATGCTTTCGTGAGCGTTGTTTTTCCGTGGTCGACGTGCCCTATCATTCCGATATTGACCTCGGGCTGCTTGAGGACCTTCATTTCTTTTCCTCAGCCTTCGGAGGGGCCAAAATCTCTTCTATCGGTTTTGGACCGTACTCGGCGACGGCCATGTTGATCTGCACTATCTCATTCGATATCGCTGAGCCGCGGAGCGCCTTGCGTCTCCTCTCGCCGGGATAGACCTCATGGAATCCCAGGCTGTTCGACAGCAGGATCCTTCTTCTCTTGTTACCGGGGAGGTCTTTGCGCATCGGAATGCCGTTACCGTCGCTTCCGCCCGTTATCTTCAGCTTGTATCCAGGGAGGCCGACGAATATCCCGTCCACTACCTCTCCGATATTCTTTCCCACAAGGGAGTTGGCGTGATGCCCGGACACGGTCACCTTGTGCGACCTTCCCGTCTTGACGTCACCTACGACCACTTTAAAGTCAACCATTTATACACCTGTATTTAGCGCGTTATTAGAGGATAACTTATATACTTTTGGTCGGCGAACGACTATGCATCGTAATTCCGCAATGCTCTTTGGAATATCTTTTTCTGATGGGATGGCCGTCCTGTGCTTTCAGCATACGCAGAGATCGGATGATGATGCGAAGGGGTGTGCCGGACCGCTTTTGCATCGGGATGCCGTTAACTGACTGGCGGCCTCTGTTGACGAACATTATTTACGCACATAGTATTCGTAAGTCGTGCCTTTGTAAACTATATCCCACGCCAGACCGTACTTGATCGTATCCACGTGTGTTGAGAGTGATTTTTTTATGAAGAATGAATCATTGCTTGAAAAACAATCTTTCAGCTCGACTTCGGTTGAATAGAATTTATAATAATGTTTATCCCAGCCGAGTTCCAAGTATATAGCGCTCGTGCCCTCTCCGACCGCCAATGTGTCCTTTGGGACCTTGGCCCCTACCTTTTCCGCGAATGATACGAAGGCCCGGTTGTCGTATGCGCCCGTGGCGTGCTTATCTTCGAAGCTGTCTTTGAGGTCCATACCGGCCGTTCCCATCAGAGCCAGCCCGATTAGCGCCAAAGAACATATCGATACTTTCAACAGACCGTATAACTCGAATTTCTTCCACCCTTTGATCGACCTGATCTCGGACACCATCCCGGATGCGATTATGCCGAGTGCCACGGCAGCATATATCCATACGTGGCCCGGTACCGAGACCGCCCGGTTGATGCATTGCGTCAGAAGGACGAGACCGGTGATCGATACGGTGGCGGCCAATATGGGCAACGCAGACGGAGATCCTTTCTTTGACAGCATGCTGGTGCTCCTAAGGGCCCACGCTATACACCCCAAAAATAAGAACATCATGAAGATACTCGTAATGTTGGTCTGGGTGTACCATATCCATTTTGTGTTCAAACGACCGAAATACTCGGAATCCGTCATGGAGCCGACGAACTCCTTTATCGACAATAATGAATTTGTGTCGAAACCGGTCACGAGCCAGTTGTACAGATTGACTGTGATGAACGGTACGAGTATATAGAATATCATCGCGGCAACGATGATCGACATATTCTTGATGAGGCTCTTGGCATTGAAATCATTTTTCTGATAATAGTTGATGATAAGGTACATGAACCACGCTGCTGAGACCGCGACACCTGACTCAAAATTCCACAATATCGCAAGTATGGAGATGATCGATCCGATCGCATATTCTTTTTTTGTGAGAGGGTCCTTTCTTTTTGCATAGAATGCTACGACGAATATCATTATGAACGGGAAAACCGCCCTTAGCGGCAGGTTCTGCCAATAGATAGAGTTTGCTGTGAGGGTCGTTACGAACAGTGCTGCTGCGATCGCAGTAAGTACTTTCATGTAATTTGATCTCAGTGTTATATGGATGGCCCCACATAAACAGAAGAAGGATGCTGCATATATCGCGCCCATGATGGCCGAGAGCGTCAGCATGCTCTCCCCGAATAGCTTTAGAGGCAGGTAGAAAAAGAGGCTGTAGTGCCCGTATTGATCGGTCTGATCCCCTGAGAATTGAACGCCGTGCAGAACATTGTAAATCGAGTCGACAACGGCAGATGCGTGGTGCAGATTGTATGCGTTCGATAGCATGTTGGGTGTTGCAACCTTCAGCCCCATGATGATGGCTGCTACCACGTATACTATGAACAGAAGCCATTCTTTATTGATCTTTTCCTTCTCAAAATATATGAGGACGAAGGACGCCGCTGTTACGATCAGAGCTATGGCCAGATCTATCAACGAATTGACCCAGCCGCCGTACTCCATCATTCTGAAAAGATAATAGACGGCGACAATCCCTGCGACCGCCATTATGGCGATCAGGCTGTGCCTGACTCGCAATGAGATCTTCGGATATGGGCGCTTAGCGTGTTTGATACAGAGCGACATCAGGACATAAAGCACGATGAAGAGAGCGCCCGTCATAAGATAGATGAGTATATTTCCAATGCTCCCTATTCTTTCGGGATTCAGGAAAAATAGCGGCCCCCCGGGCTCTGACATGATTATTGAACGCAATAAAAATAAAGATGCTGCCGCAGAGATGGCCGCTGAAATCACATAGCCTGCTTTCCCCTCGTACATCGGGCTGTCAACGACTTTTTATATAATTAATGTTGCCACGGGCGGTTTTATCATCGTTGTAAACAAATAGGACGCCTCGTAGAGTTGCCTCTATTCGGCTGTGATGCCGGTGTGATCTGTTGATCGATCCCGGATCATCATCAGAAGGCATCACGCGATATATGTCGCATGACCCGCAACCATCTACGATCGCGGATAAAGCACATCCGTGCCTTTATCTGTTACGCGATTCTTCCTTTGTGCTTTTCTTGATCTTTTTCTTATCGGCCTTCTTGCGACCGAGGAGTATCGCCAGTCTTTGCTTGAAACTCGCTATCTGTCCGACATCCATCGGATCGACACCGTTCAGAGATGCCAGGAATAATGACACGTAGTCGCCGAGCATCACCACCTTCAGACTCCTCTCTAACTCGGTCTTCCCCCAGACGGTGACCACTTCCGGCTCAAGGCCGGAGGCCCTCAGTATTTTTATCGACTCATTCATCATGGATATGAGGGACTCGGAAGCCCCTTCCTCGCACAGGAACAGCGGTATCAGTTTTGACCGGTGCGTGCATTCCGCCCATCCCATGATCTCATTGTGGTTCATTTCCGGTATGGTGCCGCTGAATGCCAGCATCTTTGAGTTCTCGTTTATCTGGTTCTTCCATCTCACCGCCACCGACAGCAGCGGGCCTGCGGCATATATCGCCGGTACCGTTCCGTGTATCTTTTCTGCTATCTGCTTCGCATAGCTCCCCTTGTTCTTCATCCAGATGCTGCCTCTGAACCGGCGCAGCGTCGGCACCAGTTTAAGGAGCTCGGCCTTTATCTTTGGGCCGCCCATTGATTCGATTATGTTTGCAAGATAGCCGATCATGTACCCGGATGAGCTCCTGGGCTGCATGTTCGTCGGGACCTCCAGCAGCCTGTTGCCGTCCCTCAGGCATTTATCTTTCAGTTCGCCGCCTGATGTTATTCCTATGATCTTGCATCCCTTCGCCTTTGCCTGGTCGTACATCATCAGTGTTTCTTTTGTGTTACCGGAATAGCTTGACGCAACCACCAGCGTCTTTTCATCGACCCAGTTCGGTATGCCTATGGACCTTATGATCTGTATCGGCACATCCCATGATGTCAGTACGGCGTCAGCGATGATGTCCCCACTCATTGCCGACCCGCCCATCCCGCAGACGCATATCCTGTTGGATCCCTCGGGCATTCGGATCTTCGTCTTCGCCGCCTTGGCAAGTCCGTCAACGAATCTGTCGACTTCCTCAGCCATCAGTACGGGGGCGGAATGCTGTTTATTGTCAGGCTCGTAGGACATATCACATCCCCCAGAACGGTTCTTCTTTTCTTTTGATGTTGACCGTCTCATCCAGTGTCATCCTCTCATCCTCGGTTATGTCCATCTTGAACATCTCCTTGGCCGCCGATTCCAGAAGGTCCACGTATATCACGTCACCGACGTCCGCCTGTCTCCCGATGGTGATGTCGTCGATGGCAACGGCCACTTCCTGCCCCTGCGTCGCCTCTTTGATAACTTCCTCACCGGAACGTATGCTCCTTATCCTTCCCTGGGATCTGCCGTCCGGCATTATCAGCCTTTGATTGGGTCTCAGCCTTCCCGCCAGGATGCGTACTCCGACGATCGCCGGCTTTGCTACGTGGAACACGCAGTTGGGGAGTATCTTGAATTTGGCCGGGAACGAAAATTCGGATCTCTTATCGGCATCCTGTTTCTTTTTGGTGTCGTCAAGCCACTGCTGATATTCTTCCACGAGTCTGTAGACCACCTGATTGGTGAACACCTTTATGTCCTGCGTTTCCAGTTCTGCGGCGGCGTCCTTTGACAACTCCGCATTGAACCCTAAAATGACCTTGTTCAGCGGGGTGCCGCATGCCGCCACATCTACGATGTCCCTTCTTGATATCTCGCCGATGCCGAACTTCCTTATCGGTATCTTTGCCGCTTTCGCTTCGAACGCCAGCGCCTCCAGCGAGCCGATGGCGTCCGCCTTGATCAGCACGCCCTCTTCCTGCGTTTCTATTTTAACGGATGCCTCTTCCTTCATCTCGGCAACGGCGGGATCGTTCTGTCCGGTGACCACCACCAACGGCGCTCCCGCGATAACTCCTTCCATGCTCTGGCACGATATCTTCACTCCGGCGGCCGCATACAATTCCTTTACGGAATCGAACCTGTCCCTGGGGTCGCGTATCTCGTCCAGTGGTTTGGGTTTCAGTATCGCTTTGACCTTGGTGATTATCGGTGCGCCCCTTGTCCCGAGCGCCACCGTATCCCCTCTCCGGAGGATCCCTGAGTACAGGATCATGTCCAACGTCTGCCCCAGCCCCTTTTCCTCTTTCACTTCAAGTATTGTTCCTTTCCCCGGCCCTTCCTCGTTCGACAACTGCGATTCGAGGAAGCGCTGCGCTAACCCGACCAACATCAGAAGGAGGTCTGCTATCCCTTCCCCTTCCTTCGCGCTCACCGGGACCAGCGCGACGGCTTTCGTGAAATCGTCTATTCTGTCGTACCTGTCCGCAGGAACGCCTTCCGCCGCTAATAACGAGATGATGTTGTACATCTTATCATTGAATGCCGCCATGGTATGTTCCTGTTGAGATCTCTCAGCGAGGACGAACGGTCTGCCTTTTTCAGAGATCCATCCCTGTATCGTATCGATCTTGTTCATCGCTATGATGAACGGCGTCTTATATTGTTTCAGGATCCTTATCGATTCGACGGTCTGGGGTTTTAGGCCTTCTCGTATATCTATCACGAGCACCGCGAGGTCCGCAAGCGATCCGCCTCTTGCCCTTAATGTGATGAAAGAATGGTGTCCCGGTGTGTCAATGAAAAGTAATCCGGGAACGGTGAACTTCTTATTCCCTATCAACTTCCCGCACACTTTGTATATGTGTTCTATCGGAACTTCTGTTGCTCCGATATGCTGCGTTATGGCGCCGGCCTCCCTGGAGACCACGGAAGTACCTCTGATCGTATCAAGAAGCTTCGTCTTCCCGTGGTCGACATGACCCAGAACGCTAACCACCGGCTGCCTTATCGCCATTTCTCCACCGTTTAGGGGGAAAGGTGTTTGCTTACTCGTAGATCCACTGATCTACCGTTCTCTCGTGCGTTACCAATTCTTCGGGCCTGAAGAATATCGATATCTCGCGATCGGCAGATTCGGGCGAGTCGGAACCGTGTATGATGTTGCGCCCGGTCTGCATGCCGAAGTCACTGCGTATCGTTCCGGGCATCGCCTCCTTAGGGTTCGTTTTGCCCATTATGTTCCTGCTGACGGATACCACGTCCTCGCCTTCCCACACCATCCCTACCACGGGACCGGATGTGATGTACGATATCAGCGGCTCGAAGAACTTCTTGCCTTTGTGCTCCCCGTAGTGCTTTTCTGCGGTCTCTTTCGAGATGAGCATCAACTTCATGGCAACGAGCTTCAACCCTTTCTTCTCGAATCGGGAGATGATCTCCCCGATGAGCCCTCTCTGGACCGCATCGGGCTTGATCATCAGGTATGTCCTCTCCACGGGGATCACTCCTTCTTCTCTGCCGCTTTCAAGCGGGCCTTCTTCTCCGTTGCGAACTTAGCGGTCCACCTTGTCGTCCTGGGGACCCTTTTGAGCTCGATCATGTTCTTGTAGCATTTCGATGTGCAGAAGTTCAGCACGGTGCCATCCTTCTTAACGAACATCTTACCGGTGCCTGCTTCGATCTCAGCACCGCAGAACGAACAATTCCTCTTCTCAACCATGGGATCACCTCATACCGAGCTTGCGCGCTTCCCTTGAGGTCTCGCGGAGCATGAGTATGTCCCCCATTCTCACCGGGCCCATTATGTTCCTTGTGATTATCCTTCCCTTGTCGCGGCCGTCGAGCACTCTCACTTTTACCTGAGTGGCCTCACCGGTCATACCGGTGCGGCCTATTATCTCGACTACCTCCGAAGGAATGCTATCTGAGTCAGCCATGCGGATCGCCTCACTTCTTCAGTTCGCGGACGGCTTTCGCAATCTCGTCGCAGAGTGGCTTTCCCTTTCCGACGTCGACTATCGCAATTGACGCGGTCGGCTTCTCTAAGCCTATGGCATTGCCGAGCTCCGCTTTGCTGGGAACGTACACGTATGGGATGTTCCTCTCATCGCAGAGTGCTGGCATGTGAGCCAGTATCTCGGGGGGTGCCACGTCGGTGGCCATGATGATTATGGCCGCCTCGCCGCGCTCCGCCGCTTTCGTTACCTCATTGGTACCTTTCTTTATCTTTCCGCCGTCCCTTGCGATCTCCGCGAGAGAATATGCTTTATCGGACAGCTCTTTCGGTGTCACGAATCTTACAAATACAGACATTTTATTACCTCTTTCCGATGTTCTTACACATCGTCATCATTCATCGGCTCTGAAGAGCAAAGGCGATGTACTTCGTCGTCATATATATATTATTTGATAATGCGCGTGTCTGTCTCAAGCATTATCTTTTATTTTGAATCCGAGTCACGGCTACCCGTTCCGGAGCAGCAGATACATCGGAAAGCCATGCGCACTGTAGAAGCTTATGAACGTGAAGTCCCCTGTCCCGTCCCCGTAACCGTGAGACCGATCAAGTTGCTCGGTCAGCCATCCGTGCAGCTGCCTGTGCACCGACTCCTTGCCTCCGTTGAACAGTTCTTCATGGACATTCAGATAATGCGCGCCGTGATCGATGAACAATATCATCTTCGGCAGGTTCGCTTTCAGATATTCAAGATCACTGATTATTGCTCCTTCGCTTGATACGTCCATCCAAGGCACCGCCGCGCGAACGTTGGGCATCTTACCGGCAAGTGAATAGAAAATGATGTTATTTGAGTAGCAGTACAACTCATCCTCTTCGTTCATGTATATCTGTATTTTTATGACGAAATCCTCGTACATCTCCTTCTCGGCATAGGTCAGCTTCATACCGTCGAAATAATCAATGTCCGTTGGGTATACGGCCTCAGTATATCTTTCCGTCGCCGACCACCAGTTATAAGGTACGGTGAGTTTGATAACCACCGCCGACACGACCATGAGAAAAACGAAGCACACCGCCACGTGGCTCAGATTGAGCCGGAATCTTGTCTTTGAGAGTTCTTTGATCAACATTGCGACGATCAGCCCGACGTTCAGCCCCCCGTAGACGAATGTCAGCGTGTTGCTCATGGCACCGCCGAATGTGATTACAAAGACGGTGCCGCACAGGAAAAGATACACGAACTCCTCCGTCTCTATTTTCCGTTTCTGTCTGACCTTCAAGAATATCAGAAAAATTAGCACTATGCTCACAATTATGTTCATTGTGAACACCACATTGACCGCATCGAAGGTATCGTAATAGAGATTTAGCGCATATATTGATGGAGCGTCGAACCCCCTAAACAATATTATCACCATTATGGCCGATATTACCAGAGTTATGATGTACACGGAATAATTGATGATATTGTTGTCCTCCCTTTCCGCGGTCCGCGGACGAAGGAGACGGAATGCCAGGAATGCCGCCAATACGAAGGATATGATCACCTGTCTGTTATCGTCGGCCATGTATCTCAGCCACCTTTCGATCCAAGCCGTGGATGCAACGAAGATGTCACCTTTTGACCCGGAAAAGAAAACCATCTCTATGAATGATGAAAACAGACCGTTCACTGCGAGGATGGTGAACAGTATGAGCACGGGGACAAGGAACCCGATCAAGAAGGCCCCGAGATTCCTGATGGTGAGCCTTATGCCCTTCATGAACAGGAATGTTAATATCAGGAACACAGAAATGAAGCAGAAGAGCAGGATGCCGCTCGGATGCCGGATGAGGAGGGCGAACGCGCAACACAGGCCGGCAAAGAACAGATACAGATCCGTGTTGATCCTTTCTTCCTTGGCCAGCTTTATGAACGTCTTCAATATCAAAAAAAGCATAATAAATACAAACAGGTTGAAAAACTGATGATAATCATAGTTAATGTTGGATACTTCGATCTGAGCAAGGAATATCGTGATCAATGCTGCCGTCGCGGCGATCCATGGTTTGAAAAGAAGCCTGAACAAATAATATGCGACCGCGGAGGTTGCAGTGACCAGTATCACGCCGATAATCCTGAATACGATAAGGCTCTCACCGAAGACGTTCACAACAAGCGCGCTGAAATAAGCATACAGAGGGAAGAACACCATTTCAAAATCCTGATAGGGCACTTTGCCTGCCAGAATCATGTTGGCATATGTCACATACCATCCCTCGGACGTTGGTGCCAATTTATCGAATGTCAGGATCCCCCACAGTGCGGTCAATGAGATCACAGATACCAGAGATAACAAATTCAGCTGTTTCTCTGTGATATTTTTCATCGTCAATACCCCCCATGCGTGTGTTTGTCTATATTTTTGCTTCCTATGCGCACTTTGGATGCAATCTGCTTTGCGCTCTGTCTTCCCATGATGACCCATGCGATCATCGTCATCAGCACTGCGCCCAGTGCGTCCGCGAAGAGGTTGCCGAGCGTATGCACAGAGCCGTAGGACATGTAATCGACCTGCGTGATGATATCAGTGAAACCTTCCATTATCTCCCATACTGCGCCAAAGCAGAGGCCGATCATCAGCAGGACAGTGGTGATGCCTCCTCTGGAACCGAGGGTGTTGTGCGACGGCGAGTGTTTCTCCATCAGGCACAGTGCCATGAAGACTATCGCGGTGACCACCATTGATGATATCACGTGAGTGAAGTTCGCCCACCACGGCAGGTCGAAATAGAACCCGTGGGTTAATGAGAGGATGTACATATACATGTCCGCATACAGCAGTATGATGAACCAGTACGGCAACGATATCATCCTCATTAACCTGAACGCCGGCAGCACTGCCATGATGACCGCCCACAGGATGCAGGACATCTGCAGGTACTCCATGGGATGACCTGCCGTCAGCCCCTGCGCATATCCCAATGTCACGTAAACGAACAACAGCATTACGGACAGCGGACATGCTATCAGCATCGCCCACGCGACCTTTCTTTCCCTTCGGTCGATCTTCGTCTGCGATCCCTCCTCTTCTGTTGCAGGATTCACCTCCTTACCTCCAGGCCGTTTGCGGTTATCAGCCACCGTCTTTTTACGAACACCCGGCCCATATACAATGAGAACGCCATGAACATTGCGAGGTTGATGAGCATCCCTATCACTATGGAAGCGTTGGACACGATGTCTACAGCCGGTTCGTTGCCTATCACGGAGTCAATGGCCCCAGGGACCTCGATCATGAACATGAGTACGAACATGGGCACCTGCATGCCCATGCCTATCAGCCACGCCAGACCGCCGGCGGAGACCCAGTTGTACGATGCTTTGAATGCCGCCGCCGTTGCGAAGTAGAACGCGAGTATCAGCGATATTATCGCTACTCCTCTTACCAGGGCGGCCACGTACGTCCATGTGTACTCTGACATCGTCCCTTCATCCACGAGCGTCTGGTGCGATGCCGCGGTTACCATGATGAGCGTGCATATCAGCACAGTCACTGATGCAATCACGAAAATACGCCACGAGTCCCCCCGACAGTACGCCAAGGATACCGCTGATAAAATGAACGCCATTGCCGACAGAGCTATCATCGGCCCGTCCTGCTTCCAGATGCCTGCGGCAACAGAGGCCGCTGCGATCATAACGCTCAGAAAGTACGGCACCCTGTCTCTCATCGGAGACAGTTGACGCATTTTCCGTATATTTTGCTTTCGGGAACCTGGTCCGTTTAAAGGACGGGGAAACGATTATATGATGTTATCATGTTGCTCAAGAACGATGAAGAAGATATCGATAATGGTCCCTACGTACAATGAAGAAGGCAACGTGATACCGCTCGTGAATGCCATCATCGGTCAGTTCACTGAATTTCTTTCCGACTATGATTACGAGATCCTGTTCATCGACAACGACTCAAAGGATTCCACGAGAGAGAAACTGAGGGGCCTGTGCGCCTCGAACCCTAAGATCAAGGCGATATTCAATGCCAGGAACTACGGTCAGTTCAGTTCTCCGTACTATGGTATCCTGCAGGCAACCGGGGATTGCGTGATAGCGATGTGTGCCGATTTCCAGGACCCGGTGGAACTTATACCCCAATATGTGAATGAATGGGAATCAGGGTACAAGATCGTCCTCGGGCAGAAGACCGCCAGTAAAGAGAGCGGGATCAAACGCGGCCTGAGATCGTTCTACTACAAATTCTTAAGAAAGCATTCCGATGTGAACTTCATAAAGCATGTTACCGGTTCCGGGCTGTACGACAGGGGCTTCGTGGATGTTATGAGGAACATCGAGGACCCGAAACCCTTCATCAGAGGGATCGTGGCGGAGATGGGGCATCATATCAGACTGATCCCGTTCGATCAACCTCCGCGCAAGACCGGTAAGTCCAGCAACGGCATTTTCGGATATTATGATGCGGGGATGCAGGGACTGACATCATACACCAAGTTCGGTGTCAGGGCGGCGGTGTTCTTCGGCACTCTCTTCACCTTAGGGAGCATCGCCGTGTCGATCGGTCTCGGGATATACAAACTTCTGAACTGGCATAGCTTCGAGCTGATGGGCCTGGCCTTCAATATGGCCATATTCATTGCCGTGTCATTGCAGATGCTGTTCATCGGTCTTGTCGGGGAACACGTCCTGAATGTAAGTTCGCGGATGAAGAAACGTCCGCTGGTCATAGAGGCAGAACGGATAAACTTCTCTTCGGAGACATCAGAGAAGGATCGTTGAACTCACTGCACCGTCTCTTTCAATGTGCGTCTGTGTGCAAATTCCTTTATCTTCTTCCCGAACCGCACCCACAGGATAAGCAGGATGCCGATGTACTGCACAGCGGATCCGACCAGTCCGATCAGCATCATCGCATTGATCCCTCCGGTGTATCCGTCGATGATTCCCATCAGCGAACCGATGTCCAGCATGTCCGTGTATGCCGCTATTGCCACGAGGTCTGTCGGACCTCCGGCAAGAACAGCGACGGATGTACCTATCATCAGCACTATGCACGGAAGTTTGTATCGGCCGTCCTTCATCAACATGAATATCAGGAACGGCAACAGCAGAAGTACGTACTGCGGTAACGGCGGATACAGGAACATCACGGCGACGGTTACCAGCAATGCATCGAACAGCATCCCGTCAAGCTTTACGGGGTCCTTGTTGCCCTTTATGCGGAGTGCGAAGATCAAGGATGTTGCGATGGCTAGGGCATATATCCCCAGTGCTATGTATCCGGCGACCGCCCCTATGTTATCATACCCCACTCCCTCATTCAGCCTGGATGTTATGAAGAGGAAAGAATCGGCGATCGTTCCGTCGAGCAGTTGCGGCAGGAACAGCACCAGCGCTGTGACGACGATACTGATGACGAATATCATCAGCTTCTTTTTCACATCGTTGTCCCTGTTCTTCGATATGATGTACGCAATGAATATGAATATCAGGAATCCCGGGAAGAATTTCATCAGCGTTGCCATGCACAGCATCACCCCCGATTCCATGTAACGGTCCTTTCTGAGCATCACGACCGCGAGCAGCGTCATGAGCACGGATATCGTATCGAACATCCCTATCACTGACCCGGCCCCTGATACGAATGGGCACAAGAACCATAGTGCGAACGCCAGCACTGCCTTTCTTTTATCCTTCGTGATGTCGCGGACTATCCAGAAGATGAGATACCCGACGACGAGGTCGCTTATCATGAACATTAATTTGATCGATATGTTGAACCCGAGCGTCGTCACCATCGGCTTGTAGTACCACGCTATCCCCTCCAGTTGGAAGGCGGCGGTGACGTACTCCCCTGTGGATGTGATCCCTATCATATCTTGGAACCATGCTTCCAGCCCGAGTATGTACCCCCACGGCGGCGTGTAGAAGAATCCTGTCAGCTCGTACAATCCGTTGCCGCTGTTTATGTTCTGAATAACAAGGCCCCAGTGGTACATGTCATAAAGATGGGTCATGAAGAATCCGAGGATCAGCCTGGCGGCCACGCCTATGATCATCACAATGATCGCCGTCCTGCAAATGAACGACATCGTATTCGGATCCTGATCCTTTTCCTTTACGGAAGATGCCGTCTTACTGAGGAAGCTCACGGTATCACCTCTGTGATCTTCCCGTACACAGTGTAATATCCTCCGAAATAGATGTAAACAGCATAGTTGTTACCGGATTCGAGGATTACATCAATGTTGCCAATCGCCGTTCCTTTTTTTACTTCCCCTTCCGCATATCCCTCTTCCGTTGATCGATAACAGATGCCGGACGCGATTATCTGAGCCAGATCATGGCGCTGTTCTATCGAATGATCCCCGGCGACGACACATATCATCCCGTCCCCCACCTTTAACAATACGGAGCTACTGTATGTCCCGTCGGTGTATCCTATTGCTAAATGATCGGTGAGTCCTTTTGTGTTCACTCCGTACCTGACGCTGTTATTCATCAGCGACAGCGAATGCCTGTAATCGTTGGTCGTGATATCTGACAATTCTTTTTCGGGCGATGTGCTCAGTGGGCTGAGACCGAAAAGGCCCTCGCCGTCGGGCACCTCCTCCACGGTACCGTTTGATCTCGCGATGTATGCGCCGATCACGTTACCTGCCCAGTACAGGCTTCCGCCGGCATTGATCCAGTTGAACACCGGATCTGTTGGTTCTCCTGTGTACACTGTGTCCGGGAACGCGCCGGAGAGAATGATGAGCCCTTTTGATGCCGGGCTTCCGCCTGTCGTCATCATGGCCTCGAGTTCCGTAGCGTTCAGCATTTCGATCTCCGTGATGCTGCGGTTGTTCAGCATGGTGATCAGTTGCGATATATGATATTCCTGGGTAAGCTCCCTCGCTCCGACAGGTACCTGGACCTTCTCCAGCCTCGATCCGTATTCGGCGTCGTAATAGATGTAATAATTATCGACCCTTCCGAATCCTCCGTTGTCTGATACGATGACGGAGTACTGCTCCGATCCTTTTGATGTCACGGAATAGTCTATCCTGTCGTTTTCCGCATCGAACGTCACGTCTGAAGAATATCTTCCCTGGTCCTGCGTGTAGACATACACCTCTCCTATGAGTACTGCGGCAACGATTACCGCGAATATTACAGTGAGTACCGTGTTGGACCTCATATGGTGCCTCTTTCTTGGAATGACCGGCATGTCATTGATACGTCCCGTCCGTGCCGTCACAATGTCAGATAGAGATAATAATGTGTTGCTCCCCTATGCACCCGATGTCGCTTGAGGACATGCCGATGGATGACCGATGCTTCTCCGGAGTGTGATTTCCAATCAATGGCTTTTGAAGCCTTTTTATATGCTTACAATCATTTTACAGATGATGAAAGCCTTGGATCGGGTGGTATCGCTGTACCGGAAGCAATATGAGAGCGATCCCGTTCTTACACTGTTCCTTACGATCCTTATCGTGTTCTTCGCTCTGTTCGTCGCATCCGTTATAATAACGGGAGGGGACACTTTATATTACACGCTCAACTCCGACCAATCCAAACTATTCTCCGATCATTTTGACAGTATCTTTTCCGGTTCCGACCGCCCGTACACGCAATATCAAGTGATATATCCCTCGCTGGCAACCGTCTTCTATATCATATTAGGCAACTTCGTGATACCGTTTGTCAACATTCCTGCCGGAGGGAGCCTCTCTTCGGAAATGATAAGGGATTCGCAGGTCGGGATCATGTCGTTCTTTGTCATCGTTTTGATGATGTTCTTTACCCTGCATATGATCTTCTCCAGAATACTGAAAGATAGACACAGACAGAAAGAATTCGTCTTTCTGTTCGTCATCCTTCTCGGATACCCGTTCATATATGCACTGGAGAGGGGCAATAACATAATCCTCGCGCTCATCTTCTGTTTCCTGTTCCTCCTTGGGTATAGGTCCGAGAATAAGTTCATCAGGTACGCATCATACGTCGCACTTGGCATAGCAGCGGGATTCAAGATATACCCGGCAATACTCGTGCTGCTGATAGCGAGGGACAGGAAGCGGACCGGAAGGAGATATGCGTACAAAGAGACCGGTATATGCATATCCGTGGTAATGCTGCTGATGTTCGTACCGTTCATTTTCACCGACGGCACCCCGCTGGTATTCCTGGAGAACGTCATCTCGTACACCGGCGCGAATTTGGGTGTCACGAACATCAACCAGATCATATTGGGAATATTCCAGGAAACGCTCGGCTGGCCCGGGGATATTGTATCGGTGATCAGTTATGCAATGATCGGGCTGTTCACTCTGCTGTCGGTGATCGTGATACTGTTCGATACGGAGATGAAGTTCTGGAAGGTCATCGCGCTGCTTTCGTGCAACCTGATACTCGGCCTCGGCGTAGGGATCCAATATCAGGTCATCTACATGGCGATGCCAATATTGTTCTTCCTCGCCGCCGAGAAGGAGATGACCCGGGAGAACCTATTCTATACTCTATGTTTCGCAATGACAATGATCCTCGTTCCCGGGATCGCCCAGGGCGCATCGGCGGTCATAGGGGCGATGGAGTCTGCTGTTGTCGCTGTTATTGCGATCGCACTGCTCCGCGAAGGTCTGCTCAGAATATACCGCAACCGTTCTGCAGAGCGCGATCTCAGCCGACTGCAGCACCCCAATGACGCAAAATAAATATCATATATCTGTACCTTCATAGCTATGGTTATGAAAGCTGTCATCCTTGCCGGAGGGCTGGGCACGAGAATATCGGAAGAAAGCCACCTCAGACCTAAACCCATGATAGAGATAGGCGGGCAGCCGATACTCTGGCACATAATGAAGATGTACTCGCACCACGGCGTGAACGATTTCGTGATATGCGCAGGGTACAAGCAACAAATGATAAAGGAGTACTTTGCGGATTATTTCCTTCACTGCAGCGACGTTACGTTCGATTTCTCCGACGGGGGGAAGATGCAGATACACAGCAATGTCTCGGAGCCATGGAAGGTGACCGTTGTCGACACGGGGATGGAGACAATGACCGGGGGAAGAATAAAACGGATCAAAAAATATGTTGACGGCGAAACATTCATGCTCACTTACGGTGACGGCGTGTCGGACGTTGAGATCGACAAGCTTCAGAAGTTCCACAAAAAATGCGGAAAACGCGCAACGCTCACCGCTGTGCGTCCAGACGGCAGATTCGGAATTCTTGATATGAATGGCGATGCGGTTGCGTCATTCAGGGAAAAGACGGTTGAGGACGCAGGATGGGTGAACGGAGGATTCATGGTACTTGAGCCAGAAGTGTTCGATTACATCAAAGGAGGCGATGACACCATATTCGAAAGGGACCCTCTGGAGAAACTGAGCGCGGACGGACAGCTGGCGGCGTTCAGACATCCCGGGTTCTGGCAGTGCATGGACACGTTGCGTGATAAAGAAAAATTGGAAGACCTCTGGAAAAAGGGCAGGGCTCCGTGGAAAACGTGGTAAGCCTTCCGCGCATCCAGAGTTATGTTGCGGAGGCGCATCAATTAATAACACGTTCGGATATTTGGATAAACACACGGATGTGGATGAATGACCGGCGAGAGAACAGAGCAACAAGCGAGGTCCGACATACTCAAGATGGTATCGGATTATTGCGACACATATCATAAGAAAAAGAAATTCGTCAAAGGTCAGCGCATCCCATATGCTTCGAGGGTGTACGATCATGATGAGATGGTGAACCTCGTAGATGCCTCCCTTGAATTCTGGCTCACATCCGGAAGGTACACGAATGAATTCGAATCGTCCCTGTCCGAATATCTTGGGATAAGTCATTGCAGCCTTGTGAACTCCGGTTCTTCTGCGAACCTCCTCGCGTTCATGGCACTAACCTCTCCGCTTCTGAATGAGAGGGCGATACGGCCGGGGGACGAGATGATAACGGTTGCATGCGGATTCCCGACGACCGTTACGCCGTGCATACAGTATGGTGCCGTGCCGGTGTTCGTTGACATGACGATACCGCAGTACAACATTGATACGTCACAATTGAAAAGAGCACTGTCGGAAAAGACCAAGGCCGTGATGATCGCGCACACGCTGGGGAACCCGTTCGACATAGAGGCGGTGAAGGAATTCTGTGACGAGAACGGCCTTTGGCTGATAGAGGATAACTGCGACGCACTCGGCTCGAAATATCAATACGAGAACAGAATGAGATTCACCGGCACAGTCGGGGATATAGGGACGTCCAGTTTCTATCCGCCTCACCATATGACGATGGGCGAGGGAGGAGCAGTGTATACTAACGACCGGTTGTTGCATAAGATCACTGTTTCAATGAGAGACTGGGGACGGGACTGCTCATGCCCGTCCGGTGTCGACAACCTATGCGGACGCAGGTTCGACAGACAGTACGGCGAGTTACCGTTCGGTTATGATCACAAGTACGTATACTCGCACTTCGGGTACAACCTGAAGGCGACGGACCTTCAGGCGGCGGTCGGCTGTGCGCAACTGAAGAAGTTCCCGCAGTTCAGGGAAAGGAGGATCCATAACTTTGACAGGCTCAGGTCCAAATTAGCACAGGTGCAGGATAAGTTCATTCTGCCGGAGCCGCTGCCGGGAAGCGAGCCGAGCTGGTTCGGGTTCCTGCTTACATGCAGACCAGGCACGGATAGGAAAAAAGTGGTGCCGTACATAGAATCAAAAGGTGTCCAAACAAGGATGCTGTTCGCCGGAAATCTGATAAAGCATCCGTGCTTTGATGAGATGAGAGCCTCAGGGAAAGGATACAAGACCGTAGGCGATCTTCCTGTCACCGATAAGATAATGATCGATACTTTCTGGGTCGGCGTGTATCCGGGGATGACGGACGAGATGATAGATCACATGGCCACAGTGATAATCGACTCCGTGAGGTGATATGATGAGGATCAAAGTATCCGATCTTATTGCAGATATCATTGCCGATCACGGAATAACGGATGTTTTCACCGTCGTCGGAGGAGGTGCGATGCACCTCAATGATTCATTCGGCCACCATGCACGGCTGAAATGCTATTATAATCATCATGAGCAGGGGAGCGCGATAGCCGCCGAAAGCTATTCGAGAGTGAACAACAGAATGGCACTGCTCTGCGTGACCACCGGCCCGGGGGGAACGAATGCGATCACCGGGGTGGTCGGCGGGTGGCTCGATTCCGTACCGATGATCGTGATATCGGGACAGGTGCGTTACGACACCACGGCAAAGAGCACCGGACTCCCGTTGCGGGCGATGGGCGACCAGGAATTCGAGATCACTAAAGCTGTGGAATGCATGACCAAGTATTGCGATATGGTCACCGACCCCAAAATGATCAGATACTGTCTCGAGAAGGCTCTGTTCGTGGCGGCGCACGGCCGCCCGGGGCCATGCTGGCTGGACATCCCTCTGAATGTTCAGGGTGCGATCGTGGAGACGGACGAACTCATATCCTTCGACCCTCATGAATACATGAAGACGCTGCCGATGCACATCGATCAGGACACCGTAGATGAAATAATAGACCGTATCAAAAGATCGAAGCGCCCGGTCCTCTATGCAGGGAACGGGATCAGGCTTTCCGGATCATTTGATCTTTTCCAAAAAGTGATGAGAAAACTGAATATACCTATTGTAACGAACTGGAACAGCATTGACCTGGTCCCGGATGATGATCAGTTGTACACGGGGAGAGGAGGGGGGCTCGGTGACCGTGCAGGGAATTTTGCCGTTCAGAATAGCGACCTGGTCCTGTCGATAGGAAGCAGGCTCAGTCTGAGACAGGTTGGATTCAATTGGGGGACATGGGCGAGAGACGCCTTCGTAATAATGGAGGATGTCGATGAGGCCGAACTGAAAAAGCCAACGCTCCATGTGAACATGCCGCTCCATGTGGATGTAAGGGTCCTGCTTGAAGAGTTGGATGACCGCACATCAGGCAGAGTATTCGGCGGAGAAGAATGGATAGAACAGTGCCAAACGTGGAAAAATAAATATCCTGTAGTGCAGGAAAGGCATTATTCATCAGAAGGTCTCACAAACCCGTACTGCTTCATGAAGGAACTGAGCAAAAGGCTCCCGGAAGGGGCAATGACCGTTGTTGGGAACGGGACCGCATGCGCTGTCGGCAGCCACGCATTTGTAATTAAAAAAGATCAGAGATTCATTGTGAATTCCGCGATAGCGAGTATGGGATACGATCTCCCCGCGGCGATCGGCGTATGCATCTCATCTGGTCTCAAGGACACGATATGCATCGCCGGGGACGGAAGTATACAGATGAACATACAGGAGCTTCAGACAGTGGTGACGAATGACCTTCCGATAAAGATATTCGTCATAAACAACGAGGGATATCATTCCATAAGACAGACACAGACGAATCTCTTCAATTCCAACTTCTGCGGCATCGGGCCCCAGAGCAAGGACCTCGGTTTCCCAGACATGTCTAAACTGGCCGGTGCGTACGGATTCCCATATTTTTCGATCAAGAGCAACGGTGAGACAGCAAAGCTTGATTCCATCATTTCTCAGCAAGGCTATCTGATATGTGAGGTATTCGTGGACATCGAGCAGAAGTTCGAACCCAGATCAGCGACGAAGAAGCTCCCGGACGGGAGGCTCTTCTCACCTCCGCTGGAAGACCTGTTCCCTTTCCTGGACCGTGATGAACTCAGGAAGAACATGTATATCGGCCTGATGGAGGATCGATCTGCTTGAGGTTGGCAGTGACCGGTGCCACAAGCATGACCGGCATCTCACTGATTGTGCATGCGCTGGAAGAGGGACACGAGATCATCGCCATCGCCAGACCTGGGTCTGCCGGGATCGGGCACATCCCCGGATCGGATAAGATAACTGTCAGGGAGTGTGACATCTCGGATTACGGGAGCATGACGGGCACCGACAGATGCGATCTGTTCTTCCATCTGGCGTGGGACAAGACGTCTGTGAGCGGAAGGGACGACATGAGCGTGCAGATGAGGAACGCCGATCACGTCATTGATGCCGTAAAGCTCGCTAAAAGCTGGAATGCATCTGCATTCATAGGCGTCGGCTCCCAAGCGGAATACGGTCTGCTCAGCGGCAAGGCCGATGGGAACACGCCTACGAACCCCACGAGTGGGTACGGCATCGCAAAATATTCCGCAGGCAGAAGATCGGCCAAATTATGCAGAGAGCTGGGCATGAGGTTCTGCTGGACGAGGATATTCAGCTCATACGGCGAATATGACAGAGATTACACATTGATAATGTACCTTATACGCGCTCTGTTGAACGGGGCCTGTCCCGAACTTACAAAATGCGAACAGATATGGGACTATATCTATACTGGAGATGTTGCCCGCGCCCTGCTGGCGATAGGCATGCGAGGAAAGGACGGGAGCACATATCCGATCGGGAGCGGGGAATGCAGATCCCTTAGGGAATACGTCACGGATGTAAGGGATTCTATTGATCCGGACATTGAATTGAGGTTCGGCATCAAGGACTATTATCCGCATCAGCAGATGTTCCTGTGCGCGGACATCACGGAGCTCACCGCAGATACGGGATTCGTGCCGAAGTACAGTTTCAAAGAAGGGATCGTCCGCACGGTCTCTTTTGTCAGAAGTCATTCCGACAGCATGTTCCACAGGGACTGAACGCTCTCGGCAGCACGCCCATATGTTATTTCTTCCTTTTTCTTGAAGCCGAACCCGAACATCACCCCTATGAAGTCCGCACCGCATTCCTTCGCCGCGGACTCGTCAATCTTTGTGTCACCGACCACAACGACCCTGCCTCCGGCATCTGCTCCGGATGCCGCTATGCAGTTCTCGATAATATCCTTCTTTATCAGCTTCCTCTCTGCATCGAGACCGCATATGTCATCGAAGAACCGAGAGAGGCCCAGACCGTTCAACAATGTGACGGCACATTCGGCCCTCTTATAGGTCGCTACCCCGATGAATACAGATCCTCTGAGGTCATGAAGCATCTCTGTGATCCCGGGATATGTCTCCGCATCCATGAGGTATTCGCTCTCATATTTTCTGTAGAACACGGAATTGAATCTGGCCACTTCGCTCTCATCGGATCCGTTCCTTTCTACGACCCGTCTGCCGACGGGCTGGCCGATGTACGATGTTAGCTCCTCACACGGTATAGCGGGGTACCCGAACTCATGTATCGTCTCTTCAGCAGCACGGACTATTCCTTTGCTTGAATCGATAAGCGTTCCGTCAAGATCGAATATCACTGCTTCGTATCGCATGAGCGGTCCTCATACACGGACCTCGTGAGGAATATGATGCTCAGGTCCCTCTGGTATTCTTTCAATTTCTTTCCGAGGAGAGAGTTCACCGCAGAAAGATAGCTGAAATTCTTTGAGAGGTCGAAGCTTTTGTCAACATAATTCTGCTCTGCCTTCTCTGTGAAACCGTCAAACCCGGCCAGAGACACAGAGCGGACCCCCACCTTATTCAAAAGATTCAGTAAGATTACTAAAGCATTGTCCCATATCTCGTCCTTTTCCGATATGAGCTTTCCATAATCGACTGTATAATCGAATTTCTTTGAGACGGGCACTATATTGGATGTCGCTATGACCTTGGCGGCACGATCCATATGCGGCACCATGCGGCTGTATCTCAGGCGGTTGCTGATGAAGAAATAGTCCGCCGCGATACCATCAGGCATGAAGTTGACAGCTATCACCGTCGGCCTTTTCTCCTCAAGATGTCTACGGATCATACCCTGTTCTTTAATGACGGACGCACCCGGGCCTATGAGCAAAAGCTCCTTTCCCTGAAGCTCTTTTGATAACGATTCGAGATGCACCGAGTCATCAGCATTGTCCAGCAGATATTCCATATACAACTCCTCGATGTGCTGTTTGCTGAACTTGAGCTTCAGCTCCGAGGGTATGCCTCCAAGTATCTCATTGACCGCTTTTATTGACAATGTCTTTTTATTCATCAGATACTCCACATACGTCGGGTGGCAGTCGTTCTTCGCGGATATGTAGAAAAGGAAGCCGTACCCCCAGTAATGGTCTCTGTATATCGGCAGTATGTCCACATCGATCGCTTCTAACATTTGGCTTATGTTGTAATTCTTCCCGTAATTCTCGTTCAGATGCATCGCCAGGAGTTCAACTGGCGCGTTCCCCGCGCTCTTCCCCATGCCATAAAGGGTGCCGTCGACCACCAGGTTACGTTCTGTGTTCAGTTTGAGCATCTCGATCGTGTTAGCGTAAGCCAGCTGGAAGTTGTTGTGAGAGTGATAACCTATCGAGACAGACGGGTCAAGATACCTGTCCAGCAGCTCGAAGTAATGGAACATCTGCTCCTTATGCATAAGCCCGTACGTGTCAACAAGGGATATGGCCGAAGGGCGTATCTTGTTCACTGCTTCACAGAATTCGAGAACGTCCCCTTCCTCATATGATGTTATGGACACCATCTGCAGGAAAAGTTCGTATCCTTTGTCCATCACCTCTTTACCGAAGGCAATGGCCTTGTGCATGTTCTCTTTTTTGAATATTACTCTTATCCCGTCTATCCCGGTCTCCGTTCTCGGCTGTACATTCTCTATACCACATGTGCCGTAGTCTATCATCGCCACGGTCTTGGCCTTTTTATCCAATGTCTTGGAGAATACTTCCGACATGCTTCTGGCATCCGGCTGTATGGTCCTGTCTTTGCTGAACGGCTGCCGTTCGTCCAAGAACCCTATCTCGATGATCTCTACGCCGCTTTCATTCAGTCGGTCGAATATGCATGTCATCGTACCGCTACCGAAATGCCAGTCGTTGACATAGCCGCCGTCCCTGAGCGTACAGTCCAGTAAAGAAATCGTTCGGGTCATTTCGTCTCTCCTGTCATCGGCTTTCAGAACTCCTGCTGGATGGTTTCATCGATCTCCCGGATCAATTCTTGATTCAATTCGGTTTTTATAAACATAGTGTCTCCGAGTTTTGATATGAACACGAAGTTTATGGTATTCCCTTCTGTTTTTTTATCTTTTTTGAGTAATCCAGAGAGTCCCTCCAAAGATATCCCCTTCAAGATAGAATCTCCCAAAAGCTCTTTTGAAAGCCTCTGAGTCTCTTTATAGTCGGCATTGTTCAGAATACCGCGGTTCATTGCTAATTTGTTGACTATGACCATCCCCATGATCACAGCCTGTCCGTGCGGTATCCTGTACTCCGAAAGCACCTCGATCGCATGCCCTATCGTATGCCCGTAATTCAGGCTCTTTCGGTAGAACAGCTCGAATTCGTCTTCCTCTATCACTGCGCGTTTCACACTCAACGCACTCAGGATCAGCGGCTTATAGCTTTCAAAGTTCCTGACCTTGCCGTGCGCAACCTCTTTCCTGTAGATCCCCAGCGTTTCTTCCCCTCCGGTCACGAGCAATTTAAGTATCTCTCCCATACCCGATTTGATATCATGATCGGAGAGCGTTCTCAGGAACCCGATGTTCACTATGACCTCCCGGGGTGCAGAGAACAGCGCAAGCTGGTTCTTTCCCCTGTTGTGGTTTATGCCAGCCTTCCCGCCTATGCAACTGTCACACATCGCCAGAAGGGTGGTCGGGAAGAAGACCCAATTGATGCCGCGTTTATAGCACGCGCCTACAAACGCACCGACATCCTGAATGATCCCTCCGCCCACCACAATAAGCTTTTCGCCCTTTGTGAATTGGTTCTTCTCTAAGAATGCTATTACTTCCTCGAATCCGTTCAGGGTCTTGAACTCCTCTGTTGCGGGTGCTTTGAGGATCCTTCTTTCTTCAACATTCAGGCATTTGAAATGAAGGTCATAGACCCTCTCATCAATGAGCAACAGATTGCCGCTGTTCTCGTCCAGAAGGGTTTGGATGTCTGGTGCCGGGTCGGGGTCGTTCTTGATCGTTACGTCATAACTTCTGGGCACTGACCTGACGGTGAACCCGTCCAGTGATGAGAACCCTTTCGGGATCCAGAAGGTCCTGCCTTCTATCAAAAAATCAGGACTCATGAGTTCTGCCCTCCTTCGGCAAGGAACCCTCCGTCCGCAACAATGTCCTGACCCGAGATATAGGTATTCAGATCGGAACAAAGTGCGAAAGCGACCCGTGCTATGTCCTCAGGCGACGCAAGGCGCTTCAGCGGGATCTTTCTTCTGAGCAGTTCGATCATCTCCGCCGAGTTGTTCTTGCGTGTCAGTTGGGTCTCGACAAACCCGGGCGATAGGGCGTTGACCATGATGTTGTGCTCACCGAGTTCGCATGCAAGGGTTTTCACTACTCCGTTAAGTGCGTGCTTGGAGGCGGCATACGCAAGCCTCCCGCGCCTGCCGATCGTACCGTAAACGGAAGATATCCCTAAAATGTGTCCTCGTTGCTTCTTTTTCATACTCGGTGCAAGGTACTTTACAATTTCGAAGAAGCTCATGTAATTCACCTGTGCAGTCCTCTGAACATTCTCAAGAGTCAGGTCTTCAAGTAACTGTGGGTCGTTTATGCCGGCGCAATGTATTATTGTATCGATATCGAAAGACCTTCCTTCGAAGTATTCCGCTATGGACTCTGGCCGTGCAAGGTCCAGTTCCTTTCGTGCCGGTGCTATGACCGTGTACCCTTTCTGCTCAAAGAAGATCTTGATGGCCCCGCCGATATCCCCGCTGGCCCCCGTTAAAAAAAGTGTTTTTTTCATCCTTCTCCTCTCGGTTCATAATGCGGGTAACATATTAAAATGCAAGCAAAGAATCGGGTTCACATAATACATGAATGTTTGCGGTTAATGTTTTATCGTCTTATTGCTTATATCGGTAAGCGCATATATCCGCGATACCGGTTGAGATTGCCATGGGGACTTTGAAGCAGATTTCTTACAACACAGTGGGAACCGTTGTCTCTCTCTTCTGCCAATGGATGATCATGATGATCATCCCGAGGATCACTGACTTCTCCGATGCAGGAGTATTCGCCGTCGCGTTGTCAATATGCTCCGTCCTGAATATATTCGCTACATTCAATCTCAATCAACATCAGATATCTGATCAGTATAGAAATTTCACAGAGAACGACTACAGGGCGACAAGGGTCATGACGATATCTCTGAGTTTTATCCTAATCGCCGTCGTGGTGCTCTTTTTTAATTATTCCGCTGAACAGAACCTTGTCATAATAATGTACATGGTGTACCGCAACATGCTGCATTATGCGTACCTCCACACCGCGACACTGCAGATACGGGAGAGACTGGACCATGTCGGGAAATGCATGATGCTCGAAGGGGCTGTCAGTTTCGCTTCTTTCACCGCTTCGTACTGCATCACCGGGGACCTGGTATTATCGGTGGCGGTAATGGCGCTCTTAGGAGGAGGGACATTCCTGCTGACTGTAGCGCATGGTTACATGAGGACCACAGGAAGGAGATACCCGTGGCAGAGGGCGGAGAAGGCAAAGGTATCGTCGCTAATCAGGATCGGCATACCTCTTCTGCTCTCAATCGTAGCGCCTATCATCATTACGGCGATCCCGCGGATAATACTGCAGGCGACGGACGGTGATGTGATAACAGGGATCTTCGGGACACTTGCGGCACCGACGATAATAATACCGACGCTGGTCATGGGCATATTCGCGCCGCTGATAGTATATTTCTCAAACATATCCAGAAAGAGAGATATGCCGTTGCTCAGAAAACAATATTTGAAGATGGTCGGCGTGGTCCTTATGCTGGGGATCATTGGATACGTCCTGAGCCGGCTGGCCGCCGGGACCCTGTTCGAGCTCGCATACGGAGATGAGATAGTACCGTATGTGAGATATTTCGACATCCTGATCTTCGGGATAAGTCTCTATAGCATAGGGATGTGGGGAATAACCGTGCTGATCACGAAAGAACAGTGGAAAGCCGCTGCCTCTGCATCCGCGGCGTCCCTTGCGATAGCTCTCATCGTATTCCTTATCGCGATCCCGGAATACGGCATGCACGGGGCAACGTACGGGCTGTTGGTTGCATATGCAGTATTTGGGACCATCATCTCGCTCTGCGTCCTGTTAATTCCCCTCAGAGGCACCATCGGAACTGGTGAGGCCGTCTGATACGCATTCCACGCCTCTCTGTCCCCCGTAACGGTTGCGGCATATTCTGAGCAGACCTTCACGGAGCAACATGATTGTGACGGCAATGACGAATACGGTCTCTACGATGGCCCCATATGCTATCGGAGGATGAATTCTGGCGACATAGATGCCGGGAATCAATACCACCGTCATTGCGAAACATAGAGTATAGAATAGGTTCTCCCGGGTCATCTCCTTCTCGGCGGCGAGGAAGAACAGTATGGGCATCGCCATGTAGATGATCTGATACTGAGCACCTGCGCCGAGACCGAGTATCAGGTTGCACGAAAGCAGCGCGATGACCTTCCAGAACTTCATCTCCGTGTCGAACAGTATCACGATCACCGACAGCAGTGTGAACGCCCCGATCACCGTGTAACTGATCGCTGACACAATGTCCCCGGGCCAGCCGAGGTACTCCTGGAATGTTCCCATTATTATCTGGTTGATGTTCGTGAAACCGAGATTTGAACCAGTGTAATAGAGTACATTCTCAATAAAAATCAGCGGGGTGCCGTCGGTGAAAATGAACGGTACGAACATCAGCAGCATTACCACGGATATGCATATACCGGTCTCTTTGTACGCATATCTCCTTCCGGTCCTCTTCCTGTCCCTCGCTATCAGCAGCATGAGTATTGCAGGGTATATCTTGAATCCCGCTGCTATGCCAAGTGCGACGTATGATGCGTACCTGATGAACTTATTCTCGGACCCATACCCAAGGAGGAACAGGAAACAGAAGATGAGCGCGAGGATTATGTTATTGCCCCTCTCCAGTGCATATATGAACGGGTATCCGAGAAGGATGACGAACGGGAAAACGAGATTCTTCCGCGCCCCCCTGTGCTTCAAGGCCTTAGAAAAAATGAGATACAGGGCATAGAACGTCAGCAACGTGATCACAGAAAAAACCATCATCCCCATCTGCGAATCTCTCAGACCGAGTGCGTACATAGGGCCTGGCAACGCATCGGCATACGGTATGATGAAGTGACCGATGACCGTATAGAATGTCGTCGCCAGAGGAGGATATATCACTTGATGTTGCGTGTACGGGTGATCGGAGCTGTGCATGATACTGTTGAAGAAATCCATCAGTCTGTCATCGCTCAGACCGGTCTGATGCAGTCCTGAGAACAGGATTTTGACGGCAGTGTCGCCCCCGGTCAGGACCACGCTGACAACAAACATTATGAAAAATGAGATGATGATCGTAAGGAATAGTGTAAGAACGGGATTTTCCTCATACTCTTTTCGGTATGCGGATACCGCCCTGTCCACGATTGCAACCATGTGTTGGACAACGCCCATGACCGATAAAAATCTACCCTGTCTCTCGAGGCTTATTGGCTTGTTTTTAAAGCGGGTATTGCGAACGGTAACGGTCATATATCGGCCTTATCACAAGATAAAGCAGGATGATCATAAGGATCGCTTTTGCGATGATCATGCTCTCTCCCAGGTCCGTGATGTTCATGGCCCCACCCCGGTAACCGCTGGTATAGGCGAACTGCAACTGTGCCAGGACGACTATCGCAACGAACATTATCGTCACCTTACGTTTCCACTCTGCATCGGATGACAGCATGAACACAAGAAGGATCACTGGTATGAGCCACATGAGATACTGCGAGGAGAAGACCTTCCCGAATGTCAGGAACAGCATCACGGACAGCAGTGCCACGTTGGCGAAGAGTACGGAATCTCCGTTACCGCCGATCTCGTCATCCTTTTTGACATCCTCTTTGCTTTTGCTTAATATGAACACGTAAAAGATGTATGCGACCACCAGCAATATGATCGTGAGCGGCAACAGCACCGGCGCGACGGCTTCTGGCCACGCCCCGAGAAGGCCATCGGAAAGGAATTTTGGATCGAAGGCAGCGGTGGTCTCGGTAAGCCCGGACATTGAAAATAATAAGATGAAACCTGACGCGACCGTCTCCAGCTGCAGTGGACGGTCCATGTGGAACGAGATGAACCCGGACAACATGTCCGGCTGGAAGATGATCACAGGTACCATTACTGCAAGTGCCGCTACGGCGAACGCTCCCGTCCCTTTCATCACTTCTTTCCAGTCCTTCTTCATTATCAGCGGTATCAGGAAGACGAAGAACAGCACAGCAGGATACAGCTTGATCATCGTCCCAATAGATAATAGAACGAAGGCCCACATGTACCTCTTCGTAACGAAACAATATATCGCCGCCATCGTGAATACTACCGGGATAAGGTCCAGACGGTCAACGGCAAACTCAAAGAGAAGGGCGATCATCACTGTGTACGAAAGCATGTACATCTTCGGGTCCTTGCCCAGTCTCTGCGCGAGCTTGCATGTGATAATGAGGCCGATGACGAAGAAGATGAACATCTCTACGACGAAACCGACGTTATACCAGAATTCGGATGATGCGAACACCCTCGGAACAAGGCTGAAAAGGAGCATCAGTGGTGGATACTCTGTGGAAAGCGGTTCACCGTTGAATACTTTTTGAGCATCTTCAAAACGGTACTTGGCAACTTCCGTTTCTATATTGAAGACGGTCACCACGATAAGATATATCGCACATGAAACGGCAAAAATGAGGCATATTATCAACTGGTCCCTCTTTATGTCTCCAGTGAACAGCCTCATGGACGTATATCCTCTATCTGTGTTATAAATGTGTCACTTTTTTTATCATGCGGACATCGCGAAAAGAATGTGTTCCGAGGCGTCACGTATTAAATAAATATGGAACAGGCCATTAGACCATCAGATGGGCTTTAAAGAGATCTTCAATGACCACAGGGAGGTGGTGCTCTACGTTTTCTTCGGAGCATTCACAGTGCTGGTGTCGTTGGGATCGTACGCTGTGTTCGTGTGGCTCGGCGTCGCTCTCGTAGTGAGCAACATCCTGTCGTGGATATGTGGGATACTGTTCGCTTTCGTGGTCAACAAATGGTTCGTGTTCGAGAACAGGTCCAAAGAGCCCGCGGTCATAGCTAGGGAGTTGGGAGCGTTCGTTGGGGCAAGGATATTCACCTTCGTGGTAGCCGTCGTATTGTTCCCGATACTTCTCTCTGCAGGGTTGAACGGATATATCTTCGGAGTGGAAGGGGCGCCTGCAAGGGGTGTGACGAGCCTGGTTGAGATCGTTCTGAACTATGCACTCAGCAAATACCTGATATTCACAAAAAAGACCGTCAGGAATGACCCGAAGAATGATATGTGATATTCTCACATTTGTTCCAGATAATCTTTTATCTGCCCGGCTGTGAACGATGTCATGTCCTTCCCGTCGTGTTCGGCGATATACCACTCGACGGTCCTCTTCACCGCCTCCCTGATATTCCACCGCGGTGCCCAGCCGAATGTTCTTTTGAACTTGTCGCAGTTCAGTCTTAATAACCCTGCCTCATGGGGCCTGCCCGTTCCTCCGACCGCTTTCCATTTCGCGCCCTTCCAATTGCTACAGAATAATTCCGTAAGACGCTGGGTCGTCACTGCGCTCTCATCATCCGGACCTATGTTGTAGCATCCCGCAAGCCTGTGGTCCTCGGCCTGTCTCGCCGCCAAGAGCAGATAAGCGCACACCGGCTCCATTACATGCTGGTACGGCCTCACGGAATCGGGGTTCCTGAGTATTATCTCCTCCTTTCTGGAGGCTGCCCTTACACAATCTGGAACGATGCGGTCCTTCGCCATGTCCCCCCCTCCTATCACGTTGCCGGCGCGGCATGTTGATACCGGGATATCCTTGAAGAACGAACGTTTGTATGCTGCCGTGACCAGTTCAGAGCAGGATTTTGAGTTCGAATACGGGTCGTGTCCGTCCAGCATCTCATCCTCCCTGTACCCCTCCTGCCGTTCCAGGTTCCTGTATACTTTATCTGTCGTGACGTTCACTGCTGATATGACCGATGAACACTTCCTGATCGCATCCAATACATTCACGGTGCCCATCACATTGGTCCTGTACGTTCCCACGGGATCTTTGTACGATTCAAGGACGAGTGGCTGCGCCGCCATATGTATCACGACCTCCGGTTCGAATGATGATATCGCCCCTGTAATATCCTCGGTCCTGCCGACATCCCCCTCCACAGACCTTACTTTACCGAGTCCCATCGCTTTGTACGGGCTGCCTTCCGCAAGAGGAAGCGAGAATCCGCACACCTCGGCCCCTGCGTCCTCGAGTATCCTGCACAACCACGATCCTTTGAACCCGTTGTGGCCTGTCACGAATACTTTTCTGTTCCTGTAAAAAGATAGAAACTCCGTCCTCTCACCTCTGGCCTGCGTCCTGACTCACATCTCCGAATGGATATTTATTCTTACCACTGCACGGACTGTGCTGAAGTGACGCGTCTGAATGCCCGCGTTCTTCTTTTGTCCGCACCGGATGCGATACGATTACACTTAAATGATTTAAGCGCCATGATGTCACCAATTGGGAGATGAATATGAAACTACTAGCTGTTGCGACTGCCC
Source organism: Methanomassiliicoccaceae archaeon (assembly GCA_031285205.1). Classification (GTDB taxonomy): domain Archaea; phylum Thermoplasmatota; class Thermoplasmata; order Methanomassiliicoccales; family Methanomethylophilaceae; genus Methanomicula. The sequence continues at coordinate 22,672 of JAITWO010000063.1, read as the reverse complement.
TGTCCGTTCTGTTGTGTCCTATGATCGTGATATTCGGTACTGATGATCCCGGCACAGACCCTGGTACTGACCCAGGAACGGATCCCGGAGGGGGGGGGGATGAGTGGTTACCTGTCAGTCTAACCGTACGCTTGACAGGCGGAATACTATACATCAACGCCACCGATAGAGTGGATGAATATGAGATAACGGTAAACGGCACGTTGGTAGGCACAACAACGACCGACAGTTTCGATCTTTCCGCTGTTGGGTCCCTGAACAGTGCAACAACCTGGACAAAACCTGACACGGATATCAAGTACACCATTTCCATCAATGCTCTGGACCCCGATGATGTAAGTTTGGGGGACACGGAATTCACGCACAGTTCTGAGATCAGTGTCACTGAGATCTCTTCGACATTGCATCGCTGGAAGCTTGGCAACACCGCAAGGTTCAGAGAGATATATGATATGACGAATCAGCAGGCGGTCCGTGACGAAATAGACCAATTGATCACAGATTACACATATACCTTCGAACATCCGCTTGTGATCAAGAACCCGTTCGGCACGAACGAACTGGGGCTTTATATATATTTTGAAACGCCGGATGCATGCAGCGTCGGTTACACCATCAAATCGCTCGGTAGCCCGGCGATAGGGGATTTCACAAGGACGGTAAGCAATGGTGCGTCCGATACTGTACATGAGTTCCAGGTCATGGGACTCGTTCACCAGAGATTGTGCGAGGTAATTCTCGATATCACTACCGGCTCTGGACAGGCGGCCAGTGTGTTCAAGGTCAACGGACAATGCTCCACGACCGTTCCGAACCTTACGATCGAGGAGATGAATGGCCAGGTCTCGGACGGTCTGTTCGCGGTCTTTGAGTACGGAACACGCTTCAACATACATCTCTTCGATAACGATGGTGTAAGGCGCGGATACATAACCTGCGGGTATGCGTATACCCGGGTGCTCTTCGATGAAGAGGAGAATTGGATATATGACGGAACGAGAGAGAAGGTTGTCGTTGTGAGCACATTGGGTGAAGTTATCAAGATCTATGAGACGCCAGGGTTCAACAACCACCATGACCTCATCTTCGGTGCGAACAACGACATCCTGAAACAGGCGAATGATTCCGCCAATTCTTATGTCGAAGACCAGATACTGAGCATAGACCGTGACACAGGGGCAATAACACAAATCAACCTGCGTGACCTGTTCCCGGGCTACGATTATTCTAGGAACAACAGGGACTGGTTCCACAGTAACTCCATGTCGATCGTCCCTGAGCTGGACGGGACCCATTCGTTGCTTGTAAGTAGCCGTGAGCTGTCGGCGATCGTCAAGATCAGGGACTTCTACGAGATCAATGGCAACAGAACGATAGAGTGGATAATGACCGAGAATACGAACTTAGCGGTCTACGGACCTATCCTGACCAAGGTCGACACTGGAGCAGGAATAATCCCGACCCTCGGTCAGCATACCATCACGTTCATAGGACGTGACGCTCTCGACCCGAGCCTGTACTATGTTCATCTTTTCAATAATATGAACGATATGAGCACATCGAACGAATCGTACACCGATAATGTGTACGATTTCACCGGTATTGACGATTCCGGCATCAAACAATGGTCTTCGATGGACATCTACATGATAGACGAGGCTACAGGAACATGCACGCTCGTCCGGACGGTCGAGGTGGCATACTCGAAATACATGGGCAGTTCCGAGATACATGAGGGCAATTACATTGTCGGCTGTTCCTACGGGCCGTTCATATACGAATATGACGATCAGGGCAATCTTCTGGCAAAATACAGGTTCGGAGGAACCCTAACAGGTCCGTGGTTCTACAGGGCGATAAAGTACAACATCTGATCCATTTGACCAAACGCAGATGGTTCGGAACGGCGGCGTGATTACACGCCGCCTCAGCCCAGCCTATGCGTCCGATGGTTGAAATATCAACATGTCCATCACCGCCGCACGCAGGAATGACGAGGAGATCATATGTTCGGAATAGGAGAATGGATGAACGATGTTTTCGGCCCTTATGGTATGATGGGCGTCATCATATTCGTTTTCCTGATATTCTTCATCGATGCTCTCGTCGTTCCGACATTGCCGGAGCTGTTCTTTATAATCGGATTCATGTATGATCCGACATTGGAATTCGGGCTCATCCTGCTTTTTGTCGCCGTGATAGCGGAGGTCGCCGGTATAACTCTCCTCTACTGGGTGGTAGAACATATTCGCGTTCCTGAAAAGATAAAGAAGATCGCAGAAAAATACGTCAACTTCCTTATCTGCAGGGACGAGAAGATGCTTCTTGTGAATCGCATCGCACCGATGATACCTTTCGCCGGTGCGTTCATCAGCATCATTGATTCATGGAAATATTCCAAGGCGATGTTTTACGTTGTAATGGGGTGCGTCCTGAAGTACGGCCTGATAATGATGATGAGCAGTTTCTTCTTCCAATATTTCAGTAGCGGCGATGCGGAACTGTATACAATGATCTTCATCATAGCGGTGATAGCGGTCAGTATCATCGCCGCGTTCGCAAGAAAGAAGAAGGGAGGTCTGACGGTTGAGAATAGTTGACGTGAACCCGTTCTTCTATCCGTACATGGGTGGGATCGAACACAGGATGCATGACACGTCCCGTCTGTTAGCGGAAAGGGGGCACGATGTCACGATATTAACAGGACGGCTCCCGGGAACCGCTGAGACAGAGGAACGGGACGGGTACAAAGTGGTCCGATTGAGATCCCGATTGATAAATATCTACAACCCTCCGTTCATCTCGTCGAAAGACGTTCTTGAAACATTGAACAAAATGGATGCGGATATCGTCAATTACAATTACAGATGGGCCCCGTCTTACAACAAAGACCTGAGAAGATATGAAGGAAAGAAGGTTTTCACGTACCATAACATGTGGGGCGAGGGAATGGGGCTCACCGGTAAGATATCAGAGTTCCAGGACAACCGGTTCCGTAAATGCCTGTGCACCTTCGATCATATTATCTGTGTCAGTGATTTCGTAAGAGAGGATCTGACAAGACGCGGAGTGCCTAAGGAAGTAACGACTGCGGTACCGAGCTGCCTCAATTCTTTTCCTGACATCAGCGACGAGGAGGGGGACTTCATATTATCACTGGGCCGCCTCGTAAAGACGAAAGGGCTGGATCATCTCATAGAGGCGATGAAGAACGTTAACGCAAAACTGATAATGTGCGGCAAGGGTCCCGAAGAAAAGCACCTGAAGAAATTGATAAGCAAATGCGGCCTTGAAAACAAGATAGAGCTGAGAGGATACGTTTCTGAGGAAGAGAAAGCGAAACTGATGGGAACGTGCAAGTTCTTCGTGATGCCGTCGCTCTTCGAGTCATTCGGATTGGCTGCCGTTGAATTGATGTCTTATGGAAGGCCGATGATCTGTACAAATGTAAATGGATTACCGGACACCGTGAAAGACGGTGGGTTGATCGTCCCTCCGAAGGACCCCAAAGCGCTGTCGGATGCCATGAACAGGCTGCTCGTCGATGCAGATGAACGTAAACGATTGGCAAAGGCCGCCAGGGCTCAGGCGGAGACATTCAACTGGATCGACAACATAACAAAAATTGAAGACGTTTACAAGAAGGTCATCGGCTGACCTTATTCTTTATCAGGCTTTCGTAAAGAGTTACCAGCTTTTTCGCACATGAATCTATCGACAGTGACTCTGCGGTCGCTCTTGCGTTTTTTCTTATGCTGTCATCGCACATTATACATTTTTTCATCGCCTCTGCGCATTCCTCCGCGCCACCGTCGAACACAAAACCGTTCTCCCCGTCCTGTATAACGTCCCTGAACGCCCTCCGGTTGATACATGCTGCCGGTAGCCCGCAGGCCATCGCCTCAAGAACGGACAATCCCTGCGTCTCAAATCCTGATGCAGAAACGAAAAGATCTGCCGCTGCATAGTACTGCGGCAACTCATCGTCTGGGATGAAACCAACGAATATTACGCGGTCGGACACTCCCGCCGCCTTTGCTTCTTCCACGAGGTTTTCCTTTGCCGGCCCTTTTCCTCCTATCAAGAGTTTTACATTATCGGTGTAACGCAACGCATTGATGATCAGCGGGATGTTCTTCTCGTAAGATAATCGGCCTACGGACAGTGCTATCTTTTCATCACGAAGGCCGTACCTTTCCAGTATTGCGTTTCCGTTGAGATCCGGATTGAACCTGTTTATATCAACGCCGGTAGGTATCACTTCCGTTCTCTTCATTACTGCGCCGTTCCTGAATATTACCTTTATTGTGGATGCGGTTGGCCCTATCACCGCATCAGCTTTCCTGAGCAGCCATCTGAGATACGCCCAGACTGCTATTTTCTGAGCGTTCGGGTTCGCCTTTATCGGAGAATAAAATTGTATCGCATCGTCCACCATTGTGTGGAATGTCAATACGGTCGGTATCCTCAGATTTCGTGCGGCGATCAGCCCTTTCATGGCCATCACTGCCATCCCGTGTATATGAACGACGTCAGGATCGATCTTCCGAAGAATGTTTGTCTTATCGGACGGATATATGGGAATGAAGTATCCGGGATAGCTCTTGAACTTTATCGACGGTAAATAATGAACGCCGGCCATCCTATGTTCCTTGCCGGGATCCGGTGCTATTATCACGACCTCGTGACCAAGTCTTTCCAATCCTTCTTTTGCTATCGTCACCGATGCGACCACTCCGTCCCTTGTCGGATAATAACTGTCGGTGACCATCGCTATGCGCATTGTCACCCGCTCTTCAGAATTTGTTCTACAGCGTCATTGAACGTGAACTTCTCTGTCACCTTTATTGAAGCACATCCGATCGATCTTCCGAATTCGACGTCGGCATCGCTGTTCCCTATCATGAATGATGCCTTTGTGTTTATCTTGTATTTGTTAACGGCGGCGATGCCCATGCCCGCCTCCGGCTTCCTGCATCCGCATTTCTCGTCGGGATGATGGGGACAGTAGAACAGATCGTCTATTTTTCCGCCTTCTTTTTCAATGTCGGCGTACATTTTCTTATGGATCCTTTCCAGATCTTCCGTTGTGAACTTTCCTCTTGAAACGCCGGATTGATTGGTTATTATTATTACCAGGTAACCTGCCTTGTTCAGTTTTGCTATTGATTTCGGCACTCCGTTGAATAATTTCATGTCCTCGGGGCGGCTGCAGTATGGAACGTCCTTGGCGATCGTGTCGTCCCTGTCGATGAACACGGCCTTCTTTCCGAACACGCCCCTCTCTGTGAGTCCGCATATCGTGTGACCTGCTACCATGTATCCTTCCTGTATCCTCGGAGTCTCTTTTGAAGGAATGATCAATGCATGGTCTGCCATGTCCTTCATTATTCCTCCGGAACCGGTGAATGATATTGTTATCGCTCCCTTTTCCTTCGCGGCCTTCATCGCCTCGATGATGTTCTTTGAGTTACCGGACGTTGAGATGCATATCGCCGCATCCCCTTTGACCGCATATGCCTCAGTCTGCCTTTTGAAGACGGTGTCAAACGAATAATCATTACCGATCGCTGTTACCGGGGCGATGTTCGATAACGTGATGGCGGGCATCGGTGCGCGCTCCATCAGATAGCGTCCTGTGAACTCGGCGGCGAGATGCGAAGCGTCTGCGGATGATCCGCCGTTGCCCATGAATATGACCTTGTTCCCGTTCTTTATCACTTCGACAAGAACGTCCGCTATCCTTTCTATCATGCCCGCGTCTATGCTGGCTATTGTGTCCGCACTGCTTCTTAACTCGTTTGATATCAGTGACCTCATTCCCTGTGCCTCCATGTCTGCACTCCCGATCTCTCGAACATGAAATCGGTTATCCTTGCACCCTTCTTCTGCAGTTCTTTCGCAATTAAATGTTTTTTATCATATTCGCAGACAAAGTACATGAAACCCCCGCCGCCGGCGCCGGATACCTTTCCCCCGATGGCACCGTTGTCCATTGCTACAGAATACAATTCATCGACCGTGCTGTTGGTAACATCCGGTGTGAACCTCTTCTTCTGCGCCCATGATTCGTTCAGTATCTCGCCGAATTTCCTGACATTTCCCTGCATTAAAGCGTCCCGCCCGTCCTTGGCAAGCTTCTTTGCTGCATCTAACGCCTCAACGTTGCTTCCCCCTCCGTATCTCTTCATCTGTGCTTCGATGATATTCGCCGAATCTCTGGAACGGCCGGTGTAGCATAACAACGAACAGTATTGCAGTTCGTTAACGGTTTCATCCTTCAAATGCACCTTATGAACGCGGACGCCGTGCTTTTTGAACTCCATCAGATTGAATCCTCCGAATACGGCGGCATACTGATCCTGCTTCCCTCCCTTCAGCCCGAGCTCTTCCCTTTCCAATCTGAAGGCGAGGTCCGCCAGTTCGTGATCCGTTAACCGTATGTTGAGCCATTCTGTGATGGCACCGAGTATTGCAACTATCACCGTGGATGACCCTCCGAGACCGGATCCGGGCGGAGCATCGGAATGGATGAACACGTCAAAACCGTCGGTTATCCTGAAATGGTTGCTCACCGCCTTTATCAGGTCCATGTTGCCGTCATACTTCAGCGGACCGCCGTCCAGAGGTGCGGCAAAGGCCCCGTAATCTAACGAAACGATACTTAAACGGTCGCTACCGTTCGGAACGACCGTGCAGTATGCGTATTTGTCTATGGTGGTGTTGAAAACGTATCCTCCCCTTTCCGATGCATACGGCTCAACATCGGTTCCTCCGCCTGCCATCCCTATCCTGAGCGGCGCCCTTGCCCTTATCATTTCTTTCATTGCTCCACCGTCCTCTCCCTGACTGTTGTATTCTCTTCTATGATCACATCATCTGCGACAACGGAATCAACAATTATCGACCCTCTCTTGATGATGCATCCCTCTCCTATTATGCTTCCCGATATGGTTGCGTCGCATATATCACAATCTGCCATGATCAATGATCCGGATATCTCGGAGCGCCTGACCGCTGACCCCTTCGATATTATTGACTGCGATAGTTTCGAATCGGTTGCCTTCCCGCCCTGTCCGATGTATAACGGTTTTGTTATCTTTGACCCTTTTGTGACATCATTCCATTCATGATCACTGAACCATCTCTCTGCGGCTGTGATGTTCGCTCTGAGAAGGTCCTTAGGTCTCCCTACGTCCATCCAAATGCCGTTTAACATGTGGCCTTGGACCCTGTATCCTTTGTTCATGACATCGATCGTCAGCTCTTTCGAGAAATCGTACATCTGCCCCTTCGGAACATGTTTTAAAACTTCTTTCTCCATCACGTATACGCCGGCATTTATCAGATCTGAGAACACCTCTTCCGGTTTGGGCTTCTCTTTGAACTCCAGTATCCTTCCGTCACCGTCCAGTCTTGCTATCCCGAACTCGCATGGGTTCTCGACGCGTGTTAACGATATCGTGATGGATGCGCCTGTCCTCTTGTGCTCATCGATCTCCTTCTTTAGATCAATGTCAGCAAAAACGTCGCCGTTGACCGCTACGAATACATCATCAAGCCTGTCCTCCAGAAGTTTTATCGCCCCGGCGGTCCCCATGGGCACATCCTCGTAAGAATAATCGATGACCGTTCCTTCTCCGGAACCGTTGCCGATCGCTTCCTTCATCTTCTCTGAGCGGTATCCGCATGCCAGTATCACCTCTTCTATTCCCCCTTTGGCAAGGGATTCGATGAGATACGAAAGGCACGGCCTGTCAAGGACCGGAAGTATCGGTTTCGGACGGTTGTTGGTCAGAGGTCTGAGCCTTGTGCCTTTACCGCCGACCATCACCACTGCCTGACGTACGTTCATACTATCATGCAACCCTATCGCATTGTGGTAAATCCTTTTTGCGTTCGTCCCTGACGATGACCGCGTTCACTCCTATCGGTATTCCTAACGCATCCGCGACCGGGGCGCATTTTGACCTGAGTATATAGACAAGCGGTATCGGAACGCCCTGATCTGACAGTGATTCAAAATTGGCCATGCCCTTTGCGATCATCAGGTCCGCTGATACTATCTCTTCCTTAAGGTCATCGCTCAGAGCGTTCAATCTGATCCCTATCCTGAACTCCCCGGTCGTGTGAATTGAATCGAGTTCTTTGTTAAGGCCGATGCGCTCTGCATCAGCCAACGTTGCATCGTTCAGGATCGGTTCTCCCCTCATTATGCCGATGACCTTTGTGCCTGCTTTCCTGATCTCCCTGATCAGTAGTCTATCGAGTTGTGTCTCCCCACAGTTGTCGAAAACATAAATGACCTTCTTCGCTTTCGAGAGTATCTCCTTCACCGTGTCGGTATCATCTCTTCCGATCCTTTGATCAATAAGATTCCAGAATTCATTCCTGAACTCGTCTGGGTCATCGATCGCCTTACCCATCCCGAAGTCCATTATGTTGCCTATTGCAGCAACGAGTATCGCCGCCTTCATTCTGTCATCGGATGACGATATGTATCTCTCTGCCGCATCAATGTATTCGCCCGCAACCTCGTCAGCTCTTATCTTCAGTTTAACATACGGGTCAACGCCCATGGCGGCGTATGCCGCCCTGTGCACCTCCGTAGCGACCTCCGCTGAGTTCCTCCCTTCCCGGAATTCCTTCGCATATTTTCTCATGGCCGCCCGCATCGCTTTGAACTCAGTGCCGTTATCAGCGAGTCTTGCCTGGAACAGCACCCTCTTCATCAGGCACGGGACGCATTCGGCTCTTATTTCCATGCTGCACCCATGCGTCTATGATGTTATAATAGATATGCGCCTTTAGCATGATGCATTCGGATCCCTAAGTGTAAGAATATATCGTTTCCCGATACCGAACAAAAAATTCTAATACTATCTGATTGTCCGATATATGGAAGAGATGACATCTGTGATTAGGTTCGACGATGACACGCTCAGCCTGAGGAACACCAGATCGCTGAGATTCGCGATGGCTGTCCTGATCGTTGTGTATCATTCCTCCTATGCGTTCGAATCCTATGCCATCAGCCGCGTCGGGTATATCTTTGTGGCACTGTTCTTTTTCCTGTCCGGATACGGCCTTCATGAAGGGGTGAAGAATAAAAAGGGATATCTAAGGACATTCTTACCTAAGAGGTATCCTTCTCTTCTGATACCTTACTTCATATGCGGCATAATAAGCGTGCTGATCACTGCCGTGGCCTTTGTTCAATACTCGAACCTCCCTGCGATGTTGATACGCGTGTTCGAGTTTCCGTTCGTTTATCCTGTGACGTGGTACGTGGCGGAACTGGTGGTGTTCTATGCCCTGTTCTTCGTCACGTTCGTGTTTTTACGCGGCAGGACCGCCGTCGCTGTCCTGTCGATACTTGCGACCATAGCGGCATGGATCCTCGCAGCCCATTATGACAGGATCGTTTTCTCATTATCGTTCGTCGGGTTCATATTGGGCCTCGTGTGGTCCTGTCACTCTGAAAAGATAGTGTCCGTGCTGAAACGGTTCTTCGTTCCTGTGTTCATCATTCTCACCGCGGTTCTGCTCATACCGTTCGGGACCGGATACGGCTGGTGGGCCGATAACATGTTCGTACCGGGCATAAGGTGCTCCGCATTCGTAATAATGATAATTATGCTGAGGATGCTTAACCTGAGAAAGAATCTTCCTGTCTTTGTATCGGTTGCCGTGTGCTTTTCAGCCTACCTTCTGTGGGGCTGGGAGAGTGCGGGCACGGATTGGGTCCATCATGCGGCCCCGCAGCTGCTTTTTGTTGTTATTGTGATCGTGCTTCTGACCAAGATCCCGCTCACAGATGATATTATGTCCAAATGGGGCATATCTTACGAACTGTACCTCCTGCATTGGACTATCCTTGTGATCATCTACGCCCATCTGTGGGTCGGGAATGTCTTTATCGGGACCGTTCTTGGCATTGTTCTGTCCATCGCGGTAGCCGCCGGCGCGCATCTGTTGTCCTATTTTGTGCTGAGAAGATACGACCGCGCCTTTGAGAGATTGGAGAAAGAATACCATCCCCAATAACGACTCGGCGCACCTTTGATATATCCGTCCTCCGTTGTTACGGACGAGACCATGCCGGGAACATGCACCATCGTCATCCCCACCTATAATGAAGAGAAGAACATCGTCAACATGGCGAAGTACATCAGGAACCTTTACCCTGATTTTCGAATAATGTTCATGGACGATAATTCCACCGATTCTTCTAAAAGATTAATCGAAGAGCTCAACGACCCTAAGACCAGACTGGTCACCAGGAGACCGGAGGACAGGGGATTGGCAGCAAGTGTACTGCAAGGCATAGTGGAGTGCGGAACAGATTATTTCATGACGATCGATTGCGACTTTCAGCATCCGCCGGAGGCCCTCGGTGATATGTACAAGGAAATGGAAAAGGGGTGCGACCTTTGTGTTGGCACCAGAGTTGACAGGTTCGCATTGGGATTCGTGCGGTGGGCGGGATCGTGGGCGTTCAACGTCTACTGCGACCTGTATCTTCTGTATCACGGGAAGAGGATCGTCGAGGACCTCATGAGCGGCCTGATCGCAGGGAGGACAGATGTCTTCGTTCCGGTGATAAAGGATAACTGGAAAGGTTTGGAGATGAAAGGATGGAAGGTCCTTCTGGACCTTCTGAAGTTCGGCCCGTCCGACATGAAAATATCTACGGCAAAATACAGATTCGGCAAAAGAGCGGAGGGAGAATCCCATATCAGCGGTAACGTCGTCCTTACAACGTTCAACCAATGCGGGCGCTTCGGCAAGTTCTGCGGTAAGCTGTACGTAAAAATACGGGGCGCATGACGTTTCTCGCGGATACGTGAAAGACCGCCTTTTATATACAAGCAAAATTATCGGTCTGCTCATGGCAAAAGATAAGATATGTTCATCATGCGGTGTCAGGCTTCTCGGCCACGGCAACACATTCTTCAAGTGCCCCAGCTGCGGCGGCGCTGAGATAGGACGCTGCGCACAGTGCCGCGATCAGGGCATAACATATGAATGCGACAAATGCGGATTCAAAGGACCGTGATCCTATGGGTAAGATAGCGACCACATATGACCTTATGCCGGAAAGCACGGATGTCCCCCTCGATGATGTTGTCAAAGCGCTGAAAGGCGTCATACCGGAAGGCGTGCAGATGATCGAGGCAAAGATAGAGCCGGTCGCGTTCGGCCTGAAGAAGGTGGTCGTGTTCTTCGTCGTTGATGATACAATTGACGGCGTCGGCGGGGCCCTCGAAGATGCTCTCCACTCCATACCGGGTGTGGAGAATGCGGAGTGCACATCCAGTGCGCTCCTGTAAACTTATTGTTTTTATTCTCTGCGCCGCGGCGCAGGTCACTCTTATTTTTCCGCTATAGCTTCCGACTCTTAGAATATATAACTTTCAGAGTTTGCGCTGTTCAAAAGAAAAGAAATTAAGGAGGAGTTCCGTCACCGGAACCCCTTTGCGCTCACAGCGAATCCAGATACGGTTTGTTGACTATCAGCATTCCTGCACTGATGAATACCTCGTAGTTGGCACCGGCAATGCCTTGGATGTATGCAACTGTGCCGAATGCGAACAGAACGTTCGGAGGGTCGACGCTGTTGAACGTTGAGCTCCAGTACCCTCCTCCGTAGACGTCATCTGAAACGAAGAAGTAGACCTCCGCCGGAGTTGGATACGGAAGTATGATCACCCCGTTCGCCTCGAACCAGTCAAGCCTCGTGACGCCGGGGCCGAACTCATCCTTGAAGTATGCGTTATTGGGGTCGACCGGCCAACCGGGGTGGCCTTTGTAGTATATCGTGTGCGTGCTTCCGTATGTGGCGACCGCCCATTCCATGTACTCACGGAATGTTCCGCCGCCCATCTCCGCGCTCGTCTCACCCATGCCGCTGAGCGGGGGTCCCGGAGCGGTGCCGAGGATTATGAGCGCCGGGTTTGAACTGTCAGCGGTGAAATGTACCTCAACACCGCCCTCATCCCATGCCAGCCTGAACGTGCGTTCGTAGTACTGGAGCCGGTCCGGGATCGCACTCAATGTATCGTACCGCTCGGAAAGATCACCGCCGACGACGTATGTACTCATCAGATCCAGAAGCTTGGTCTTCCATTCCCCATCCGGCAATGAGTCGATGCGTTTCATGACCGCATTCTTTGTTACCTCGAAACAGTAGTAGTTCACGCTTATACCATACTCCGGTAACACCTCGCCAAGCACCCATGTGTCCTTCCAATCCTCGGTGTAACCGAATGATTGGTCTATGCCGTCCTGTACCTTTGCGATGATATCGTCTATCCTCGCCTTGGTCGCTGCGACCTGGGTCTCATAGGTGGTTTGGTTGTACATCCCCTGGCCCACGAAGGATGATGACCAGTTGACACCGTCCGCATAGATGTTAATGGTCATCTGATCCACAGGGACGCCTGCTGCCAACAGCGTTCCGTATGACCATCGGCTGTAATTCTCAGAGATGCTCCACGCGAATGTCGCATCCGGGTTGAGCATGCAGAGTTCCTTCACGTATGCGATCATAATTACTGATTCACCGGGGGAAAGCCATCTTTGGCCTGTCGTGATCGTCCCCGTGCGATCCTGGTACTGGGTCGGGAACGGGCGGATGTCGTATGGTAATTCCGACCATTCGAATGTTGCACCGCGCTCAAGGCGCACATATGTGTAGCCGTTCTCATCAATGAACGCCTTTGTCATCGACATGGTCACAGGCAGTGTCGCATTCGTGATTATGAAATTGTAATGACTGGCTGAGAAATCGATGGACATCTTTTCCGTCTGGGCCGTTCCGCCAGATGTGAACTTTAATTCAAGTGTGTACCTTCCGTGGAACGGGACGCTCACGCTGATCGTGCCGCTTGGGTCGAGGTCCGCGTCCAATGCCACATCGAAATCAGACCTTGTTATGCTGTATTTGACGTTCCCGGCATCTTTGTCAAGTCCTAACTGTTTGATATCAACCTTTATTGTGCCATCAAGCGAGTCACCGATCTGGGTAAACTCGATCTTTTCCGATTGATAAAATTCATCAGAATCGTCATCGTACGTGAACACGAAACATACGCTCGAGGCGACGATTATCACAAACAGTGCAATCGCGATCGCTTTTCCTACTGTGTCTGCCTTCATGAGTGATCATGGTATGTATGCTCTCTGTTGATATATTGTTAACGCTGAATTAGAATTGTTTTTTTCGTTCGATGTAAAAGCAATGGCCGAATCTATCAAAATACTAAGGTCTCAACGCAGGGTGACATCAAAAATGGAGGATGTAAAGGGTTTTGTGGGATGCGTGGTCCCGTCTACTTGTATGCCTTCTCGGCCGGTGCGATGAAGCCGTCCTTCATCATCTTCGCAGTGAGGGCCCTTGACCTCTTTATCATGAACTCCGCACGGTCGTATATCTCCTGACGCGATAGTTTCAAACGGGCGATACCTTGCTCCTGCGCTTTGAGCGCGACGGCAACCGCCTCACGGGGGAACACCTCCCACTCGCTCATCGTCGGGATGATGTACTCTTCGTGTATGCCCTTCTCTTCGGCGCACTTCGCTAATTCTTTAGCAGCGGCTATGCACATCTCGTCGGTGATCGTTTTAGCACGAACGTCAAGCGTTCCTCTGAAGATCGCAGGGAATCCCATCGAGTTGTTCACCTGGTTCGGGAAGTCGGAGCGGCCGGTGGCAACTATCCTTGCACCGTTCTCCTTTGCTTCCCATGGCCACATCTCTGGTACCGGATTCGCGGTCACGAAGACAACGGGGTCGTTCGCCATCAGCTTGACGTACTCCGCGGGTATCGTACCTGGTCCCGGTTTCGATGCCGCTATGACGATATCGGCGCCCTTCATCGCCTCCTTGAGCCCTCCCTTCTTTCCGGCGCCGTTGGTCTTCTCACAGATCTCCCATTTCTGTCTGAACGTTTTCCTTATCTCCTCTCTCTCAAGATTCAATATGCCGGTGGTGTCCACCATGCAGATGTTCTTCGGGTTGAATCCTGTTCCCAACAGCAACCGGGCGATCGCAATGTTCGCCGCTCCGGCGCCCACCATGCATATGTGCGCCTCTTCCATCTTCTTGCCGACGATCTTCATTGCGTTTATGGCACCGGCGACCTCGACGGTGGCTGTGCCCTGCTGGTCGTCGTGCCACACCGGGATCTTGCATTCGTTCCTCAGCGTGTCCAGGATGTCGAAGCACTTCGGCATCGATATGTCCTCCAGATTTATGCCTCCGAAGGACGGTGCTATTAATTTTACGGTCTCGATTATCTTGTCCGGATCCTTTGTGTCCAGGCATATGGGGATCGAATCGACACCGCCCAGATACTTGAACAGCATCGCCTTCCCTTCCATCACCGGCATCGCCGCCTCCGGCCCGATATCCCCGAGACCGAGGACGCGTGTTCCGTCGGATACCACTGCCACGGTATTCCACTTGCACGTGTGCGCATACGCCTCGTCGATATCCTTGTTGATCGCTTTGCACGGCTCCGCTACACCGGGAGAGTACCATATCGCGAAGTCGCTGAAATCGCGAACGGCCGCCTTTGGTACGATCTCGATCTTTCCGCCGTAATATTTGTGCAGGATCATCGCGTCTATTCCCGGCTGCTTTGCCTTTGCGAGACGTTCCTCCACAGACATGTTGTCGTTTGGCATATTTTTTCCCCCTTAAATTACGAATTTCGTAATATTTCTTCGAATTCGCTGTAAAACCTATTATGCCGCTATTTCTATTTATAGTTAGTCATACTTATTGTGGGCATATTGGCAGGTGAGGTCGTTGACGGACATCAGAGTGCTTCTTATTGACGGATATATTGATGATCCCGCTGCGCTCGGTGTTCCGCCGTACATCTCTCCGATGGTCCGTTCCGTTGCAGGCGCTGCGAAGGACGCGGGTGCCGCCGTTGAATATGTGACCGTAGACCGCATAAGGAAAGGATACAAGATACCAAAGGCGGACGTGAGCGTGGTCCTTTCCGGGAATACCGTTCCTGGAAAATATCTGCGGTCGATGCCCATGTCATCTAACGAGATCTCCGCCCTGTTGCCGAAACTGAGCGGATGGAAGCTCATCGGAGGGTCATCGGCATCCTCGGATGTCGCGGACGGATTTGATTTTCAGATAAGAACGGACCTGGCGGCATCCCTCTATGACGGGATATCGGGAAAAGAGGTCGCGGAGAGGCTCAGAACATTGGACGAATGGAACAGATGGATGATACTTGGTGCTGATGTTGTTAGTGATCATCACGATTTCCCGCAGCCACTGATCGCGGAGGTGGAAACATACCGCGGATGCCACCGGTTCATGAGCGGGGGGTGCTCGTACTGCATAGAACCACTGAAAGGCGAGCCGCTGATGCGTTCGCCCGGAGATGTGCTTGATGAGGTCTCCCGATTAAAGGAGTTGGGCGTCCGCAACATAAGGATAGGGGGCCAGACATGCATCGTATCGTACGGCTCCAAAGATTTTTTAGGAATACCTAAACCTTGCCCGGATGTTGTGAACGAACTGTTCAGAGGGCTTCATGAGATGAGATTTGACGTTCTGCATGTGGACAACGCGAATCCTGCCGTCATCTCCGAATATCCGGATGAATCATCGGCGATACTGAGAACGCTGACGGAATGCTGCACTCCCGGGAACGTCCTTGCGTTGGGTATGGAAAGCACCGACCTGAACGTGATAGATGCGAACAACCTCAATTCCGTGCCTGACCAGGTCCTCCGCGCGGTGCGCATGATAAACCTCATAGGTGCGCAGCCCGGGGACAACGGGATGCCCAAGCTGCTTCCCGGATTGAACCTCATAGCGGGACTGGACATGGAAACGAATGGTACGTACGCCTCAAACATCAATTTTTTGAGAATGCTGTTATCGGAAGGATTGATGGTCAGGAGGATCAACATACGCCAGGTGCTTCCGGTGAGAAGAACGTTCAATACGAAGGTTGACCACAGCAGATTCAAAAGATACAAACAGGAGATACGCGAAAACATCGACGGCCCGATGCTGAAAAGGATCGTTCCCTCGGGAACCGTCCTGAAGAACGTTTACATGGAGATCATAGACAACGGGATAACGTTCGGAAGGCAGATAGGTACGTACCCGTTGCTCATCGGCATCCCCTACCGAACAGATGTCAACCGTTTTTGTGATGTTGTGATAACGGACCACGGGTTCAGGTCCATAACAGGCATAGAATTTCCGTTCCCGATAAACAGGGCGTCCATGACATCGATCATGACACTGCCCGGCGTTGGTAAGAAGAGAGCGGCCAAGATAATGCTCGCCAGACCGTTCAGGTGTGCCGATGATCTGTATGAAGCGGTTGACGATGCGGCGGTCGCCGAACGGCTGATCGGCATGGTGACATTCGAATGAATTATTATACGGCGATCCGTTGAAGTATCATGAACACCCGGCGCGCGGCGACATACCCTTTCCTTGAGGAGTCGGCGGCATTTGCGGAATCGCATGGCGGCGATATTGTTTCGCTGATAATGTCACCGCGGTATGCGGATGCCCGGAAGAGGGGGATGAAACGTGTGCTTGAGTCGCTGTACCAATCGGAGGTGTCATACGTTCCGCTTATCTTTGAATCCGATCAGTTCATAGAAGTGATGTCATACCCGTACGCCCGTATCATTGTTTCCTGTGTCAACGACCGGTTCCTTACCAAACGCTACGCTCTGGCGGAGTCGGTGCGCATGAATAAAATGTTAAGAACGGAAAGTGCCAGAGAGATGATCCACATCGCAAAGGAACTGGGCATCGATGCCGTTTCGAAGGACGATAAACTGATGATGCATTTCACGGATTATCTCAAACTGTCGACGAGAATAAAAAGCATTGACTGGAAGCTTGTGAACTCTGAACTTTTCAACGGGCAGGTGTTCCTTCCGAATGAGAGTTTCGGCCGCGCGCTGCAGAATGCGCTGCAGGACAGGATCGAGTCGGAACTGCCGCTGAACGTTCCCAATGAATTGAGGTTGGCTTTGAGGGCCGATGTGGATCATGTTGAGATCGCACTCAACGAGATGAAGAGCAGGTACGGCGATGTCGCGGGGGATGTTTCCGTCACCGAATTCCCGCCGTGCATGCGCGCCCTGCTCGCCGGGACGCAGAATGGTCTGAACTTACCGCACAGCGGCCGTTTCGCGTTGGTATCGTTCCTGCATGCGCTTGGTATGGACTCGGAGCAGATCATGGCATTGTTCTCCAAGTCGCCCGATTTTGACGCATCCAAGAGCGCCTATCAGGTCAGGCATATCACGGGAGAGGGGAGCGGTACCGAATATACGCCGCCTGAATGCTCGACAATGAAAAGTTACGGCATCTGCTTTGAACCGGATGATCTGTGCGGTAACGAGAAGGTTGTGCATCCGCTTATCTATTACCGGACAAAGACGCGTTCCGCCAGAAAGGATGACACTGAAGAGAAGAAGGAGTGAGCTCACTCCTTCTCCATTTTTGTCATGTTCCTCCACGTGACGATCGCTCTCTGTATCGCCGTAAGGTTGCCGACGACGGCGAACCACAGCATCATTATCTCCAGCCACGATAATGTGATTAGATCGAACATGTTGATGTACCCGAAGTCATAACACAGGCCGATGAACATTATTATCGGGAACAGGGTGCTCAATACGACACGGTCGGCCCTTCCCAGAAGGCCTGCGTACAATCGCGGCGCTCCGACCGCCTGCGCCTGTGTTCCCATGTACGATGTCAACAGAACACCAACAAGCGCCAGCATCCCTATGTACGGATCGCACCATGCGCTTACCGCCACCCCGCCGATCATGAAAACGTCAGCGTACCTGTCGAACACATGATCCAGAAAATCCCCCTTCTTTGACGCTTTGCCCGCAAGCTTCGCGACCTTCCCGTCGATAGCGTCAAAATATCCTGAGACCAGGACCACTATTGCACCGAGGATCAGCATCCAATGCCAGCTCTCCTTCTCTCCGGACAGGAAGAACAGCAGACCGGAGATCAGTGCCAGTATCAGGCCTATCCACGATAATGTGTTCGGATTGACGTTTATCAATTTTTTTGCGACCGGCGTTAACGCAAAATCTGCCTTTGCCCTCTGTCCGTCTAGCACCATTTCACCATCTCCTCCGCCCAGTTCACGCTTCCCGGTTCATATCCGGCGGTCCTTCCGGCGATGATCTCCCTTATCATCACCACCGCCTGCTCCGGGGTACATGATGTGCTGTCTATCTCAAAAACATGCGCATCCGATCCTATCGATTCGCACAATATCACATCCAATGCCTCCGCCTGAACGTTCTCCGATATCTTCTGAGGCGCATAGTTCCTTTTTTTGAGCCTCTCGTGTAGAACCGATGGGTTGCATCTTACCACGATGATCATATCGCAATCCAGGAAATGGGACAGATGGCCTTCGAGGAACGCGTTCCTGTCCTTCGGTATCGATGATCTTAGGGACGAGTTGAGTTTTCCGATATCAACGCTGTATGTGTCCCTCTTCTTGTCAAAACGTTCCTTGAGTCCTTTTTCTTCGATGTGCTGATGCAGATCCACCACGTACTCGCCCTTCTCCCTCAGACAGGCGGCGATCACTGTCTTCCCCGTGCCCGGTGTGCCTGTCAGCGCTATTATCATCACAGCTTCCCCAGATATCGGTCGGCGCGTTCCATCACCATATCCAACGTCGGCAGATTGGACAGTGCGCCCGTTTCCTCTACCGCGAACGACGCTGTCGCTGCACCGATTATCAATGAGTCGATATCGGAATGCCCGTTGTATTTGCCTGCGTAGAACCCCGCTCTGTATGCGTCCCCCGCACCGGTGTTGTCCACGGTCCGTCTTGCCTTTATGACCGGTATCTTTGTCACCTTCCCGTTCACGTACATCTCGCTGCCGGCCGCCCCTTCTGTGCATACCGCCATCTTCGCTTTGATCTCGGAAAGCGATGATGATTCCGTATACTTCAGCGCGGACGCCGATTCGTACTTGTTGCAGAAGAAGATGTCCGATAATTTCAGAGCGGTCATGAATTTCTCCCTGTTCCACACCTTGTGTATCTCCTGCGCGGGGTCGAACGCTATGTTCCTGTCGCGATCCTTCACGGACCTCATTATGTTAATGTAGTAATCAGGTTCTCCGGTCGAAAAATGAACATATTTTGACATGCCGGCATTCTTCTTCAGTACGATGTTCGTATCCGATGC
Source organism: Methanomassiliicoccaceae archaeon (assembly GCA_031285205.1). Taxonomy (GTDB): domain Archaea; phylum Thermoplasmatota; class Thermoplasmata; order Methanomassiliicoccales; family Methanomethylophilaceae; genus Methanomicula. Next base: position 3,431 of record JAITWO010000063.1, on the reverse strand, counting down.
GGAACCCTGCGGCCCCTGATAGAAGAACACTCTTTGCTCTTTGTTGAAATCGTTGACGATCAGTGCCTGTGCGGTGCACTGCCCGTCCATTGTGATGAACTCGTCCGTTATCACTCCTTTCGATGTTATGATGTCTGTGAACACTTTCGGGAAATCGTTACCGACGAAACCGCAAAGCGCCGTGGGTACGCCCAACGAGGCTGCCGTGACGGCGATGTTCGTTCCGGTCCCGCCGATGCGCATATCCTTTGACAACACGTTCACTGAGACGCTGTTCGGCGGGAACTCATCGACGGCCATGATCTGATCGATGGTTATGTGCCCGTACACTGACAGAAAAGGAGGGCTCAGGTGCCTTCCTCCCATCCGCTCATGTATCTTTTCTGTTCTTCCGTTAATTCATCGATGGAGATGCCCATCGTCCTGAGCTTGATCTTTGCTATCTCGTTGTCCATGTACTCCGGCACTGTGTGCACTTTGCGGTCCATCTTCTTCCAGTTCTTCGCAAGGTACTCTATCGCAAGCGCCTGCGTTGCGAAGCTTGTGTCCATTATCTCTGCCGGATGCCCCTGGCCGGCGGCCAGGTTCATCAGGCGGCCGTCGGCTATCAGATACACTTTCCTTCCGTCCCTGAACCTATATTCATCAACGAACTCGCGCACCTCCTCCTTCCTCTCCGATAATGAATCTAATGCGTTCTTGTCTATCTCATTGTCAAAATGTCCGGCATTGCCCAATATGCATCCGCTTTTCATTACCTTCAGATGCTCTTCGGAGACGACCGATTTACACCCCGTGACCGTCAGGACCGCGTCTGCTGTCTTTACGGCTTCGATCATGGGCATCACTTCGAACCCGTCTAACTTCGCCTCTATCGCCCTTACCGGGTCCACTTCCGTGACTATTACATTGGCACCTAATCCTTTCGCTCTCATGGCGATCCCTTTGCCGCACCATCCGTACCCTGCGACGACCATCCTTTTACCTGCGACGATGAGGTTCGTGGCGTTCATCCATCCGTCGAATGTCGATTGTCCCGTACCGTAACGGTTGTCGAAGAGGAATTTCATCTTCGCATCGTTCACCGCTATCACCGGAAATCTCAGTTTACCATCAGCGGCCAATGCCCTTAATCTTACAACGCCGGTGGTCGTCTCCTCGTTCGCGCCGCGGATGTTCTTCAGAAGGTCCGTCCTCGTTGTATGCAGGATGGCTATCAGATCGGCGCCGTCGTCAATGATCAGGTCGGGCGACATGTCAAGCACTTTGTTCAGATTGCCGTAGTACTCGTCCTGCGTTTCTCCTTTCTTCGCATACACTTCCATCCCGTATCCTTCCCTGAGCGCCGTCGCTACGGAATCATCCGTGGACAGAGGATTACATGATGCCAGCCTTACTTCGGCACCGGCATCGGCCAACGTGATCGCCAGTATCCCTGTTTTCGCTTCCGTGTGCAACGCCATGCCTACCTTCAGACCGCTGAGCGGCCTCTCCTTCCTGAAACGTTCTCTGATCTCATTCAGCACGGGCATGTGCGCTTCCGCCCATTTCAGCCTTCTCATTCCCTTTTCCAAGTCGCTCATTATGTCATCACTCTTTTTCCATCGTCGAGATCAGATGCTCCCGTATCTGGTCCACCGTTGCTTTCCTGTTGTCAGCATTGGAGAATCGCGATATTATGTTGTCTCTTTTCCTTTTATCATCCTTGAGTTCTTTTGCGAAGGATATCATATTGGCCAGCGCCCGGGACATCTCATCCGATATGGACACGGTCGCCGTCCTTGATGTCCTTGACAGAGGATTGAGATCTATCGCTATCACCACTTTGTTCATGTTCACCAATGCTTCGGCCCTGTCGCCGTCCTCTATCGGCACGAGTATCACGTCCGATGAGTGTATGCCTTCAGCAGTGCACAGCGCACGGTCCGAACTCAGGCCGGGGATCCTTGAATCGGGCTTCGCCCCGAGCACATCCTTCGCGCCGCATGATCTCAGATATTCAGTCAGCAGCGCCATGCGCTCCTCCGTCCTGTGGAATATGTTCACCTCTATCTTCGAGTTCGTTTCATCGGCCAGCTCTATCAGCCTTTTCGCGTCAAGCGCCGCAGCGTTGCCGTTCACGCACACCACCGGTCTTTTCGCGTTCAGCATATAAGCGGCGGCAGCCATTTCCGCACCGAGCGCCGCTTCCGTTGTGCGTTCACCCATCAGATAATCGAGGGCTTCGCCTCTGCCGTGCGAAACAAGTCCCGTAGGCGTGACAAGACCTTTCTTCACGAAGCTGACAAGCCTCTCCCTTGTCATCAATGAATCGTATCTGGGATGGTCCTTCGGTATGTCCACGGAACCTTTAGCGAAGTCAGTGTACATATTATTGTTGCTGATGAACAGATGATGAGCAGGATTACATAGTATCAATGTTCTGCGCATTCACATGGGAAATGTGCGCATAATACTTGTGTCACCTAAGTTCGAAGGGAACATCGGAGCGGTCGCAAGATCAATGGCCAACTTCGGCCTTGATGAGCTGTATCTCGTGGACCCGTGCGAGATAGGCGACGAGGCGTACCGAAGATCAAAGCACGGGAACTACATCCTTGACGGATCGAGAACGGTAAGCACATTAGAGGAGGCGGTCGAGGGGTGCCTCCTCGTTGTGGGGACGAGCGGCATCGTGACCAAAGGAGAAAAGAACTACACCAGGATCCCGATAACCGCGGAGGAGTTCGCGGACCGCATGAAAGGGTATGATGAAAAGGTCGCGATACTCTTCGGACGCGAGGACATCGGGCTGCTGCAGGAGGAGCTGGCACACTGCGACCTTCTGATAACGATACCTGCGGATGAGTCGTACCCTGTTCTGAACATATCCCATGCGGCGGCCATCGTGATGTATGAGATATCTCAGTGTGTCACATCGCAGCCGACCCCTGCGGACCGTAATGAGAAGGAGCAGATGTTCACATTTTTCGACGAACTGCTTGATTCCATAGATTACCCGGAGCACCGCAAAGAAGGGACGGCGGTCATGTTCAGAAGGCTCATGGGGCGTGCCGTGCCCACAAAGTGGGAGTATGCGACGATACTCGGGGTGTTCGGGGACGCATCAAAAAAGATACGCAAGGATCATTGAACCGGCGCGAACATCATCAGGTTCATGCCGTGCCCTCCCGGGCCCTGCACGAACATCGGTTCTCTTCCGGTGCTCTCAGATATTCTTTCAGACAGCGCCCTCTGAGAGCCATCCTGCGGTATGTTCCCGCGTATGAAGACTATCGGCCTCGATGTGACCGGAGACTCCAACATCAGCCCGCTGACGAGCGTTTCCGAAACTTTACTGACGCGCATGCCTTCCGCGAATGATACCGTGTATGTTTTTCCTTTCATCTCCCGGAAGACCTGCTCCCCTTCCTCTCCCTCGAGCATCTCCA
>JAITWO010000028.1 GCA_031285205.1 Methanomassiliicoccaceae archaeon | reverse complement strand
GCTGTGAAGGTCAGGTATGGCGATAAAGAGGTGTCACTGGTCCTCGGTGCGTATGATTCCCTGATAAACAACATAACCGATCCGAAGAACCTGAAGGAGGTGGTGCATGAATATTCTTCGCAGGGGCTGAGGAATGTTGTTCTTACGTCTGCGGAGGACGGCGGGTTCTTTGATGACGAGAAGCCTGTGCTTCCGAAACTGAGATTACTGTCGGTCATGGCCATCTCCGATGAGGTGCGGCCTGACTGCAAGAGGACGATGGACCTCTTCATCGCCGGCGGCCTTGAGATAAGGATACTTTCCGGTGATGACCCGAAGGCGGTGGACGCGCTGTTCAAGATAGCGGGGCTTCCGGGGGAAAGGAAGGTGCTTTCCGGCGACGAGCTGGAAAGGCTGAGCGGAAGCGAGAGGACCGCCCGTATAATGGAGACGAACATATTCGGACGCATGAAACCGGATCAGAAGGAATCGGTGATCGAGGAACTGAAAAGGAACGGGCGCTACGTGGCAATGGTCGGGGACGGTGTGAACGACGTGAAATCGCTGAAGGAGGCGCAGGTCGGGATAGCGTTGCAGAGCGGCAGCGGGGCCGCAAGGGGGGTTGCCGACATGGTGCTGATATCCGATGATTTCTCGGCGCTTCCGAAAGCATTGACCGAAGGGAACAGGACGGTGTCCGGGATGCGGGACATTCTGAAAATGTACCTTGCCAGGAACTTCGTCATCGCGATGATGATCATCTTGACCGTTCTGATATTCTCGGCGCCGCCGCTCGTTCCCATAACAAATACGATATACGCATTCTTCGGATTGTCGATCGCGTCATTCTTCATGGTCATATGGGCGAAGCCTTCCAAGATCGAGGGCTCCATATTACCGGAGGTGCTTAGGTATGCGATTCCGACGGCGTTGCTGGTGTCGCTGTTCGGCATCCTGCTTTACGTACTGTTCTACATGGACTTTGTGCATGACCTGCTTGGCATAACGCTATCGGCCGAGCAGCTCATGGAATTCAACTGGAAGAGCGCAGACATCACCGGAACTGCAGGCGAGATCGTGGCCAGGAACGCATTGCTGGTGTTCCTTATAATGACGAGTCTCCTTCAGATACTCTTCGTCGCACCCCGCTTCCGGTTCTTTTCCGTCGACGGAAGGATACACAAGGACCTGAAACCGACGATACTCGCGATCCTCCTCATATGTCTCATATGCCTTGTGTACTGGGCGATATCCGAGTACGGGAGCACATATCCCGCCATCGTCACCATATCAACCATATTCCTGCTCCCGCTGAGCGCCTACATCATCATCACAGGGTTCCTGGTGGCATGGTTCCTCATGACCCGCTGGGTGCTGCGGAACGGCTTCCTGGAAAGGTTCACCAACTTCACCGAGTGGTTATATTCGTTACAGCTGAAGAGCGTGCGCAAGAAGCATGACCGCAATTCGGAACGCAGGCGCGAAGCTCAGTAATTGCCTGTCCTGTGAAGCTCAATAAGTATATGTGATGCCATCACTGCATCGGACAGTGCCCTGTGCGCCTGCTTCCCGCCGATATTTGCAGGATCGCCTTTCACTATCATACGGTACGCCTCCTCCAGTTTTGGATACTTGTAATCGTCATACAGCCCCGGAAGCCTGCATACGTTCTTGGAGGCCATCATGATGCACCTGAACTGCGTAAACCTACCGCGCAACGACCATGGCGCCTTGTAAAGGAACTTATCAAAGTCAAATTGGGTGTTAAAACTGGTGACATTGGCGCCGCTGAGGATCCTTGTGACATCACGCACCACATGCTCCTCGGGCGGTGCACGGTCCACCGTGTCAAGTGTCAGATCGGTGTTCTCGAAGATCCATGACCGTTTCAGCTTCTCGCTCCATCTGGAGGTGTCGTGGCCGACCACCGACGAGTATACTGTCTCGACCTTATCATCACCGAGAGCAACCCTGCATATTGCGATGTCCACTATCCTGTCGGCAGGCGCACCGTCGAGGCCGGTGGTCTCCGTGTCTATCACGTATACCTCTGTCTTACAGAAATCATCCAGTGTGCTCATTCCATTCCCCGCTTCAGTCCCTCTTCTTCGGCGCTGCGCACCTTATGAGTATCGCTCTTGTGTTCCTCAGGTTGTACGCCGTCATGACGATGATGATGATCAGAGATATTAATATCATCATCAGACCGAGTGTCCCGAGCCTCTCTGGAATATCCGACATGACTTCCGGGATGATGATGTTAGGGACATCAGGATCGATGATCCCGGGAATGTCAGGATCGATGATCGGGATGAACAGCTCAAGCCCGTCAACGTACAGTGTTATTTCCTGGTATGTGCCCAATGCCACATCCAAAAAGCATACTGTCGTCATCATATAATTGTCATTTCCGTCACATAACATGACTGTATTAGAATTAGCTTAATAGCGAAACATCCATGGCGGCGGTGATGTCAGCGTATATAGTGATCAAAAAAGAAAAAGTGGAATGTGATGAGGGAATTACAATAGAGGGTGCTATGCTATCCGCGGGAAAACACCCCGATGCGTTCCTCTTCCTCCTTGACGGAAGGCCGCTGCCCATGACTACCGTCCTTACAAAAGGAATGATCATAGAAGCATTACGGGTGGCATCCGGCGGGTGATCATTCCGATGCGATCCTCATGATCCCTTCCATGTTCACATCATCACTTATTCTTTCCAACATCTTATCCAGCGATCTCACGAATCCGTTTATCTGTTCATCGCCGTAAGAGGATGCATTGTCGCAGGAAGAATCCTCTTCCGGGAAGCGGACGTCCATGTACGGAAGCACCCCCATGCACCTCATCCCCGTGAGTGATTCGATGCGCTCTATCCCGCTTTTGAGTATCCTTTCCTCGCCGTAGTATTTGTTTATGATGAACCCTTTTAGAAGATGCCTGTCCTTTTCGGGAATCAGGAGCCATGTTCCGTATATCCCGGCGAACACCCCTCCTTTCTCTATATCGCCGATAAGTATCATCGGTATCTGTCTCGCCGACGCGAGACCCATATTGGCAACATCTTTATCCCGGAGGTTTATCTCCGCCGGCGATCCGGAACCTTCCGCGACCACCGCGTCATACATGTCGCATGACCTGTCATAAGAATCCAATGCAACAGAGAGCATCTCCTCCCTCGCCATCCTTTTTTTGCTCTCTCTGCCGTTCACGAACAGCTTCAGCCCTTCATCGGTCGCTTTCATGAGTATTGGGCTGGTCCCTGCGTTCGGTATCATGTCGGACGCCCAGGCTTGCATCGCCTGCCCGATGCCTATCTCTCTGCCGTCGTCCGTGATGAATGAGGTTCCCGAAAGATTGAACCCCTTGAATGGAGTTACAGTGATCATCCTTTGGCGGAGATATCTGCAGAAGAGCGCTGATATGAGCGTCTTACCGGCGTTGGATGATGTTCCCACGAACAGTATCCTCATTGCCGGCACCTCATGAATATGTCATCGAATGTCCGCATATCAAGCGATGATGCGAACACGTCGGCGATCCTGTCGATCGTATCATCCAGTATCTTCTCGTAGCTAACATTCGAATTCTCTGTGGGAACGTACTTCCCGGTCATCCCTAGTATATATCTTCTGAACCCCGGCTCGCTGAACAGCCCGTGCACCGATGTTCCGAACAATTTCTCTGAGTGCCTGGAGGATCCTTCGCTGCTCGCCTCTCCTCCCCATTTCGATAATATGAACAGTGGTGTCTCCTTGGTGTCAATGTCCGCCCTGTGCATCTCATACCCTTCTGCCTTATCTCCGGTGGATGCTAGGGTGCCTTCGACCGCCGCCATCTTCCCTCCGCCCTCTTTCAGATAGGTGGAAGAATCGAAGAGGCCCAGGCCATCAACATTCCCGCCGAGGCCGTCCGGAACACTATGACCCATGAGCTGATATCCTCCGCATATCCCTATGATCGGTATCTTTCCTTTCATTTCTTTGATCGTGATGTCCAGCCCGTTCGATCTCATCCATCCGAGCGAATCGGTGGCATTCGCCGCCGGTATTATGATGATATCGGACGCCCTCAGTTCCGCCGGGTCGTCCGTGTACCTGATGTATGCGTTCTCATGGTACAGAGGATCGATGTCCGTGAAATGGGCCATTTTAGGGAGCTTCAGGATGCACACGCGGACCTTATTATCATTCATATCGGATTTATTCAGCACCAGCGAATCCTCTGACGGCAATGGAACACTGATATGAGGTATCACGCCCAGAACGGGTATTCCTGTGATCATTTCCAATTCCTTTATGCCTTTTTCAAGAGATGATGCGTCGCCGTACATATTGTTCAGTATTATCCCTTTCACCCGTTCTCTGTCGTCCTTGGGAAGCAGTTCAACGGTCCCGAGGGCGTATGCGAATGAACCCCCCCACTTCATGTTAACGACCAGTATGCAATCGGCATCCGCGATCTCGGCCGCGCGCATGTTTGCTATGTCCTTATCGTAGATGTTTATCTCGGCAGGCGATCCGGCGCCTTCCATGACCACATACTCGAACCTCTTTTTCAACACGGCCACGCTTTCTCTGACCGCCCTGACGCCCTCTGCGAGAACGAAATCTCTGTAATACGAATCGGTATCATATTCGCCGAATATCTTTCCGTTCACGATCGTCTGGGTCTTTCCGTTCTTCAATGGTTTTATGAGTATCGGATTGATGTTATGATCCGGATGCCTGATGCGTGCGGCCTTCGCC
>JAITWO010000024.1 GCA_031285205.1 Methanomassiliicoccaceae archaeon | reverse complement strand
GAAGAATACCGCCGCATTCTTTTTCACGCAGCTTATCACATTGACGATATGGTCCTCCATCCTCGGTATCATCGATTCGTCCTGCCTCATCTCCTCATACCTTGTCGTCACGTCCGTTGCGTTCATCACTGAAAGATTACCGGGATCGAACGGTGACGCGAACCTCTGCAGTTCTGCGTCCTCCAGCCCCAGGATGTTCTGGTATTCGGTCAGCGGTTCAAGCGTCCCGGACATGCTCACCGACGCGCAGCACGACCGCAACGGCTCGGCGGCATAGTATGGGTCCATGCAGAATGCTTCCAATGCCGTGTCCCCATCTATTATCAGTTTCACGTATATCTCGTCCTCGGAATCGAGCCAGAACTGTATGAACGCACCGAGGGACCTCATGTACGACCTCGGTAGTTTTCCTGCGGCCTTCTTCGTCTCGGCGACCACTTCCCCGTGCTCCACCAGCGCCTTGCATATGTTCCTTATCTTCACCGATGTCACGTGAAGTTCTTCCATCATGCCGTCCTCGAGGAAGTACGGAGGTATGAGACCGTCCTCCTCGCCCATCAGGTACTCGCGTTTCGCGGTGAACATCAGTCTGCGCACCGCATCGATGAAATCCGTAGCGGATATGCCGCTGCTCACTTCCGGGTCATTCCATTCCTTTGCTTCGCTCCCGGCGAGGTCCAGCGCATGGATCGTGTATCTTGCCGTCATGACCTCCCGCAGATGGTCCGGGAGGTTGTGCGCCTCGTCCACTATTATGATGACGTCCCTCAGGACGGTGTTCATCCACCCGAGGAAACGCTCCCTCGTTCCCTGCATGAACATGAAGTGGTACGGAGCTATCACCACATCCGCCTTCTCCACGAGCCGCTTCATCATCTCATAGGGACACAGGCAACGGTGCATCATGTACGCCGTGAGCTCATCGGATGTGGGCATCTTCCCGCTACAGTATCCTATGTGCTCGTTCATGTCCGTTGTGAGTATGTTATCATAGAATTTGCATCCCTTTTCCGTTCCGGTCCGCTTTTTGAATTCGGAACAGAATCTGGACAGTTCCTCCGGCGATCCGGTCATAAGTTCCGGATCGGACAATATCTTTGGGCACGTGGATGCGCTTCTCCCCTGTATCCCCACCGCAAAGATCTTCCTTATCGACGATATCTTCCTCAGCTCGAGTATCGCCTGTTTCTGCTGCGACCCTGTCCTTGTAAGGTATACGATCCTTTTCCTCTTCTCAAGGGCATAGGGCAATGCGCCCGCCAGGGCGCATATCGTCTTTCCCGTTCCTGTTCCCGATTCGAGTATGCATGGAACGCCCCCTCTCACACATCTATCTACAAGATCTACGAAATCCTTCTGAGAGCCTCTCGGCGTATAGGGGAACAGGTGCACGAACAATACTGAACGCGCAGATATAAGAACAATGCGAGGAGGTGGCCGAAAGTGATGTTCATTTGGTGCGTTTCCACATGTCGGGCGTGAGCTCGCTGTACACCGAGACCTCTTCTTCTTCCTTTCTCTTCGGATCGGCGGAGGCCATCAACTCGATTATGCGCTCCCTTCTGAACAGCCAGTAGTGGATCCTCCATTCCCGTCCGTCATATAATGTGGTCTCTTCGCGCTCCGTCGTCAGTATTCCGGTGTCCTCCAGCATGTAGAATGCGTCTCGGTCCTCCGGTTCTAATATGTTGTCGATTATCCGGTCCGAGTAGCCGAAGAAGTTGAGGATGTGCTGCGCCAGCGTGTATGCCTGCTCCTCGTCCATGCCTTTGCCGTCTATACTGTTCTGTATCGCCAGTGTCAGGTCATCGACCGTTAGAGTGACTTTCATTGACATGCGGAGGGCTCCTGCTCAACTGAGCAACCGTATGCCTCCCTCTTTAATAATGTTTACACATTCGTCCGCAGCACATCGGTACGGTCATTCCACCAAATCTATGTACATCGTCTCGTTGAAACCCGTTGCGTCGCTTATCTTCTTGATCAGCGCCTCCGGCACCTCGTGGTCCACGCCCATGAGCATTATCGCCGTTTTTTTGGATGTGTCCCTGCCGACCGTCATCTGGCCGATGTTTATCTCATTCTCGCCCAATATCTTGCCGACACTCCCTATCACTCCGGGGCGGTCGTGATACCTTGCGAACAGAATGTCAGTGTCAAGCGGCATCTCGAAGCAGTAGCCGTCTATGCCTATCAGGCGCGGCGTCTGCGCGAACACAGTACCGCGGACGCTCAATGCATCCTTTCCGGATGTTATCGACACCGTCACCATGTTCGAGTATACGGGCGAATCCGCATTCTTGGACTCCGTGACCTTTATGTTCTTGCTCTTTGCGATCGATTCCGCATTTATTGTGTTTATCGTGTCACCGACGATGCTCCTCATCACTCCGATGAGCACCGACAACGTCACCATCTTGGTGCTCTTCGCCGCTATCTCACCGCTGCATATCACCTCTATCTTATCGATCGGCCTCCTGCCGTTGATCTGGCGTATGAACGTCCCCAGGCGTTCTGCGAGCGGTATGTACGGCATGAGCGCCGGGTCCATCTGGCCGCGTGGCGCGTTTATTGCGTTCGATATGATATTATCGCGCAGGTATGCGATCACATTCTCCGCGATGTCCACGGACACCTTCTCCTGCGCTTCCACGGTGCTCGCGCCGAGGTGCGGCGTCATGACAAGGTTGTCCAGTTCAAGCAGTCTGCATCCGTCCTTGATCGGTTCATCGATGAACACATCGAACGCCGCACCGGCTATTGTCTTGGCCTTCAGTGCGTCGTATAGATCGTCCTCGTTCACTATCCCTCCGCGCGCAACATTGACCAACAATGCGTTCTTCTTCATCATCTTGAACTGCGGCGCCGATATCAGGCCCTTCGTCTCGGGTAACAGGGGCGTGTGTATGGTCATTATGTCGCTGTTCCTCAGCACATCCTCGAGTGTTGTGAGCTTCACCGAAAGATTGTCGGCGACCTCTTTCGGTAAGTACGGATCATACCCTATCATTGTCATGTTGAACGATCTGGCACGTTTCGCTATCTCGCCGCCTACACGTCCGACGCCTATTATCCCGAGGGTCTTCCCGTACAGTTCGATACCGGTGAATTTGCTTCTCTTCCATTCGCCCTTATGCACCGATGCGTGTGCCCACGGGATCATGCGGGCAAGGGACATCATCATCGCCAGCGAGTGTTCCGCCGCAGATATTATATTGGCGGACGGGGTGTTCATCACGAGTATGCCTTTCTGTGTCGCATACGGAACATCCACGTTATCGACGCCAACGCCTGCGCGGCCGATCACTTTCAATTTTTTACCGGCATCGATGATCTTTTTGGTCACGGTGGTGCCGCTCCTTATTATCAGCCCGTCGTATTCGCCGATGATCTCGCATATAGCGTCCTCGCTCAGCCCCGGCCTCACATCAACAGGTATCCCCGATGCGGTGAGTATCTTGAGGCCCTCTTCCGACAGAGGGTCGGAAACAAGCAGCTTCATTTACATTCCTCCATAGTCTCATCCATAACTTTCAGCAGTTCTTTTATCTTTAGCGGGGTAAGGTCTCCCATGTGCCCTATCCTGAACGTTCTTTGTTTAACGTCCCCGTATCCGTTGGATATCTCATAGCCCTTCGATTTCAGCATCCCGTGGAACTTATCGAAATCCAGCGGGCCGCGGTTGAGGACGCCGATGGTGTCTGACATGTACCCTTCCTCGGGGAACATCCCGGAATATTTCGATGCCCATCTCCTTACAAGATCGGCCATCTCCCTGTGCTTCCTGTACCTTGCCTGCATGCCCTCGGCGATCATGCGGTCCAACTGGAACTCAAGCGCATATATCAGCGACACGGGGGGCGTCGTTAACGTATAATTCTCATCATTGTTCTTTTTCAGTTTGATGAGGTCTGTGTAAAAGCCTCTGTCCGGTATATCCTTTGCTTTCTTCATCAGCCTTTCGCTGACGATGATGAATGCCAGTCCCGGCGGGAGCGCGAGCGCCTTCTGCGACCCGAATATCAGTGCGTCCGCCTCGTTCTTTCTTAATTTCAGGTCTGTTCCGGCCACTGATGTGACTCCGTCTACGAATATCAGCGGGTCGTTCTGTCTTTTCACTTCGCTTATTATCTCATCCGTTCTGCTCAGTACGCCGGTGGATGATTCATTGTTGACGAAGTGCACCGCCTCTATCGAACTGTCGACCATGCCCTCCATGTCCTCGGGCTTGATCGCCTTCCCCCATGGAACATGAATTTCCTTCACATTTTTGCCGTTGAGCTTCGATATCTCTATCCAGCGGTCCCCGAAGGAGCCGTTGGTCATTCCCAGGACGTTCTTCCTGACACCGTTCCTTACCGCCCCCTCCAGCAGCACTGACGCGGACCCGCCCACCAGGAAGATGTCCTTGTCCGTGTCCAGTATCTTTTTCAATTTTTCTATGACGGAACCGTGAAGTGCCTTATATTCTTTGGATCTGTGCGTGATCATCGGCCTTGTCATGGCTTGAAGGACCTCGTCCTCCACGTGGACCGGCCCTACGGTGAAGAGTTTTCTGCTCAATGGATTCCCTCTGGATGTCATCACAGGCATGTGCGCGCATATGTGCCTGTGTTTAACAACCCCTAATTAAGAGCGTCATATATAGTTTAGCACGACATTCATAACTTAGAGAATGCGCGCTTCATGCTGCCGATGCCTTCTGTTATGTTCTTTTCGGAGGTCGCGTAAGACAGTCTGAAATGGTTCTCGCCTGCCGGCCCGAACGATCTTCCCGGGGTGATCGCGACGTGCGCCTCCTTCATCAGGTGCATCGCAAGGTCATCGGACAACATCTTATGATCGTACCTCGGGAACAGATAGAACGCACCTTCCGGGCGGTTGCATTCCAGCCCCTTTATCTCACTGAGCAGATCCAATGCCAGATCGCGGCGCTTCCTGAACTCGGTGACCATCCTCTTCCGGGAGTCCTGCGGGCCTTTCAGCGCCTCCACGGCCGCCGGCTGTGTGAACGATGTGCAACATGTTATCGAGTGTGTCTGCAGTTTGTTGACGGCGGCGATGATCTTTTCCGGTGCGACCAGCCAGCCGAGCCTCCACCCTGTCATCGCGTATGTCTTTGAGAGACCGGATATTGTGAATGTGCGGTCGAACATACCATCGAATGACGCTATCGACACATGCTCGCCTTCGTATATTATGTGCTCATAGATCTCATCGGAAAGGACCATGATGTTCCGGTCGATGCACAGGTCGGCGATGCCCTTCAGCGTCTTGCGCGGCAGAACGGAACCGGTCGGGTTTGACGGCGAGTTCAGGATGAGCATCTTCGTCCTTGGTGTTATCACGGATGCTACCATATCCGCCGTGATACGGAAATTGTCCTCGAATCTTGTCGGAACGTACACGGCCTTCGCACCTGCCAGCCTTATCACTGCTTCGTATGACACCCACGCGGGGTCCGGCAGTATGACCTCATCTCCCGGGTCGAGATATGCCAGCGCTATCATGAACAGCGCCTGCTTCGTCGGTGTCACGAGGACGTTCTTCGCTGTGCATTTGATCTTGTTGTTGAATGCCGTGGTCTCGGCTATCGCCTTCCTCAGCTCCGGTATGCCGGTGGATGGCGTGTAATGCGTGAACCCGTCGTTCAGCGATCTGACGCATGCCTGTTTTATATTATCGGGGGTGTCGAAGTCCGGCTCCCCCATTGAGAATGAAACGATATTTACGCCGTCATGCTTGAGCTGACTGACGAGGTTCGCTATTGCGACCGTGCCCGATTCCGGGACATCCATGAGCCTCTTCGAAACCATCGCCACTCCCTTAACACTCTCTGATAGATATTGTTTGTGTAAATATTGTCTTTATACGCATCTCACGTCATAAGATCTATGAATTTGCCGGCCGCGAGGCCATCCCTGAACTCCTTTGCTATCCTTCCGCCCGTGCTCATGCCCGGGTATATCAGGTCGGCGTACGGCGACCCCGATATGAACGGATTCGTTCCCGCGACGATCCTCGTCGATATCTCGAACAGTTTGAAATCCAATTTGTCTGTGACTATCGTCTCAAGGCAGAACGGCCCCCACATCCCTCCGAACAGTTCATAGGAGCGGTTCACTATGCGCTCGGCCATGTCGAACGCCTTCGGAAGGAGCGATTCCCTTATCACAACGGGGATGTTCCCCGTCACAACGAATGAGGGATATAGGCCGTGCTTCTTCAGGTCGTCGTACGACCCCATCTTGTATAGTTCGTCGATATTGCTCTCATCCCTTCTGTCTATTGATAAAAGCTCGAGCGACCCTCCCCTTGATACCTGATACCCGTCCTCCTTGAACGGCGAATAGAAGAAGTGCATGTAATATCTGGTCCCGAGCACGTACTCCTGAATGGTGTAAGGCTGTGTGTTGTCTATGTACATCTTGAAATCCGGATAATCCTTTGCGATGAAGAAGCCCCTTCCTCCCTTCGCACCGTGGTACTTCACGAGCACCGGCTCCTTGATCTCCCTTGCGTCCGTGTATATACGGGGCATCGCCACGCCTGCGGATGTTATCCATTGCCTTTCCATGTCCCTGTCCGACTCCCATTGGAGAACCGCACGGTTGCAGTATGCCGGCACTTCAAGCTCTTCGAACTTCTTCGGTCCCATGTACTCCACGAAGGACCCGTGCGGTATTACGACGGCATTACGGTCATGCAGTTCGCCGACCCTCTCATCTATCTCGTCGAGATCTCTGAATTTGATTATCTCGTCCGGCTTTGCGAGCGGAAAGGCATCATAATACTTCGTGTTGTGAGAAACCGTGAGCCCCAATGTCTTGAAACCCGCTTTGCGTGCGCCGTGGAATATCTGCAGCGATGAGTGGGAGCAAAGCGTGGCGACGGTTATGTCATCCTTGTCATAACCGGTGAGGATCGAGTCGATCTTCTTTTTAGGGACCATGCGCTCTGATTGTTTTTGTGGATTTAAATTTTGGGTCGGTTCTGACGGATAACATCGTTGATACTGATGGATAGAAGAGGAAAAAATGAGGAAAATGAGAAAAGAGAGGGGATGTTCGCCCCCTCTCCGTTTATTTGTCCTTTGCTTCGTTGCTCCGGACGGTCAGTCCATCCTCATGCTGTACTCGTCCCACTTCGGGCGTTCGCGCTTCGGCTGTCCCTCGCGCTTCTTCACATGCCTGCCCCATATCACGAGCATGGACGGCAACAGGAATATCGATCCCAAATAGCCGAACCCTATCGCCAATGCAGTTATCACACCGAACTGGAACATCGGGAGGATCTTGGAGAAGACCATTACCCCGAACCCCGCGATCGTTGTGATCGCGGCGGCGAACACCCCTCTGCCGGTCTCCCGTGTCGCGGTCTTTATCGCCTCCTCCGGGCTGCTGTTCCTGAGCTCCATGGCGTATCGATGGGATATGTGTATCCCGTACGTGACGCCCATGCCTACGGCGAGCGATGCTATCGTCAGGGTCATGACGTTCATCGGGATGTCCAGCATCGCCATCGTTCCCCATACCATCACCACGGACATCAGCGTCGGGACGGTCGCCATCACCCCGAGCAGCCAGCTCCGGTCTGCCACGTACATGAACATCGTCAGCACTATGACAACGAATGCTATCGTGATGAACAACGCCGTCATCTGACTGTCATTCATTGTTTTCAGGCTGTACGACATGATTATGTCCTGCCCTGTCGTCGTGTGCTCAAAACCTGCCGCATCCAGCGGCGTGCATGCTTCGTTGATCATGTCCCTCATCGTTATGGCGGCATCATTGCCGTCTTCGGTAAAGGCGTCCATGCTGAGAATTATCCTCGTAATGTTCTTCCCGTCGTACTCGCCGACGACTGATGCCACAGCGGCGGAAAGTTCCGGGCCGGATCCAACGAGGGCCTTGATCTCATCTAATAAGGCCTGTTTGACCGCCGCGTCGATCGGGCCCGTGATCGGCAACAGTCTGCCGGTGCCTGCATCGAACACACTGGTATACAAGCCGTGATAGTATGCGTATGCCATCTGTTTGGCCGTGTCCGCAGGATCGGCGGCGGCCATTCTTTCCAATGTTCCGTCCAACTCCCTCAATTCAGTGCCTATGTACTCGGCCTGCGGAGGATCGCCTGTGACCGGATACTGAAGTCCTTGGATCACCGGATCGGACATATTATCGAGTGAATTCTCAATTGCCTGTATCACTTCGATGTCCCAGCCGCTCCCGTAGATGAGGACGGACGTGGTGCTCGTTGATGATGTATAGTTCTCGTTGAGATAGGTCAGTGTGGCCGATGCGTCCGTTCCCTCGGGTATGAACTCATACATGTCGAAATCGTATGACAGGTTCGTTGCGCTTACCCCGAACCCCACCATCAGTACAGCAACTATCCCGATCACGGCCAACGGCCTCTTGGCGGCGATCCTGCCGCCAATAGCGGACACTTTGCTTACCGCATCCCCGTTGGGGCTCTCCGACCTCCTGTAGCGTCTCGTGTCCTCCATCGTTCTACCTTTCTTCTCCATCTTGCGGTCACGGCGTGTCTGCATCGTCGGGACGAGGAGCATCATCGAGCCGAACGCGCATACTATGCCGATCGCACACATCAGCCCGAAGTCCGCAAGCGCGGACATCTCGGATGTCAGATATGAAAGGAATGCGATCGCTGTCGTCACTGTGGCAAGGACCAATGCCTGGCCCACCGAGCCCATGGTCCTCGCTATCGCCCCCAACGGATCCTGGCCGGACATCCTTTCCTCCCTGTACCTGAACACCAGGTGCAGGCTGTAATCTATCCCTAACGCGAGTATCAGTATCGGCACCGCGATGGCGATGGTGGACATCTGTATCCCTAACAGCGTGGACACGCCGAATGTCCAGACGATCGCTATCAACAGGCCGAGAAGACATATCAGGGTGTCGGAGATGTCACGGTATATCGCCAGCAGCAGCACGATGATAACGATTATCGCTATTACCAGCAACTTCGAGATGTCATTCATCGCCAGGTCGCCGATCGCGTCCGTCATGGTCTCCATCCCGGCGACCCTTATGCTGATGTTTACCGTGCCGGCTGATGAGAACCCTTTTGCCGCATCTATCACATCGCCCTCGAAACCAAGCTGACCCTTGTCTATCATGGCCAGGTCGCCGTCGAGTATCACAACGGACACCATGCAGCCGCGTGCGGACGCCGTGCCCACCCCGGGTGCTATCTCGGTCTTCACAAGGTCGCTCGTTATCATTGATGCGAGCGCCGCCCCTGCGGGGTCAGAAAGAACGCCGTAGGCCGCCATTTTCAGCAAGGGCTCGAAGCTCGGATCGCTTACCACTCCGATCAGAGTGCCGTAATATGCATCGGGATCACTGCGCATGTCCGGTATGGGCATCCCCAGTGTGTTCTCTGCGAACGCCTCTACGATGGATGACACAGGACTTACTATCATGAATGCCCCCGTGTCCGAATGATACGGATTGCCGTCCGTTCCCGTGGCTGCGGAAGTATATTCCATCATCGCCAGTTGCCGTTCGTATCCGAGTATGTTCAGGAATGATTCCTTCGTGAAGATGTCCCCGCCGGACCCGGCGTCCAACAGACTGGTGACCATCGCCGTTGTCGCGAACGTTTCAATTATGGTGCTGTTCGCCCTTGTGAATTCGTTGTCCGGTGTGAAGCTTTCTTCGTCCATGTCGAAGGACGGAGGGTCCATCGCTATTATTCCCAAAGAGGCAACGGTGATCATTATGAGCAGGGCGAACGGGACTAACGGTTTCTTCGCCACCCCTTCACCGAATCTTTTCATGAGATCCTTTTTTTTATACATCGTTTTTCGCCATCCGACTGAATGTCTCTGTCAGTTCACTATTACTATATTATATTAATTTGCTTGATTAACCATACTGCGCAAAGGCCTCACTACAAAAACAACGGAACTGTGATATTTTCCTCCTGAACGGTAGTTTCGGCGACCCCCTGCAACCCTTTATCTACCATGGCAACATCTATAATCTGACAGCGGCGGCGTAAGCTGCGGAGGTCGATGTAAATGAGAATGGAAGAACTTACACCCCATATTGAAGAACTGAAAAGGGTGATCGGAGAAAGTGCGGACGAGGAACAACTGGCCGAGGAGCTTAACACATACCTTAACGTGTATCATGTGTCACTGGAGGCCGCCAAGAAGGGCATCATGAGAAAATACGGCAAAGATGAGCCGCTGTTCGTGTCCGCTGCGTCGATCACCAAGAAGATCAAGGAGATGACAGGCGAGGAAAAGAATGTGGACCTCGTGGCAAGGGTCGTCTTCGTTGAAGAGAAGCAGGTAACCGCCCGCGGCACCCCGAGAACGATATTCTCCGGGACATTGGGTGACGAGACGGGGACGGCACCGTTCACCGTCTGGGACATAGGACGCTTCGAGCTTGTCAAAGGAGAGACGTACAGGTTCAAGAACGCCTACACGAAACTGTGGAATGATAAATTACAGATAAACTTCGGTGAGCGCAGCATCGTTGAAGTTTCAGATATCCCGATAAAACTGCCCGAGCGGATGATATCGTACTCATCCGACCTCAAAATATCGGAGCTTCGCGAAGGGATAGGCAATGTCACCGTCACCGGCAAGATATTCTCCGTTGAGCCGAAGGAGATAGAGTCCAAAGGCGAAAAGAAGACCGTCTTCACCGGTTACATAGCGGACGACACCGGAAAGGTGCAGTTCACGTCATGGAACGACCATGGCCTGAAGGATGATGAGACCATATGTGCCAAGAACGCCTACGTCAGATCGTTCAGGGGTGTCCCGCAGCTGAATTTCGGCGATCAATGCGAAATTAGCAGGGTTGACGATCTCCTTTCGAATGTTCAGAGCGGTATAAGCAAGAGGAGCATCTCCGACGTGCTGAGAGCCGGCGGCGGGATAGACGTGATGGTAACGGGAGCCATAGTTGATGTAAGGGCCGGGAGCGGGCTGATAAGGAGATGCCCGGAATGCAACCGCTCCATACTTGCTGATGAGTGCACCTCCCACGGCAAGGTGAATGCGGTCCACGACCTCAGGATGAAGATAGTCATCGATGACGGGACAGGTGCACTGTCGGCGATAGTGAACAAAGAATGCACTGAAAGGATAACGTCCATTTCTTTGGAAACTGCAATGGCCATAGCCAAAGAGAGGGGGGACCAGGACGCCGTGCTCAGGGCAATGGATGAAAAGGTCTTGGTGATGAACGTCACCGCCTCAGGGAACGTTCTGAGCGATGAGTACGGGCCGATGATGATCGTCCGTGATATTGCGGTGGCCGTCCCGGACATCCGGAAGGAAGCGGAGGACCTCATGACGAAGGTGGAGGGATCGCTGTGATATCCCGTGAGACCGCATGGAGGATATTTGCCGGAGAGCTCAACATGTCCTCTCTGGAAATGAAGGGGCCTGATGAAAAATCGCCGGCGTATCTCATAACCCCGCTTGGCACCAAACTGAACAGGGTGCTGGTCGCCGGTGTGCTGCTGGACAAACAGAACATCGGCTCCGATGAAGACCCGCTATGGAGGGCGAGGGTAGAGGATGTGTCCGGAAGCTATTTCGTGAACGTAGGCAGGTACCAGCCGGAGGCGGCTGCGGCGATCGCTTCCATGGAAACGCCGTCGTTCGTCGCCATCGTAGGGAAGATAAGATCATTCAAACCTGACGAGACGCGGACGCTCATCTCAATAAGGCCGGAAAGGATCGTCCGTATTGATGCGCAGACGAGACAGCGCATTGTGCTTGAGGCGGCGCAATGCACCTGGAGGCGCCTGAATAACATGAAGACCGCGCTGTCGATGCCCGATGCATCGGCCAACGACCTGACGCAACAGGGGATGAGCAAAGAGGAGGCGGAAGGAGTCCTGGAAGCGATCGGTTTCTACGGGGCGCCGGAATCGACCCGTTATCTCAAACTCATACAGAATGCGCTCAGGGTGCTGCTGCCTGATAAAGAGATAGACCTTGGCTTCCCTGAAGATGTTTCCGACATGCCGGATGAGATAATTATAGACGAGAAGGCCGCCGGCGACGGAACTGATGCCGATAAGGAGGACGTCATTCTGAACATGCTCGGTACCCTGGACAGGGACGGCCGCGGAGCGCCTATGGAGGATCTGATATCGCATGCGGCATCCGAGGGGATCGCGAGGACCGAGGTGGAGGAGATCGTCACCTCCCTGATGGATAAGGGACTGGTCTATGAACCGGTGCTCGGAAGGCTAAAAAAGATATGAAACAGGTTACGGCGGCGCGAGCCGCCTTTATTCTTAATCTGTGAACACGGACTTGGCCTTGTATATCTTCCAGACCGCGATGAGACAGAATATGCTGCCACACAGCGTCACGAATATGCTCAGGGCCAGAACCACCGCCCACATTCTGCGCTTTTGCGCCAATACCGCCGCGATGAGCCCTGACACTCCCGCGATCATTGAGATTATGCCGCTCCATTCGATCATCGAGACGATGGCTGACCACGCGAACCCTCCATTCTCCATGATCTCCTCTAACCCACCGAAAAAGGCATCCGTGACCTCTGCCGCAAAGAAAAACAACGCCGCGCCCGAGACCAACGCTATCATGGAAAATATCAGCAGTATTATCACTGACACCTTTACGCGTCTCTCATTGTATGCTCTCTCTGCCTCTGTCCTTCCACGGTCCGCATCCCCCGGGTCGGCCATGTTCCTGCCGCATGCCGGGCAGTATGTGCTCCCTGACGGCAGATTCTTGCCGCACGCGGGACAGAAATTGATATCGTCCATGAAACGTCATCACGTTCCGCCAATTAATCCTTTTCACTTATAGAATGCCACGGAAGCATATGCGACCACTTCGCTCCCTCCGAGCGAGTCATGGGAGTCCGAATATCTCAGCAGCTTTGCTGATGAACATTTCGATGACATGGCGACCGCCATCGGCCCGAAACCGCATGAGGTTATCCTGCGCCTTTCTATTATCTCGTACATCCCCGGCACATCAAGAGAGCATACTCTGTCCAGCACATCCTTCCCTTCCGAGGATGCTCTGCTCTTAGGAACGTAGTGGGAAAGGTCGCTTGACGCCACTATGAGATAATCGTGACCGTCACACGCCTCGGCTATCGCCTCTGCAACATATTTGACACATTCCTGCGACTGGTCGCTCATTATTATCGGTATCATCTTTGCACCCGGGTCAATGAACTGTATGAACGGCACCTGAACTTCGACCGAATGCTCGTACTTATGGGAGTGTGCATCATCCGGCATGAGTTTCCTTAGCTTTTTTGCGATATCGCTGTGCACCCCGCATTCCCCCAGCGGAGTGATGTACGGGTCGGAGCACATCGCCGCATCGTACGGTATGCCGTGGTGGTCCGGCCCAACTATGATGTACACTTCCGGAAGGCCGTCCTCCGCTATCTCCTTGTAAGCATGCGCGGCATTCATACCTGACGCCCTGTATCCCGCATGCGGAGCTATGACTGCCGTGATCTTTCTCTCGTTACTGCACCTGCCCGGCATGCCCGGGCCGATCGCATGGGAAAAACAGGATTCCATCTCTTTCATCAGTGCTTTCTTGTCGTTCGGATAGAAACGGCCTGCGACCGCCGGATAGCGCATGAGTAAAAGAGAAAGATAGGAGTGTAAAAAGGTTTGTTATGCCGTCTTACAGACGGGCTTCGAAATCGTCGATCTCCAGCTTGTAATCGGCCGGGTCCTTTATGTCCCCTCTTGCCGTAAGGACCTCGCGGGTGAGGATCCAGTATATGCATGCCAGCGCACGCCTTCCTTTGTTGTTGGTGGGTATCACAAGATCAACGTTTCTGGTCTCGTTGTTGGCATCGCACATCGCGACTATCGGTATCCCGAGATTCAGCGCCTCGTTCAGTGCCTGCTTGTCCGCCGACGGGTCGGTGACCATTATCACTTCCGGTTCGATGAACCCGTTCATCGACGGGTTGGTGAGTGTTCCTGGAACGAAGCGTCCTGCGAATGCGGGTGCGCCGATAGCCTTGGAGAATGTCCTCGCAGGCCTCTGACCGTACTGCCTTGCCGATACGACGAGCACCCTTCTCGGGTCGAATCTCGCAAGGAACTTGGCCGCCGCCCTTATCCTCTCGTCTGTCTTCTTGACGTCGAGCACATACAGCCCGTCCTGCCTGACCTTGTATATGAAATCCTTCATGTCGGCGCTTTTCTGTTGCGTGCCTATGTGCACACCCGACGTCAGGTAGATGTCCTCGGGCACCAATAGCTCAATGTTCTCCGTTTCGCTCATGTAAAAAACCTCAGTCTCTGCTAACCGTGATAGGGATCAGATCGTTATCGAACTCCAGCATGGCTATGTCTATCGGATCAAGCATATTTGCCGGATAATCCACGAGAACTGGTGCCCCGAACGATATTTGGAGGGCTCTCGCGCCGATGATCCTTGCCTTCTCGAATCTAGTATATTTCATATGTTCACCATACGGGAGTGGTCTGATATTAGGCTCTCCCTTATATAGATTTTGCAAGTCAGAGATAAAAGAAGAACGCGTGAGGAATTAATGTGTTGATCGGGCCGTCGGCGTACCGTCGTTCGCCGAAAAGGGAACGACGCGATTTTATACCGATTCGGGATTGATGTCTCATGGACGAACTCATGTGTACGGTGGCCTCCTTTTTCAGGAATGTTGGGAAGAATGTGGTCACCGATAAGGAGTTCACCATGGAGATTTCCCTGAGATACAAATGGATGCCGCCCGCCGATGCGGACAGGTTGCTCGCCGTGCTCCTTGAGAAGGGGCATTTGGAGAAGGACGGCGAATACCTGCGCCCGAAGTTCGATGTCCACGCGACCGACGTTCCGTTCGGTTTCAGGCCGTCGGCCGATACCGTCAAAGCATTATCCAAGAGCAGACCTTCCGCAGCACCGGCTGACGACCTGCTGTCGAGACTCATGGCGAGGGCGGAGTCCGCCGGCATAAAAAAGAAAGATTTCATCGTCTCCGTGAACGCTGTACAGAAGCGCCTCAATGTGGATATCGAGATCGCTGCACTGCTGATGCTCAGAGAGAAGAACATCGACATATCGGAATACTGCGGCACCGCCTACGACACAGTGATGAAAAGATGATCATTCTTTCCGTATGAAGTTCTCGAGGGTCATTTTTGAGCCTGCGCTCTTGTTCCCGCCCGTCACCGCCTGCACCGTCTCAGTCAACCTTATGTTCAGCGCCTTCTCTATCTTCCTCATTAGTTTTTCATCAGGAACAAGGTCGTTGGCCTCTATCTTGGCGATGATGCCTTTCTTCTCGTATATCGAGGCTGCGAACTGCTCTAGGTCCATTCCGGCAGCGGTCCTCGCGTCCCTTATCACTTTCCCGTAATCATCCACAAGTTCTGTGGACTGGGTATTTGCATAGACGTCCTTGGTCTGCATACGCTTCTCGCGTCTCTGCAGCCTCTCCTCTATCACTATCGCGCTCGGCGCCGGTGCAGTGCCGGCCTTCCCGGCCTGCGCCTTGCTCTCCTCGCCGAACCTCATGCAATTCTGGCATACATGCAACTTCGTACCTTCTATGAATATCGGCTTGGTAACGCCGGCCTCCTTTCCGCACAGTTCGCAAAGCATTGTTTTCCCCATGTGCCTCGTGATAATTAAATATAATCCTCCATATCAGCCACCGGACGGCTGTGAGGCGCGTTACAACGGAAAGTTAATATTATAGGCGCATCAATAGGATACGTGAGGTCCGTGGATGAATAATGCGCACGACAAGGAACTGGCGTCCGAGTTCAAGGACAAGATCCGCTTTCTGGAGGAGAGGAACGCCAGGCTTACGGAGGAGATCAACACCGTTGAGAGTGAGAAGCGCTCCGTGGAAAGTGAAAAATTCAGGATAGAGAAGGAACTGAAACGCCTGAGGACCGAGATGGAGAGGCTGAAGAGTCCTCCGCTGATAGTCGGTTCGCTGAGGGACATCCTCGGAGACAGCAGAGTTATCGTAAAAAGCTCAACAGGACCTGATTTCATCGTCTCGGTGTCTGAGTTCGTGCCAAAGAAGGACCTCATACCCGGTTCGAGGGTGTCGATGAACAAACAGACGCTTGCTGTCATGGATGTCCTGCCCGCCCCGCTGGACCCGGTGGTCACCGGCGCGGAGATCATTGACAAACCGAACATCACGTATGATGACGTCGGTGGTCTCAGGATGCAGATGATAGAGCTCCGCGAGGCAGTTGAGGACCCGTTGCTGCGCCCCGAACTGTACAAAAAGGTGGGCATCGAGCCGCCTAAGGGCGTATTATTGGTGGGCCCTCCGGGAACCGGTAAGACGCTGATGGCAAAGGCGGTTGCCAACGCCACCAAGGCAACCTTCATCAGGCTTGTGGGTTCGGAACTGGTACAGAAGTACATCGGCGAGGGTGCGAGGCTTGTCCGCGAGTTGTTCGATCTGGCAAAGGAAAAGGCACCGAGCATAATATTCATTGACGAACTTGATTCCGTCGGCGCGAAGAGGCTTGACGGGTCGACATCCGGCGACCGCGAGGTTCAGAGAACGCTGATGCAGCTGCTCTCTGAGCTTGACGGTTTCACTCCGACGAGCAACATCAAGATAATCGGCGCGACGAACAGACCGGACATACTTGACGAGGCCCTCTTAAGGCCGGGAAGGTTCGACAGGATCATTGATATAACTCTTCCTGACACGGAAGGCAGGGCGGAGATATTCAGGATCCACACGTCTTACATGAACATCGACGGCCATATCGACATCGATAATCTTGCGGCCGTGACGGACGGGGCATCGGGAGCGGAGATAAAATCGATATGCACCGAAGCCGGTATGCTGGCCATACGCGACGGAAGGGACTGCGTCACCAGAGATGACTTCGACAGAGCCAGATCTAAAGTCATGGAAACGGAGAAGAACAAGATGAGCAAACCGCCCGCGCTCATGTTCGCATGAGCCTCGGCCCATCTCCGTCAAACCTTCTCTTTAACACATTTTCGCGGTCTGTCAGTCGGTATCAGCGTCCTCGCCGCCGAAGAAGCATTGCTGCGCCGCAGCGTACAACTCCTCCATCCCCAGGGACTCCTTCGATGACACCGCCCTGATGTCGCCGAACGCACCGATGCTCTCCATCGCCTTGAACAGCTCCATGCCGATGACCGTCTGCGGGTCGCTGTCGTTGTCCAGCATATCGCCGTACAGCGCGTCAGGGTCAGAGAACCATGACATCACTTTTTTCAGTTCGTCATCGTTCAGCACATCGGATTTTGAGAGTATGTTGATCATCGGCATCTGCAGCCGGAATTGCACTATCGTTGAGAGCATCATGCTCGATATGAACCCGTTGGATGTCCTGCACAGCATCGGGTCCGAAAGGAATACGGTCATTGACCTCTCCCTTCCCAGCGCATCGACCGTCATCTTGGACGATCTCCTGAACACGAACAGTTCCAGCTGACCGGGCGTGTCTATGAGGACATACTTCGTCTTGTACCCGGATATCGCGTCCGTCAGCTTCTCGATGTTCATTGCCATAAGGTCTGCGCACACGACCTGCGCCCCGTTGGGGCCTAATGCATATTCATCCATCACTTCCTGCAGGTTTATCCATTCGCGTATGTCTATATCGGCCGGATACGGGAGTGCGTCCGCGCCGGGATCGAGGTTCACGACTATCGAATCTATCCCGTTCATGTCCAGCCATTCCTTGTAAGCGCTGACCAGAGAGCTCTTTCCGCTTCCCGCGGTACCGACAAAATATATGTTCCTCATATGATAACTTCCTTGTTGCATGGCTGTGAGCGCGCATAAGTTCTTCTCTTTTTTGGTCTGTATCTAAACTATACTTTTAATAACATATATTTTGCGTGAGAAATAATTAATATAGCGTTCGTAGTAACGTGGCACATCAGAACCCGCATGTTGCGGGTTGGGAGAGATTCAAAATGGTAAGGGAAATCGCGAAAGAACGGAATATCCTGATCGGTCTCGTTGGATTGCTCGCTGTATTCGTGTTCTTGCTTTCATGGTACACGGCCGCCATGTCCGACCCCGCTTGGATATTCGGCACGAACTACCTCAGCGACCTGGGCGTTTCTGCGAACGAGACGGCGTGTCTGTTCTTCAACGGAGGATGTATCATCGGCGGTGCGCTTCTTGCGCTGTTCGGTGTTCTGATCATAATATCGAACAAAGAGCTGGCCGGGCAGCTGGCCGGCCCCCTTGCCCTTCTGGCAGGCGTATCGATGGCACTCGTCGGCGTTTTCCCGGAAGATGCGGGCGACATCCATGTGATCCTTGCCCTTATGGCGTTCGGGATCGGGTTCCTGTGCCTTATTGCGATCTCTGTGAAGGACTGGAAGAACGGCCTCAGGACCTTGGCGCTGATCACTCCCGTCGCCGCCATCCTCGCGATAACATTCTGCCTGTTGGTGATAGGTACCGACAGCGGACCGTATACGTTCGAACCGCTTTTCGGCGGCACCTCCTTTGTCGGGACGCCGGGTGTCGAGACGGTCGTGGCCGTCCTGCTGTTCTCGTTGCTTGCGCTGCAGGGAATGAAGTTCATGTACCGCGGAGGCACCGCCAGGACATCGCCCGATGGATCTGGTGTTTCCGACAGACACAAATTGGCGTTCGGTTTTGCGGCACTGCTTGCGATGGCTTCTTTCCTGGTGTTCTGGCTGTTCGCATCGCTTGCCGACCCGTCATGGATATTCGGCACCGATCAGGTGTACCTGCTCGGGCTGTCATCGGTGGCGGAGGCGCAAATGTGCTTCTCGATAGCATGCATCGCCGGAGGGTTCTTCACACTGGTGTACGGCATCGGTTCGTCGATGATGCGCAGCCGGCCCTACCGCGGGCATGCCGGATTCTTTATAACCCTGGCAGGCGGGTCGCTCATGCTCATGGGCATTGCGTTAATCCAGACGGGCGGGATGTGGGAACATGCCGAATACGTCCTGCTGATTCTCGGGTCCCTTGGGCTTGCATGCGTGATCGCATCCGATTGGTCGAGCAAACGCATGGTCACGGCGGCACTTTATCTTGTCCTGCTGATCGTCGTTGCGGCAGGGATACTCGCCTACGGCTCGTCGTTATCATCCTTCTGCGTCCTGGCCCTCTTCTCGGCGCTGGGAATAGAAGGTGTGAGACTTTTGATCGCGGCTTAACGGACGGCTCTCGCCGTTCCCTTTTTGTTTTATTCCGTCATGATGAGCGTGAGCTATGCGCGTCCTGATGACGGTCACGCGTGCATCATATGATCATCTGGACGATAAGTGGGGCGTGTGGTGAGCGAGTTCCATGAACCTCCGTTCGCACCCGGGTCGGACTTGCACACAAAGTCTGTATTATGCCCAATTGCCTCAATGAAAGACTGGGCAAAGCATGACGGACGATGATGAAAATATACGGGCGAGGCCGCCCTGTGTATCATTAAGGATGTTTCTCAGAGCCTGTCCGCCTCTACCCAGCGTCTCGTCTCCGCCTGTACGGAGAAGACCACCGTAAGGCCTGCCAGTATGGCCAGTGCCGCTGCGAACAGGAGATCTATCGCCTCCAGCATGAACCCGATGACCGGGACCGCTGTGCATAGGACCTCCATGAATATCAGGAATCTCCACGTCCACTGCCCGTTTGTGTTCAGCGACCCGCAGACCGCAAGGAACAGTATCAGGGACAGTACGCAGAGTCCCATCTTCATCGCGAGACCTTCCTCCTCGATATCGAACCCCGATACGGCGACAACGATCGTCAGGAACGCCCCGATCAGAGCTATTATTGAAGCGGCGGCGACATATTTTGGTCTCCCTACCATGTTTACACCTATGTCCCTCGACATACTTTCTATTTATTAATACATTCCACTGAATGTGTGCTCCCAAGCGCGACGATATGTCCGGTTCCGGCTGTCCGCAGACGCAATGTTAATATCCTGATAAGCCTAATTTGGATTGATGGATGAGAAATTTTCTTTCGCGTTGCGGAAGATCGCCCTGCTCGGCGGCATAAACAATTACATTGCCGTGTCGTCGCGTGAGCTGGGCGTCGTGCTCGGCATGAGCCAGCAGTCCGCATCAAAAAGGATATTGGAACTTCTGGACGAGAAATATCTGGTCCGTGACCTTGGCGCAAGGAAACAACGCATAAAGATCACCGATTCCGGGGTTGAGGAATTGAAAAAGGAATATAATGAGTACAGACGCATATTCGAGCTGACGGATCACGTTGCCATACACGGGAAGGTCGTCACCGGTATGGGGGAAGGAGGCTATTACATCACCCAGAAACCCTACATGGACCAGTTCCAGAGCCTGCTGGGATTCAGGCCGTTCGAGGGCACCCTGAATATAAAAGTGTCGAAGGAGGATCTCGGCAAATTGGAAGTGATACGCTACACGCCCGGCCATCTGATCGAAGGGTTTGAAAAGGACGGAAGGACGTTCGGGAATGTCGTCGCATACAAAGCAAAGATACAGAACCTTGAGTGCGCGCTCGTCATACCGCAAAGGTCCCATTATTCGGACATTTTGGAGATAGTGTGCAAATTCCATCTCCGGAGGACGCTGAGCATCAACGACGGCGACGAGATCGGTGTGATAATAGACTTAAGCTCTCTTTCTTCCGAAGACCAGATATCCGGTATGACCTAACATCTGGAACGATGGCCTTATCCCTCCGGGATGTACTTCCATTTCCCTTTCCAGAAGTTCGACGGTCCGCACGCCGAAGAATTTTCTGTCCCTAAGCGCTTTCACGACGGACTCGGCCTGATTCATGTTCGGAACGTAAGCGCATATCGTCCCTCCGGGACGGAGGTTCGCTGAAAGGTTCTCCAGGGCGAGCCACGGATCGGGCATGTCCATGACCAGCGCGTCCGCGATCATCTTGACGATCGCCTGCTTTGCATCGCCTATCTGATATCCCCAATACTTATCCAGCGATGTTCTTTTCAGATTCTTGAGGGCGCGCAGTGCGTGATCCTCCCTGATCTCCACCGTATGAACCCTGCCTTCCGGGGCGACCGCCCTGACCAGCGCGGTCGTCATGGCACCGGACCCTGCGCCCACCTCTAATACGACATCCCCGCTTTTGATGTCGCAGTTCATTATTATCGATGCCGCATCCTTCTGTGTTATTATCTGCGCCCCTCTTTCCAACGACCCTATCAGGTCCGTCGTCCCGGGACGGAACGCTGTGAATTCGCTACCGGCGATGATCATGGTGCTACCGTCGTCCATGTCCCGGAACTTTGATCCGTCGACCGTTCCGAGGGACGGTATCCTGATCATCCCGTACGACACTTTTATCCAATACCTCTTTTCATCGGCATCCGCAATGAATATGAACTCATCCTCTTCGAACGGCATTGTATCAGTTCCGCATCGCTTCATACTGTTAAGCATTTTCTTCAGGGTTCACGGTTATATACGCTGAACCGTATCTTCATTCATGGCAGCGGATGGCGTCCTTGGGGTGATGGCGTGCCCAATACTAGAAGATGAACTGATATACAGCATCTCCAGGGACCCTGATGTTTCGAACGTCTACGTTCTGAACAACCGTCATGCTAAGAGCATCAAGATAAAACTTCTCAGGAATAATATCGAACATGAGATAATTGACGAAGAACAATATCTCAACGGCTCGCTGAAGATAAAGGAAGATGGGTATACGATAGTGATATGGATGATGGACCTCGGCCTTCATGAGGAGCCGGCAGACCTCAGGGATGCGGTTCATAGATGTATGATGCGCATGGAGGAACGTATCGATGCGATCGCGTTGTATTATGGGCTGTGCGGCAACGGGCTGAAGGATGTCGACATATGGGCAAAAGAGAATCTAAGCATACCGATGACGATAATACGTGACAATGAGGGCAACATTGTTGACGACTGTATCTCGGCGGCCATAGGAGGGACGAAGCAGTATCTGAGGCTACTCAGGAAGTATCCCGGAATAATGTACTTCACGCCGGCGTTCGCAACGAATTATGATGATCTTCTGGGGAGGATGGAACTGTTCAAAGGAGTTGACACGGGCGACGAGTCCATGCTGAAGATGGTGTTCGAGATGGCGGATTACCATGAGGTCATGAAGATAGACACCGGTCTCGGCGACCCTGATGAATTTCAGGCAGCCACTGAAAAGTTCGCGGATCGGTTGGGATTCAGCATATTCACGTTGGAGGACGGGTGGGTGACACTCGAGCCAGCGGAACGTGTGTATGCTGAGGCGAAAGGTTTTTTGGAACGGCCCTGATGAGTAATCACATGGACCTTGAGGCGTATGCCGCTTTATTGGTATGTTTTCCGCATATTATGCATGTGCCGTCGAACTCCTCATGCTCGTAGGGGGTCCCGAGCAGCTTCAGCTCATTCTCGTCCTCGAACCTATGGCCGCATTCCTCTGAGCCGCACCACCCGAACCTCAGTGTCTTCTCCGGGAGGTCCTTCAGGGAGGTTATCGTTGCGACATTGGACCTCTGTTTCTCCCACGCCCTGTCGTACATATCTTTCCGTATAACGCCGAGTATCAGGCGGACCCCCTCAACTATTGAGCCCGTCGCTATCGTTCCCTTCCCTCCGTCGTCCCTTCTCACGAACGATACCGCTTCCTTCTCGATATCCCTCGTCCCTATCTCCAATCTCAGCGGGACGCCTTTTATCTCCCAATCGAAGAACTTGCTCCCTGGCCTCTCATCCCTGTCATCGAGCTTCACGCGTATCCTCGCTTCGTTCAGCTTCTTCTCTATCTTTCTTGCCTCTTCCATGACAACGTCCGCATTGCCCTTCGATATTATGGGTATTATGACCGCTTGTATAGGCGCCACCGGCGGAGGGAGCACCAATCCTTTATCATCGCCGTGCACCCCTATTATCGCTCCCACCAGCCTTTCGGACATCCCATACGTTGTCTGATGTGCATGAACATGCTCGCCGGCCTCGTTCTCGTATGTTATGTTATACGGTATCGAGAAGTTCGTGCGATAATGGTGTATAGAGCCTATCTGCAGCATCCTCCCGTTCGGCATCGCTGTGTCCAGGCCGACGGTATAGTGCGCACCGGGGAACTTGTCCCATTCGGTGCGCATGAGCAGTGAGTACGGAAGGCACAGCTCCTTCGATAATCTCTCCAGGATCCCGAAGTCCTCCTCCACTTGACTCTGTGCATCCTCTTCCGAAACGTGGCATGTGTGCGACTCGAAGAAGTGTATCTCCCTCACCCTGATGAACGACCGGGTCTGTTTCGTCTCGTACCTGAACGTGTTCACTATCTGGTACACTTTCAGCGGGAGGTCGGTGTGCGACCGCACCCACAGTGAGAACATAGGGTACATGGCGGTCTCGCTTGTCGGCCTTACGACGAGACGCACATCCAGTTCGTTGAGGCCGGCATGCGTCACCCAGTACACCTCTGAGTCAAACCCTTTTATGTGCTCCTTCTCCTTCTTGAACTCGGTCTCCGGGATCAGCAGCGGGAAACAGACCTCGTCGTGCCCTGTGCCGTCGAGTTCCCTTCTTATGAAGGTGTCGATCTGCCTCATTATCTTCCAGCCGTACGGCGTCCATACATTCATTCCCTTGATCGGGTACCTCTTGTCAGATAACCCTGCCTTCTCCACGATATCGTTGTACCATTCGTTGAAATTAGTGTCCTTTTCCATAAGATCAGCTCTTCCTGAGCAGCCTTTTCTTCTTTCCTTTTTTCAGTTCTTCCGCAACAATGCTCGCGACCGAGATGTTCGATACTTTGCTCTCCAGGGTGTTGCAGCACAGAAGCACGTCTATCTGATTCCCCGTAAGTCTTTGTATGGCGTCACCGGTGAACACGCCGTGCGTGCATACCACAGAAACGCTCTTCGCACCTGCCTGCTTTAACTGTATCGTCGCCGCAAGTATCGTCCCTCCGGTCGCTATGATATCGTCCACTATCAGCACGTTCTTGCCGCTGCAGTCCATGCGGGCCGGCGCGATCCTCACTTCCGTGCCTGACAGCCTCACCTTTTCCAGATGGTCATACGGCAGATTCATTCTGCTCCCGACATCCTTCGCCCTCTCCGCCGCACCGGCGTCCGGGGCCAGGACGACATCTATCCCCTTATCCATGAAGAATTCCGCTATAGCCGCAGATGCCTTGAGATCGATTGCCGGGCACTTGAAATTCTTCAGCACGTCTTCTTTGTGTATGTCTATCGTTATCACGCGGTCACATACAAGGCCGAGATGATTTATCATCACCTTGGCGCTTTCCGGTTCTCCCGGCTTGAATATACGGTCCTGCCTCGCATACCCGAAGTATGGTATGACCAACGTTATCTTCTTGGCCCCCATCCTCTTTGCCGCATCCTGGATGAGGAGCATCTCTATGATGTTCTGGTCCGGATATGTGTTCTGCACGATGACAACATCGTCGTTGAGTGTTTCTCCCTCTATCCTTGTGTAACATTCGCCGTCCGGGAACCTTGTTGATGATGCCAGAATGCACTTGCATTCCAATCTCATCGCAAGTTCCTTCGCGAGGTCGCGGGATGACGAACCGCCAATGACTATCATGCCAAGAGGATATGTTTTGAAGTTTATTATACGTAACGGGAGCGCACAACATTTTTATCATCATTTCCTCATGTATCTTGCAGGATGCATTCATGGGACTATTGGACAGATTAAGAAACAGAAAGGCCGAGGAGGCTAATGAGGATGAGGAGGACGTCCCGATAAAACCGGCGGAGAGGTTCCAGGACAAACAAGAGGAACGTATGGCTCGCCCGAAGCCCGAACCGGTCCTGACCAGCAAACCACAGCCTGCCAAGAAAACTGAACCGGCACCGAAGCAACCTGCAAAAGAGGAATCACGGTCTGCCAAGAAGGCCGAGTCCGCACCGAAACCGGCGGCGAAGGAGAAAACGCTTCCTGCCAAGAAGGCCGAACCGACACCAAGGCCGTCTGCAAAAGAAGAGTCCGTTCCTGCCAAGAAGGCCGAGCCTGCGCCCAGACCGGCGGCGCAGCCGCTGAAGGCCGCACCGTCCGGAGCAGCGGAACCGCAGCCTGTGAAGAAGACCACGCCGCAGCCGCTGAAGGCCGCTGCGCCCGAACCGGAGAAGAAGGCCGCACCGAGACCTATACCTGAATACAAGGGCCCGGTGACAAGGCCCCCTACGGCGAATGCCGGCAATATATCCGACAGGACGGAGGAGGTGGGTATAATATACGGCAACGTGGGAACATCCGTGTTCAGTTGCCGCGTCATCGCCCACATGGAGAAATCAGAATACATAATGGCGGAACATGATGACTGCGGTCCTGTCCTGTGCCAGGTGGGCAGCCTCATAAGAAAAACTGACCTCTCGCTGGAAAAAACACTGAACATGAACGGGAACACGGACATACAGGGGATCATCAGCGCCCAGATAGATGTTGTCGGATACAGGGATGACAGGGGTCTGCTTCAGGTGCCGAGGACCACCTTCAGCGCCGGCAAGCCGGTCTTCAGGGCTAACGATGCGCTGATCCAGAGCGTGCTCGGGCTGAAGATGAAAGAGAAGAGCGGCGCATACATCGGACTGTTGCACGGTCACGGCGTCCCTGTGTATCTTGACATCAATGACCTGCTGCAGCGGCATGCGTGCATCCTGGCGAAGACCGGGGGCGGAAAGAGCTACATGTCCGGCGACATCATCGAAGAACTGATGAAGCATAAGGTCACATGCATGATCATTGACCCTCACGGCGAGTATTCGGCGATGAGGGATGTGGGGAAGCCGGGCGATAAGAGATTCGGCGTTGCGCCGAGGGGATACGCCGACCACATAAACGAATTCACGATATCAAAGAACGCCGCGGGAGACTCCAGGCCGCTGAGATTCACGCTGAGGACGCTCGAGGCGAGAGAGATACTTGAGCTCACGCGCACGAACGACATACGCTCCCATCTTCCGTCGCTGCGGAAGGCTATCGACTACCTTAGGGAACGGCAGGATTCCTATTCGGTAAGGGAGCTGATAGATGTGCTTTCCAGGGATGAGGAGAACAAGAACCCGATGCTGATAACCGAACTGGAGTACCTTGATGAGATAGGTATCTTCGCAACCCGCGGCAACCGTGTCGATGAACTGGTGGAAGAGGGAAGAACGACCGTCATCAATCTTAAAGGCGTTCCGCCTGATATACAGGAGCTTATCGTCAGGCGTCTCAGCACCCTGATGTTCGAGATGCGCAAGCTCGGCAACGTGCCGCCGATGATGATGATAATCGAAGAGGCGCACAACTACTGCCCTCAGCAGGGGACCGCTATATCGTCGAGGGCGCTGGCAACGATAGCTTCCGAAGGAAGGAAGTTCGGGCTTGGTCTGATGGTGATAAGCCAGAGGCCGGCGAAGATAGACAAGAACGTCCTGAGCCAATGCGGAACGCAGATAATATTGAAAGTTACTAACCCGAACGACGTGAAAGCTATTGCTTCATCGGTCGAGGGGCTGACCAACGGAATGACCGAAGACATACAGACGATGCCCATCGGTATCGCGATGGTCGTGGGCGCGGGCATCGAGGCGCCGCTGCTGGTGGATGTCAGGCCGCGCGAGAGCAGGCACGGAGGCTCCGGCGTTAAGGTGCTGTCAGAGGACTGATGTGTTATGCAGAATGTTATAAGTTCTGAGAAGATAGAAAAATATCTGAGGATAACAAAGGATGCGCTGAATAAACTGAGGGTCGCGGCCCCTGACAGGTCCTTCGGGAAAAGGATGGCAGATGATTTCCTAAACATGGCGTCATCGTATTACGCTGATGCTGTGCATTTCATGGAGAATGGTGATCTGGTGAATGCCTTTGCGTCGGTGAACTATGCGCACGGATGGCTGGACTGCGGGGCAAGGCTGGGGTTGTTTGACGTCGGCGGCGACGACCGGCTGTTCACGCTTTACGAATGACCCTCGGCCCGCCGCCTGTTGAAAGTGATAATATGTCCACATGATCGCCCAGCAGCTTCCTTGCCTGTTGTTCCGATGCGTTGGTGAATATGCTGTTCCCGAGCATGCACATGGACGCTGCGTGGTTCTTTCTCAGAAGCGACAATGCATGCCTGACCTCTTTCGTCGCCAGGCCTGACGAGTCGGTGAACCCTGATGACAGCCTATACAACATTTTTTCTGTCTGGCTGTTCATGTATTCGTTGACGCATCGCACCCCCTCGGCCTTTATTCTTTCCATGGATGCGGGGTCTGAGAGCACATCCTTTGTCATCATCTTGTCACCTAATACGGCGACTGTGATGTTCATCCCGATCCCGGTATCGATTACCCTTCCGTGCGGCTGTATGCCCGCCCTCACCCGTACTGCCTGCCTTCCTCCCATTATTCCCGCGACATCTCCTAGCCCTCCGCCGTTCCTCACTTCCGCGATGTGCGCCGCGACATATGCATCATGTTCCTCCGTCCCAAGCATCTCTGTCACGCAAAGCCCCGCAGCTATCGCGCCGGCGGCGCTGGTCCCCATGCCCTGTGATATCGGCAGCTCGCATTCGATGGTCATATCAAAGCCCCTTCCCGGCGCCAATGACCTGACCGTGTCCTTTGATATCGCGGCGTCGCACTCCTTCCCGTTGATCGTTGCTTCCATCCTTTTGTCGCGGCGCTCTTCCAGTGTGACGTTCACTCCTTTGTCCAGTCTTATCCCCGCGCCGAGCGAGCCGGTCGTCATGACGTCGTCGGTACGCACCGGTGAGAAAAAACATGTTATGTGGCCCGGACAGAACGCTTTGGTCATAGGATCTCAGCACACACGTCCAGGATCGCATCGGCCACGTTGGCCTTCGTCCCGGACACGTCCTTCGCGCCGTCCCTCCTGACAATGATCGCTTTGGACGATGTTTTTCCTGCCATATCTATGTCATTGGCCACTATTGCCGCAAGATCGTACTTCTCCATGCGGGCCCTTGCCCTTGCTATGAGTGTGTCCCTTTCCAGTCCGGACTCCGCTTTGAAACCTATCACCTTCTCACATCTGGCACGTATAGCCGGCAATGCCTTCGGCACCGGTACCAGTTCTATCTTTATCGACTCGTCGCTCGGAATTTTTCCCTTTTTAACCTTCATTGACGTAAAGTCGGAAAGGGCCGCGGGAACTATGACCGCGTCATGATTTATCTTCTTGACCATCTTCATCAGGTCGGCAACGGACTCGAACCTCTTCAGCGGGATGTGATCTGGCAGCGGGACACTGCATCCTCCCATCCACATCTCCACGTCCGCGCCTCTTTCGAATGCGCGTTCTGCTATGTGCACCGCCATGAGCCCTGTGGACCGGTTTGTGATTATGCGCATTGAATCGATCGGTTCCTCGCTTCTTCCCCCGATTACCAACACTTTTTTGCCTTTGAGGTCGTTCTTTGAAAGAAGACGGAACATCCACGCAAGGACCCCTTCCTTGGACACTACCTTTGCCCTCTGGTCCTCTATGCTCGGGCCGAGGAACATCACCCCCCTCTCCTTCAGCAGCCGTATGTTATCCTGCACGGCGGGATTCCTGAACATGGCGTCATGCATCGCCGGTGCCATCACTATTGGAACCCTGGAGCCCATCGCCACCGTCGCCATGGTTGTTATTGGGGTGTCGTCGATGCCCTGTGCGATCTTCGATATCGTGTTGGCTGTCGCCGGATATATGACAAAAATGTCTGCCAGGCTCCTGTCGCCCAGCAGCGAAACGTGCTCCGCCTGTCCTGTTATCTTTGTTATAGGCGCAACGCCTGACGCAAATTCAAGAGAGGTCGGTGTGACCATCGCCTGTGCGTCGTCCGACATCACAGGGATCACCTCGGCGCCGTGTCTTATCAGCTCTCGTATCGCAGAAAAACATTCGATCGCGGCGACGCTTCCCGTTATCCCTATGATTATCGTCCTTCCTCTGAGCTTGTTGCTCTTCGAACAGAATATCTCTTTCGAGGGGTGCATGTCATATTGTATTTCAATGGCATTTATTATCCTTGCGTCAGATGACCGTCGAAATGTGTTTCATCACTTCCGTGAACACTTCCCCTTTTGACCTTGACGCATCTATCACTATGAAACCGTACTCCTTTGCCACGTTCAGGTAGTTCTTCCTCACCTCTTTCAGATAACCGAGGTCCTCGAACTTGCTTTTGCTTCCTCTCTTTTCCACCCTCTCCAGAGCGGTCTTCGGATCTATGTCGAACAGGAATGTCATGTCCGGTGTTATACTGACCTTGTCGTTCAGTATCTTCAGCCATTGCATGTCCACGGAGCGACCGTGGAGGTTTGCTGACTGATATGCTAATGTTGATGCAAAATATCTGTCGCATAACACCGTGTTTCCTTCGGCCATCCATCTTTTTATTGTGACCGTGTGCTCGGCGCGGTCCGCCGTGAACAGCAGTGCTTCCGTCTCCGGTGTCATTTCCATAGATGACCTTATCAGCAGCCCCGTCTTGTCCCTGGTGGGCTCCACCGTTTTCATCACCGTCGTCATCTTTTCCAATTCCAATGTTACGGCGTCCATGCATGTCGACTTCCCGGAGCCGTCGATCCCTTCAAAAACTATGAACACTCCTTTCTTCATCTCATTGCCTCCTTCTAAGGTAACGCGTGCTGAATATCATATCTTTCGCTGCCTTCGTCTCATCCACTCTGGAAACTGACGAATTGCGCGGCGCCCTCAACACTGTCTCCCGGTCCTCTTTCGCGATGTCGTTGAGGGCCTCCGCCATTCTGTCCAGTTCATCCTTGGAACAGTCCTCGGTGGGCTCGAACATCAACGCTTCGTCGACCAGCATCGGGAAATATACCGTCGGAGGATGTATCCCGAAATCGATCATGCGCTTGGCGACGTCTGATGCCTTTATTCCTTTCTCTTTTTTTAGACGTGATGCGGATGCGACGAACTCGTGCTTCTTGAGGTCGCCGTACGGTATGTCGTACCCGTCCTTCAGCAGCTCTTTCAGATAGTTGGAGTTCAGCACGGCCCTGACGGTCGCGTCCTTCAACCCCTCCGAGCCCATCCTGAGTATGTATGCGTATCCTCTTAGTACCACGTTTATGTTCCCGTGGAATGCCCTGACCTTCCCTATGCTCTCCTTGTTATCATACTCGAGAACGAACTTCCCGTCCGCTTTCTTTATTATCGGTGACGGTAAGAATGGTATGAGCTTCTTCTTCACGCCCACCGGCCCTGATCCGGGGCCGCCGCCACCGTGCGGCGCCGCGAATGTTTTGTGAATGTTGAAGTGGACTATGTCGAAGTTCATTTTTCCTGGTGAAGATATGCCCATTATGGCGTTCAGGTTAGCGCCGTCGTAATACATCAGCGCGCCCGCGTTGTGGACCGCTTTCGCGATCTCTTTGATGTTCTTATCGAATATGCCCAACGTGTTCGGGTTGGTCAGCATGAATGCTGCCGTCCTCTTTGAGACAGCCGCCTTGAGCGCATCCGTATCCACGGACCCGTCGGATGCGGAGGGTATCTCGATTACCTTATACCCTGCCATCGCCGCGCTTGCGGGATTCGTTCCATGGGCGCTGTCCGGGACGATCACCTCATCCCTCTCTTCGCCGTTGGAACGGTGATATGCCCTGACCATAAGCATCGCGGTGAATTCCCCGTGTGCGCCGGCGGCCGGCTGCAATGTCACCGCATCCATCCCGGATATCGATGCGAGCTTGCGCTCCATGTCGTACATCATCTCCAGTGTCCCCTGGACCGTGCTGTCGTCCTGATACGGATGTATGTCTGTTGCCGAGGGCAGCGAAGCTATACGGTCCGCATACTTCGGGTTGTACTTCATTGTGCACGACCCCAACGGGTACGGTCCGTTGTCGACGCCGAAGTTCATTGATGCCAATCTTGTGTAATGACGGACTGCTTCGCTCTCCGGGATGTCCGGCAGCGACAGCGACTTCCTTTTCAGCTCATCTGGAACGTCCGTGCTCCCAACGTCCGCCTCCGGCGCATCAGTGATCACTCTGACGGGACTCCGTGATTGTTTGAACATCAGAGCACCTCCCTCAACCCGTTGACCAATCTTTTGTGGTCATCGTCAGAATGCATCTCTGTGGTCGCGATGAGCATGCAGTCGTCCATCCCCCTGACATGGCCTTTCAGCGGCACGCCTCCCATCACCCCTCTTTTCAGAAGCTCTCTGTTGACGGTCGCAACGTCTTTTGACAATCTTATGGGGAACTCGTTGAAATGCGTGTTCTTGAACACGATCTCAACGCCCTTCACCTTTGACAGCAGCGACATGAGCGTCCTTGCGCGCTCCATGTTCTTCTTTGCGACACTGATCATTCCCTCCGCACCTAACGTCACAACGTGAACGGCCGCCGCCACTGCGGTGAGTGCTTCATTCGTGCATATGTTGGATGTCGCCGAGCTCCGCCGTATGTGCTGTTCCCTGGTCTGCA
This sequence comes from Methanomassiliicoccaceae archaeon, assembly GCA_031285205.1. GTDB lineage: Archaea > Thermoplasmatota > Thermoplasmata > Methanomassiliicoccales > Methanomethylophilaceae > Methanomicula. The sequence continues at coordinate 19,805 of JAITWO010000024.1, read as the reverse complement.
GGGTCATGCAGAACGCCCTGTTGCCGTCGGAATCATTGGTCATTCCGATGATGCGGCCAGGCATCTTCCTGATATGCTCCTGCCGGCATGCGAACATCCCCAGCAACGGTGACCCGAATCCCATCCTTGTGCCCAGCGGCTGCCCCTCGCCGATCGCTATGTCCGCACCCATGTCCCCTGGGGATCTGACAATGCTCATGCACAGTGGGTTCACGCCCATCACCAACGGAACATTCCCTATCAGCGGTTTTATTGACGCGACATTCTTATCCAGACAGCCGAACAGGTTAGGTATCTCTGTGTATATGCCGCATACATCCCCCCTCCTGACCGCCGACGATATGTCGTCCGGTATCAATGACCCCGTGTCCTTGTCGAACCCGTATGTTGAGATCCTTATGCCTGTGCCGGTAAGGTAATTATTCAGCACCGCATATCTTTCGGAACTGAGCGCCCCCGGTATCAGGAAGACCTTGCCTTTGGATATGCGGCCGCACATCCTTGCCGCTTCACCCAGTGCGGTCGAGCAATCATACATTGATGAGTTGGCCGCATCCATCCCGGTTAGCTCACATACCACACTCTGATATTCGAAGAGCGCCTGCAGCATCCCCTGGCTCATCTCCGGCTGGTATGGTGTGTACGACGTATAGAACTCTGAAATTCCGGTTATGTGGTCAACTGCTGCCGGAATGTAGTGACTATACGCTCCCATCCCCATGAAGCAGGGCATATCGCGGACCGTCACGTTCTTGGAGAGCATCCTTTCTATCTTATGGACGGCGTCCATCTCTGACATGCCTTTGCCGATGTTCAGCTCAGTCCTCACATCATTCGGGACATCGGAGAACAGATCGTCGTCTGACGAAAAACCGAGACGTTCCAGCATGCGGCCTTTTTCCATGGTATCCATACGTGCGAGTGATTATTTATTTCTGCCTTCTTTTTTTCTTTCGGATTCCGTCACCAGGCGGCAATAGAATGAAGGCAGGCTTTCGATGTCCCGTACTTCGCCGCCGCACACCGACCTTAATTTCGATCTCACCGACGTGTCATATTTGACACATAATGAGGACAGCGAACGCTCAAGCTCCTTGGCTATCTGCTCTCCCTTGGGGTCCCAGTCGGTCATGATGACCGCGCTCTTCTTCCCGCCGGAAAGTTTTTCGGCGATCCTGAGCGGCCCTCCCTCCGCTTGCACGATTCCCATCTCTGCGTTGATGCCGAGCAGCGTCATTGCCATCCTGTCCTTTGATCCTTCCACCAATAATACCCTGTCTTCACACATCTCCGACAATTCATCAATGATCCCGTTCAATCTTTCCAGGCGCTCTGCGTTGTTCATATCAGCCTCTCCAGTGATCTCATTATGTCGGCCGGATCTCCGTATACCATGACTGTCTTCTGCCTGCTCATGTGTCCTCTGATTATCTCACATGTGCAGCCTGTGATCTTTTTTATATATTCCTCTGCTTCCTTGTTCGCCTTCCCGTCCAGCGGCGGAGATCGTACACGTATGACAAGCCTCTTTCTCCATTCGTTCGTTCCGTCGGTTCCCTGTGTGTCAGAATTGGGGGAGACCATCACATTCACCTCCATCCCTCCGCTCACCTCCCGGAACATATCATGAACGCCCATGCCCTTGTATGTCATGACAGATTTATCATTGTTTTCAGAATATGCCTCCGGAATGTGACAACACTCAAATATGCACACCCGTTTAGCACTGATGATGCCTCAGGACACAGAACCGATGACTTTTGATGACCTCACGTCGGCATACCGCGCCGAGATGAAGAAGCCGCTGTTAGCTGACGTGAGAAAAGATCTGTATCATGCGCTCCTGGATATGCAGGCCGGCATTCAGAAAGAATACGAAAGGGAATATTCCTCTGACCCTGACTCAATAATGTGCGAGGGCATCAACGAACGCAGGAAGAAGGTGAACGGCCTTGTGCAGAAGGTCATCGACCTCAGGATGGAGAAGGTTGCGATGTTGGCCCTGCGTGCGTCCGTCGGCGCAAAGAATACGTTGGAATCCTTGACACATGAGGAGAAGGAATATTATGACAGCATCACCGCCGAATCTAAGAGGCACCGCGCCGCTGTGATCAAAGAGAAGAAGGGCTACGTGATACCGGACATCTCCCCCGGGAATGCGGATAAGAAGGGTGACGTCCCGTTCAAGGCGGACATAGGGCACGAGGGCGAGGAAATGATCGAGAGCCCACACAGGAACGCTGAATACAAAGAGGACACCATTATAATACGGATACTCGAGGACCTTCCGAGGATAGCCGGCCCGGACTGCGACTATGATCTCAAGAAGGAGGAAGTTGTCAGGATGCCGGCGGCGCTTGCGAACGCGCTGATAACCCACAAAAAGGCCGTTCAGTTGAAGGTCACACCCTGATTATCCTCGTGTCACCTTTGAACTCGAGACAATCGATCTTGGACCTTTTTATCCCTGTTATTTCCGACACGGTCTCTCGAGCGGTGTCCGGCGTGTTGTTGTTCCTGCTTAAATGCGCCAGAAATATCTTCCTGCTGCCGTTCATGGTCCTTTTCAAGGAGTTGGCGCATTCGACGTTCGACAGATGGCCTATCTCACTTCCCACCAGCCTCTTCAGCATCGGTGGGTACGGACCGGTGGCCAGCATATGCTTATCGTAATTCGATTCCAGTATCGCCAGGTCCGCACCGTGAAGTTCGTTCTCGACTTCCGGCGTCATCTTCCCGGTGTCAGTTGCGATGAGCACTTTCTTGCTGTCAGCGGAAATGATGAATGCATTCGGCTCGGATGCATTGTGCGACGTCGGCAACGGCATTATCGACATCGGACCGGATGTGAATGTCTCCATTGTCGTTATCTTTGAATACGTGACCTTTCCGAAGCCGTATGACGTGAATGTCCTCTCGTTGCAATGCACCGGGATGTCCAGCTTCCTTGCCATCACCCCGGCACCGTGCACATGGTCGGAATGCTCATGGGTTATCAGAAGCGCTTTGATCAAAGAATCGTCTATACCGTTAAGGTTCATCAATTCTGAGATCCTCTTCCCACTCAGCCCGGCATCGACCATCACCGCATGGTCCTCATGAACGACGACGGTGCAGTTTCCGTCACTTCCGCTTGCGAGAACGTGTACCTCAAGCAAAGCATCACACCTTGCGCCTTATCGGGATCTCTTTCTCTTGTATATCGAGAATATTATGTCCCCTCTTGATATTATCCCGACGAGAATTCCTTTCTCAAGGACGGGTACACGGTTGACAGTCTTTGTGATCATCTCTTTGGTTATGTCAGCTATCTGGGCGTCCGGTGTTGTGGTGAGGACGGTCCTGGTCATGATATCCCTGACAAGCGTGTTGGATATGGCATCGCTCGCCTTCCTTATGTCCACATCACCGGATGCGTCATCCATCGGCGACTCCAGCATGTACAGCGAAGGATGATCTATGTTCAGCTGGTTCTGATATCTCATCACCAGTTCCAATATGTCCGTCTCGCTCAGTATGCCGATCAGGTGCCTGTCATCATCCACGACCGGGGCCCCTGATATGTTGTGAAGCGCAAAAAGAACTGTCGCCTGCTTTATCGTGTCTGTCTCTTTCAGCGTTTGGACCTGCGTTGTCATTATGTCCCGGACGTGGAGCTTGGCCATGCCAGAGCATCATCGCCGATGGATATATTGATTGTGATTGCCTTTTTAAAAATAAAGCAAATTTTTTTTCAGGAACGGATATATAAAAATCAAAAGAGGGAAGATTTATTAATGAAAAGATGCTTGGCGCAAAAAGACGGGCTTGTAGCTCAGCTAGGTAGAGCGATCGGCTCTTAACCGATCGGCCAAGGGTTCGAATCCCTTCAAGCCCGCTCCTAACCATCTGGACACTTCTGTTCTTAACAGCGTTAAAGAAAGACGAGAATTCGTTGAGAACGGAAAAATACTGAACTTTCGCCCTGACGGACGCAGAAAGGTGAGGGCTTTAAATCCCTCCATGCCCGCTACCGCTTTGTCCGGTAAGTCTGAAAAAAATTCCATTGTATTTCAGACTTCACGGTCAGATATAGTTGATCGGAATGATCCTGTTGCCCCCACTCAGATGCATGACCTTATCATATGTGCAAATGATCCCGCCGTCTGCGACCTTGAGTGTCGTGAACCTCTTAAGCGTTTCGAAATGCTTTACATCGGCGGCATTCGGACTGGATGTCTTCTTGATCTCTATCGGATAAAGCGTACCGTCCTGATGCATTATCAGATCTATTTCACGTTTGTCCGCATCCCGGTAGAAGTATATCGGCGGCTCACGACCGATGTTGCGATAACTCTTTATTATCTCGCTTATCGCATATGTTTCGAACATGTTACCGGCCATAGCTCCTTTCTCCAATGTTTCCGGTGTAAGCCATTTACACAGATATGCGGCGAGGCCGGTGTCCATGAAATAAATTTTGGGCATCTTTACCACACGGCTTGTTATATTGAGTGAGAACGGCTGCAGCAGATGGATTATGTCGGACGTCTGCAGGATGGAAAGCCAACGTTTTGCGGTAGGTTCGCTTATCCCCACATCTCGGGAAATGGCCGCCATGTTCAACAGCTCCCCCGTCCTGGCAGCGCATGCGGTTATGAACTGCATGAACGTCAATTCATCCCCGACCTGCGTCAGCGCACGCACGTCCCGTTCGATGTATGTTTTTACATACGCTGAATAATACCGTTCCCATTTCTCGTTACGGTCGCTGTGTAGTTTGGGCATACCGCCCTTGTGTATCCTTGCCCAGAGCGCCTTTGTGTTCATTTTCGTTATTGTTCTCTGCCTTTCCGCATAGTATCCTTCGGTAGGGATGAAGGGAATGTTGAAGGCATCCCCGTCGATCTCTCTTGCTGACAACCCGGTCAGATTCAATATCCCGATCCTCCCGGCCAAACTCTCACTGACGTTTTTCATCATTTGGAACTGTTGCGACCCCGTCAGGAAATACTCTCCGCTTTTACCGCTCTCGTCCGCCCTCATCTTGATGACCCTCATCAGCTCCGGTGCATACTGTACCTCATCGATGATCAGCGGCGGGTCGTTCGCCCTGATGAAACCGATCGCATCCTCTTTAACCGAGTCCAGCAGAATATAGTCGTCGAACGTGAAGTAAGACATTCCTTTGAGTTCGTTCCTGAGTAGCGTGGTCTTGCCCACCTGTCTCGATCCTGTGACCAGAACGACCGGGAATGATCTCCTCATCTCCTGCAGCGCAACGGACATATGGCGTTCAATGAACATTTATTTCTGAATTCTAATATACAATGTTAGAATATATGACTTTCGTTCACTAAAAGCTGTATTCGGACCGATGGCGTCTCTTCTATACAGAATGGTTCGATCTCATTGAAATGCGGTGGAATTCCATCGCCGGAAATGCCGGCATGATGGAATTCTTTGAGGATCGATCAGACGAGCTGGATCTTTATCCCTTCAAGCCCACTTTCCATCTGTCTGTTGAGCGATCGTTATCATCGATCGTGTTATGTCTTTGTAAAAATATTACTGTGTGCAAAAATATAAGCGCCTCTGCATATTATATAGGGTCATGGGCAGCGTGGATGATTGGGCGCAACACTACGATAAAAATATGAAAGGGTTGTTGAAAAAGACATGGGCGTACGTACATGGCAAAAATAAGATCGTTGTTGTCAACATACCGTCCAAAGGTTTTGCACTATATGTCAATGACATATTACAGGTTGCAAGCGTGACCATCAAACGGGTGCCGCTTCACGGAAAATTAAGAGGCGGCGAGAGAGTAATGGCAGAGATGATCCTTAATTCTCCTTTTGAGATCCATCTCAGCATAGGCGACAGTCAGAATGAGGACGATAACGAACATATTCTATTGAAACACAAACCGAAAAACGTGACGGAGGCAGATTTCTTAAAGGAACAGATCTACCATGAAGCGATATCCACGTTCCATGAGAAGTACATCAGAGGAAGCATTGCACAGAATTTTTCACTTGCTGTCATTGATGACCGGCCTGAAATGAAAAAGGTCTTTGATGTTGGTTCCTTCGAAAAGATGGTCACGTTTGAGATCGATGAAGATACGGCGAAAAATTTTGCCGATATAATAGAAAAAGAGCATGATATGTTTGAGAGAAAGGTTGTTGTCGCAAGCGACGTCCTGGCGGACAATTATGTTCTCTCTTATCATTTCCGTTCCGTATTGAGCAGCGACTTTGAGATGATCAATAAATTGCGCAGCTGCGGATATGAACAATTATACAAATGCACGGAAGGTCTGAGTGAGAATCGGGTTAAAAAAATGATGGCACTTTTGGATCTGACATCCAAGAAGATAAAAGAACTTCGTGAGATCGCAAAAGAATTACTCAAGAACCCTATGTGATCGTATTGATCATCACTATGTTGAATGAACCACTTTCTAAACGAATGGAGGCAGGATAGAAATGACAGCCGACGGAAATGTGACGGTTTGAAATAAATGAGCGGTTTCTGTCTGGAGTGGAAACGGTTACGATAGTTCGGCTACAGGGTTAAATCATTTCAAACACGCTAACTCCATACCGGTTAAGTAAGGATCGGCAGTTTTTCAGGTGTTATCGTCGGTGCCCCTTACATATGGTTTTTGATTAGGGCCGATAGTTTCCTTGTCCCGCTGCACCGCCCTTCTGCCTATAAATGCCGTAGGCGTAACATCACTCGGAAAGGTCACTAAAAACTCAGATATTATTGGATCATCTTTCTGTTGTTTAAATATAATAAATGAAGATACACACCGTTGGACGCATGTGGCACGGGAATACTGTCAACTGTCACCGTTGGTATGTCACTTCGCCCTTGCCCGAATAAAGACGCAACGAACGATAAGAGGGGTGAAAACTATGGAGAACGGCATTATTCCGCGCCACTTTACCGACAGAGCGGAATGGCGACAGTGGCTGCAGAAAAACTACGACAAAGAAACCGAAGTTTGGTTTGTTTTTCCCTTGAAGTCGTCCGGTGAAAGTGCGATCTTATATAATGATGCTGTTGAGGAGGCCTTGTGCTTTGGTTGGATCGACAGTACTGTGAGATCTCTGGACAAGGATCATAAAATCCAAAGGTTCTCTCCGCGCAATCCAAAAAGCGGTTATTCGCAAGCTAACAAAGAGCGACTTCGTTGGCTTAATGATGAGGGCTTGATCCATTCATCTGTTATGGAAAGTGTTTCCCGCATACTGAATGAACAATTTGTCTATCCGAAAGACATCATCGAAGCACTCGAGAATGATGAGGAATTGTGGACAAACTTTCAACGGTTTTCGGACTCATATAAGAGAATACGGATCGCTTTCATTGTCGCCGCCCGCGATAGGCCCGATGAGTTTAGGAAACGACTGAACAATTTCGTTGAGAAAACGAAAAAAGGTAAACTGATCCCCGGTTACGGCGGGATAGACAAACACTATTGAACGATCAAGGTCAGAATAAGGAAATGATGATGGCATCTCGTTCTTAGGTTATGTGCAGATATGAGGGGCAACCGACGATGGATCAGGGATCCGGATACGTTCAAGCCCTCTGACTTACTCCTTTCTTGGGTTTTCCGACAAATTGCGCAGAAAGTTTTAATCAATGCATGGTGAATACGCAAGCATGACATCATCGGCTCAGAAGTTCCACACGATTGATGAACTGAAGCTCTTGGTGGCGCCGGTGGCGAAGAAGTACGGCGTAGGCAAAGTGTTTCTCTTCGGCTCCGTCGCCAGAGGGGACCACGAAGATGACAGCGATTATGACTTCTGCATAGAACTGGGAGAGATACGCGGTATTGAGCTCGGGGGGTTCTACATGGACCTCATGGAAGCGGTCGGGAAGGAGACAGATCTGGTTGACACAGAATCATGTAAACCTGACTTCCTGAGCAGGATAATGAATGAAAGTGTATTGCTGTATGGCGAATGATTTCACCAGACGAACAGGATAATCCTTTATTGCGACAAGATCGAAAAGGCAATGGAGCATTTCGCCGATGACGAGGGCGAGATAATGGACAACGAATTCTTTCAAGATGTGTCTTCTTTCTATATCGGTCAGATAGGTGAGTCCGCGGGAAATCTGTCTGCCGAACTTGTCGGGAAGTATCCGGAGATAAGGCGGAAGGAAATAGTCGGTATGAGAAACATCGTCTCTCACCGATACGAAACGCTGAACACGACCGTATAGTGGAGCGTCATAACGGAATATACGCCAGAACTGAGGGGCATCTGTAAGAAAATTCTGAAATAACTTGGGAACTGATGCTACCTTTTGGTATGCATCATCAGATGTTGCATCTCTGCGGAGCCTCTGCCGGAAACGGCGTTTGGTTGGATTCTCTGAACGAATTTATGAAAATATCTCAATCATTGACGGTGTCGAAGATCGGCGTGTCCGGATCGGAAGTACATATGAATATCCTTTCGAGCCCGCTGTCGTCTTGTCCGGATGCTTCACATTGCCATCAGCGGACCACCAGACGGCCTTCCACCTCTGCGCTCAGGCGGCGGGCTGCGGAGAAGTACTCACGCAATGCATCCAACAAAGAGGTGGTGATCACCCTGCCTTTGCCGTCATTGAGCTCCGAGAGAGGCATACCGAAGAATGATGCGAAATTCTTGTGGTGATATTCCTGCAGCCCCACATCCAGCACCTGATCGTCCTCCAGCGGCCTCCCGTCAAAGTCCAAACGTTCAATACGTTTGTTGGTGCGGTCGTATGTGATGCACAGACCGTATGAGAACTGATAGAACTCTCCCTCTTTGTAATCTATCGTCTCTTCCCGCAGCATGTGCAGGAGCATGCGGCGCAGCTGTGCGCCGGTGACCTTCAGGCGTAATACGCGGTCGTCGTAGGGCATCACTTCCAGCAGGTTGCCGTAGGTGAACAAAGGACCGATCTTGTCCTTTCTTATGGATCCCGAACCGATGATCATTATGTCCACGCCCAGTACCTCCTTGAGCGCATCACATATCAGATTGCCCACCTCCGTCTCCTGATATCGGCTGGGATGGGTCAGCGTGTGTAAAAATTTGCACAGCATCTGTTCGTATTTGTCATCGATGTGCTGTTTGAACCGTGTGATGGTCTCTTCCAGCTGACGGTCGCGCGGGCAGTACTGGCTGTCTATCGGCACCAGCTGCCAATTGTAACTTTTGACAGAGTTCGTTTCAGTATCCACTACAATATCGAAACGCCCTAATTGTTTGGTCCCGACCCCGGCCTGCACGATCAGAACGTCATTGACCTTGGCCGGTTCTTTTAGGATGGTGTGGCTGTGCCCTCCGATGATCACGTCGACTCCCCAGTCTGGGTTCAGCATGGCCGCCAGCCTCTTATCGTCCTCGAAACCTATGTGCGTCAGCAGCACTGTGAAATCAATATCGATGTCGCGGTATGCGTTGCATATCGCACCCACCTCACGGGCCGCATCCTCCACTCCCACCAGACCTCCGAGCAGGTTGTCCAGTTTGAGGGAGTTCATCACTTCCTGTGTGATGATCCCGATGAACAGCACCCGCATATCGTTGATCTCCAGGATCTCGTGTGATTTGAACAAACGGGTGTGGGGGTTCTTGATGAACATGTTCGCATTGACTATCGGGAATTTGGCGCAGCGTTCCAGGAAGAGCAGGTGCGACAATCCATAATCTATCTCGTGGTTGCCGAGTGAGACGATATCGGGATTGATGATGTTCATTATCTCAATGGTCGATATCCCTTTGAATTCCGAATCGATGAGAGAGCCCTGCAGCATATCGCCGGCGATGCAGTATAAGGTGTGCGGATGTTCGGCCCTCGTCTGTGATACGTAACCGGACAGCATTGATATCCCTCCCAGCAGTTTCTCGTCCACGTTCTCCGACATGAAATTACCGTGCAGGTCGTTGGAGTGCAGCAGTATCAGTTCTTTGTAGCGTTCTTCGGTCATCTCATCAACCCTCATCCTGTTGTGCAGGGAGATGGCCTGAAATTATAAATGTGATTCTGCCGCATAACAAAAATGCTGTTTTCAATGTCCGCTGCTGTTCTGTTCCGTGGCGCACATGCCCGCCGATCGTTCAGTTCCTCTGAGTCTGCTGACCCCTTGTCCGTTATGTGTCATTTTGACAAAAACGATCATTGTGAGATCTTCGGTGACGGCTGGGCCCGGTGATCTCCTGTCGGGCCGGGCCATCGTGTTCCGCATTTATTTTTCTCGAAAGATGTCGGAGATCCCTCTTTCACTGCCCCTGTGTCCGCATGCCCTTGAAAATGCCACCGAATGAATGCACTGATGATCACACGCGCTCTTTTATAGAGGCCCTGTGTTGGCGTCACATGCGGTTCCGAGCGTTCGTTCCGGGGATGGGTCCTCTTGAAAACAGAAAAGGATGATGAAGGTCGGCCGAGGGGCCAAACGGTGTTCACGAGAGAAGAGAACATCAGGATGACCCTGAAATACATACTGATAATGATCTCCGCCGGAGTGATACAGATCGTTTCTTTCACGCTCCTTACAGAGCTGAACGTCTTCGGGGATACCGGTCAGTCATACGGGTGGAGCTATTTCGTCGCGCTGACATTATCGGTCATCTGGAACTTCACCGTCAACCGCCAATATACTTTCCGGTCCGCTAACAATGTGCCCAAGGCCATGTTCATGGTCTTCTGCTACTATCTGGTATTCACGCCGCTATCGATATGGTGGGGCATCGCACTCACCGAGATGAGCGATGCCGGTTGGGTCGAGTATGTTGTCCTGTTGTTCACGATGGCGGTGAACGGAATTACGGAATTCCTGTTCATGAGGTTCGTTGTGTTCAGGGACAGCATCAACACCAACAAAGCTGCGCTGAGAATGAGGATGGAAACCGGAAGGAACGAAGGAACATAAGGTCGCTCATGTGATCTTCTGCCGCCGTTGGCGGCGTTCGGATCATTGACATGCTTCATCACCTCATACCGGCGGCGGTGAACATGTTCTTTTGTGTCCTTGATGCGGCATGGAAAAAAGCTGTGGTCGATGAACATTTATAATGATGCGGACCGGTACTGTCAATATGACAGAGGTCCGCAGATGCTACCGTTGCGATAAAGCTTACGCTACGGACGGGTACAGAACAGAATGCCCGTTCTGCGGCAGTTCCGGATGCAGGATATGTCATATCATGCGCACGGCGCCCCTTGACGTATAATAGGTCGCTGAGAGGGCTTACTTCTTCTTACCCACCTTCTTGAGTTCGTCCATCATCTCTTTGACCTCACCCTCTCCGTGGTCGAATAATTCCTTCTCAGCCGGGTCTAGGTAGATCAGCAGCGTGAGCAGCTCTCCCATGTGCTGCTTCTCCTCGTCGCGTATATCCTGAAGAACTTTTTTCGCAAGGGGATCGTCTGTGGCTTCCGCGTGCGAATCGTAAAGGAATATCGCTTCCAGTTCGCCTGCGAGATCCAGCCTTATCGCCTGCGCCAATTCCTGTTTGGTCATCTTTCTGTTCACGTTACCTGCGAATGGGTCTGCGAAGCTTGGCATTTTAATTCACCATCCCCGTTAATACCTTATGAGCGTAAAATCGTGTAGGTTTAACTTCGATACTTGTATAGGAATACAGACGCTGACAAAGATGGGTTCCGGGTTCGTCGCTAAATGATGATACGCCCATTCATGCAGGCCGCTGGAATTCCACATGACCGTCTGGCCGGGCGCCCTCTCATGTCGTTATTCATGGAAATTATATGCATATGTTTTCGGATATATGAGAGAATAAATTACTGAGAAGGGAACGAGGTGCCGGTTTTCGTATTTTTGTCGTGGTCTGGCAGACGAAGGGTATGACATTGAAAGCGATCCGGGCACTCTCATGTTCCTACTCAGTGTTTAATAGTATACATAATATATAAAGTATACTATTAGTACTATCGATTAATATAAGAACAAGTATATGAAAATCAGAAAAACGGCTGTAAAAAGACAGATGATCCCCACGCTCTTTGATATTTTTGGTATATCGAGCTTACTTCTCTCCTCTTCGGACATCATATTGATGCCGGCTATCATCCACGTGCCCTTGCCCATGAATAACGGAACAGCGAACGCGACAAACAGGGCTGCCGTCAATAATAAGATGACGCTGCCTTGCCCATGTATCGCGATAGGGATGCATAGCATGCAGAATAGTATTATCGAGACGACAAATATCGCGATCTTGGTACCGTCCCTCATCGGCATGCCCCTATATGAATTCAAAGAGAGGATATCGTGTGCCCGTTTTTATCTTATTTGTTCTCATGGGATGAAATTTTAGAGCAAAGAGAGGGGGCGCCCGTGTCTCTTTTTATCGCAAGGTGAGAGACGATAGGAGGATAAATCATTCGGGCGCCCTTTTATTCCTGCTCGGTGTTTAATAGTATACATAGTATAAATAGATATACTATTGATACTAACAATGAAGATAGCAGATGCCTTGAACTATTGAGTAAAATCCGTTGATCTGATATCCTTTAATTTAATTTCCACTGACTTGATCTCCATTGAGCTAATGTGCATTATGTTCAATGCAACGGCATCTGCCAACAGATATCAATGACATTCCTGTTTTGCGCGCGACAATGTGCTGTGCATCAGACTTTAAACTTCACCGGCGATATGTGTATACCGGCAATAAAAGGTGAAACGAGATGATAATAAGCGCAAGCCGGAGGACGGACATACCGTCCTATTACTCGGAATGGTTCTTCAACCGTATCAGAGAGGGTTCCGTGATGGTCCGCAACCCTATGAACTTCCGTCAGGTCAGTAAGGTAAAGATCACGCCGGATGTTGTTGATGCTGTTGTCCTGTGGACGAAGAACCCCTTGCCTGTGCTGGACCGCTTGGATGAGCTTGATGGTCACACATACTATTTCCAGTTCACGGTCACGCCGTACGATAAGGACATTGAACCGGGCCTGCCCCCGAAAGGCAGAATATTGGATGCATTCAGGAAGTTATCTGATATGATAGGTAAGGACAGGGTCATCTGGAGGTACGATCCTATTCTCATCAATGGCAAGTACACACCGGAGTACCATGTCCGTGCTTTCGGTGATATGGCGGATGTGTTATGTGATCATACGCGCCGGGTCACCATCAGTTTCATTGACGACGGTTACCGCTGCGTCAGAAGTAACATCGGGAAGCTGGCTCTTTCAAAATTGTCGGAGGATATGAAAGCATATGTCGCTTCCCGGCTTGCCGGGATCGCTCATGACCGCGGATTGGATATCGGCATTTGCGCGGAAAAGAATGATATGCGGGATATCGGCATCGGAAGGGCGCAGTGCGTTGATGAACACCTGATATCAGAACTGACCGGCCGCCGTTTGATCGCCACCGGAGACAACAATCAGCGTGCCGAGTGCCGCTGCGCCTCAAGCATCGACATCGGCATGTACAACACCTGCAGGAACGGCTGCCTGTATTGCTATGCTAATTATGATCAGCGTACGGTCATCTTGAACTCCGCGGAACATGACTCTCTGTCGCCGCTCATCTCCGGATGCGTCGGCGATGATGACATCATCATCGAACGCAGGGTAAGGTCATACCGCGACGCGCAGATGCGGCTTGATGACCTGTGACTTCCTTATGCAGCACCGATGTTCCCTGATCTTCGCTTCCCTCAGTTCTTGTGTCCGCACGATCCGCAGAACTTTCTTCCCTGTTCCATTTCTGCGCCGCACGATCCGCATTTTCCTGCCGCCTGCGATGATGTCTGAGGTGCACCTGATGCCTGCGGTGCCGTACCGCCCCACATCTCCGCCAGTTTACGCTTCCATGCGTCGTGGCCCGAGTGTATCACCCTTCCAACGAAATTCTTACGGATGAACTGAAGCGATGATGTGCGTTTGGCTGCCATCAGATAATCAGTGTTCTCCGGTTTTTGGAGTTCTGCGTCCGTCATCCGTATAACTTCACGCTTGAAGCTTATTGCTTCAAGCGCCCGGTTCAGCTGCGTCGCGAAGTTGTTGAAATTGCCTTCCGTCCTGTATACGAATGTCGCCGTGTCGGCAACCGCGAACTCCACAGCCGCATATTTTCCGTCTCTGGAAGGGGCGATCATCCAGACGAGGTAAGGGTCCTTCTTCTGTTCCTGACCTTCGGCCTCCTCGTCGTCTTCTTCCTTCTCGGCGTCCTGCCGCATGTCGTTCTTCCTCAACCCCACCCATATCTGCGACGGGTCGCATAACGAACTGAACTCCGTGTACGGTTCCGCTGCGCGGGTGCCCGCGATCTTGGCTTCCAGTGCCTTCGCGAACGATGGTGCTATTGATCTCAGCTGCCCCATGGGGGCCGCCACGCCCTCCGGGATGAGTTTGGCGATCTGCGAAGCCTGCACCGCTGACAGGGACGGGTCCAGCTCTTTCATCGTTGCCAATGTTTTCTCGCGCAGCGCCCGTATCTGTTTTTCGATCGCGTCAGCGAACGGGGCGGTGGCATAACCTATCCTTGCTAAGGTGTATGCCTCTCCTGTGTTGAGGCTCAGCGTCATTTCATAATCTTTTTTATCCATACCTGTCATGAAACACAACGGGATGCGTCTGGCATCCGCATTCGGCGGCAGGGCGACGATGCAATTCTCATACACGTACATCGGCGCTTTTGATCCGCTGACTACCGCCCCGTTCTCTGTGAAACGGTAATCTCCCTCCGCATTGGTGATCGGGTCGCCTGATACGAAGAACGCTTTTGTCACAACTTTGTTGTATGCGGCGCACAGCGCATCGCAGAACGGCTGCGCCCACTGCCCCATCCTGGAAAAGCTGAATCCTCCGTCGTCCGTATCGACATTCACCACGTAATCAGCGCATCCTATCTTGTTCACTCTTGCGAATGACATCTCCACCGCATCGAATAATGCTGTGACTGTGAACGATCTGTCTTTGATGATCATCTTTACTTCGCCGTTCACGATCGGCGATGCCGCCTGTGCTGTGTATTCGGTCGCCGGTTTGTCTCCTTTCGATACATCTTCATCTGATGGCAGTTTCATGAACGTTACCTTCTTGCTGGATATAACTGCCGTTTATTTTAAATCATTATTGTCTGAAAGTGTCACCTGCGCCGTCAGTTGGCATCCTTGATGGCAATGAGCCTGATGACCGTGCTTACGTCATCTTTTTCCTTCACGTCCGTCATGAAGCTGCGCCCTTCTGCGTATTGTTTCGCTGTTGTTATTGTATTGATCAAAGCATCCGGCAGATCCGACCGCTGCGCCTCATCTGCCGCTTTCCCGCCGAACACGAAACTCACTCTGAAAAGGCCGTTCATCGGCATCATGTAGAAAAGTGTGCGCTTCCCGCTTCTTATGAGCAATGTCCATCCTGCGGCCTTGGAATAGAATTTCCATTCTTCGTTCATATCATTGTATGAAGCAGCATGATCCTTGATCTCGTCCCATAATTGTTTGTTCGCGCCCAATGCCGATGATACCGCATGATCATCGGGCATCACTCCCTTGTCCCCGAACGCGCTCAGTGACATGTGCTCCTCTCCATTGCTCACGGCTCCTGCAGAAGTTCGTTCAGCAGCCTGGCGGCGGTCCTGCAGAACATCGGGCATTTGTTGTCAATGGCCCTGTTGTCCCTCGCGTTCTGCCTTTGTATCGGGTCCCGGAGGTCGTACCCGAGTATCTCCGGACAGTCGACACTTCCGTGCTCCTCTTTGAATCTTCTTACCAACTCGTCACGTTTCAGCGTCACCGTCAGCTTTTGGTCCATGTCGTTCAGCCTGTGGTTGCCGTACTTGATACCGAGGGCGATGAATGCTCCTGTCACCGCTCCGCATACTCCTCCCGTGAGCATCCCTGCACCGAAGCATGCGCCCATCCTGTACGCTTCCTCGGTCGTTATACCTATGATGCCTGCGGCCTCCGCAAGCACCAGCATCGAGCAGTCTATCCCCTCCCTGAACTTCTGCGTAACGTACTCGTCCGTCAACATACGGCATATGAATGTTATGCGCAGTATTTCATTCTCGTCTTTGCGAGACCGACATCGGATCATATCCGCAACCCATGCTACTCCTGTCTTGGACGGCCGCGTCTTTGATCGGGGCTGCCCTTCAAGAGAAGGTGAGAACACAATGGGCAGGAGGTCCACCGACGATCCTTTATCTTATGTCCGCACTGAAGACGTCTGCGGAAAGTTTTAATCAATGTGTGGCCAATACACAAGCATGACACCAACAGCTCATAGGATACACACGATCGATGAGCTGAAACTCTTGGTCGCCCCGGTGGCGGAGAAGTACGGATGTGGAAAGATATACCTTTTCGGATCGGTCGCCAGAGGAGATCACGATGAGGGCAGCGATTATGATTTCTGCATAGAATTAGGGAAGATACGCGGATTCAAGTTAGGCGGATTCTTCATGGACCTAAAAGATGCGGTAGGCAATGAGATCGACCTTGTCACCGTAGATTCTATCGGTCATGAATTCCTGAACAAGATACTCAGGGAGAGCGTGATCTTATATGAAGCGTGAGCGCAACACGAAAGGCAACGATCGCCTTCTGATAGAGACTATCATCTACTACTGCGATGAGATCGCAGGGAACATGGACTATTACGGTAAGGACGAGATCAAATTCATGGAGGACAGACACTTTCAGCGAGATTGTGCATTCTGTATCGCTCAGATAGGCGAGACCGCAGGAGACCTGTCTGAAGAGCTGACCTATAAACATCCGGAAATAATCTGGAGAGACATAATCGGGACTAGGAACATCATAAACCACGGCTATGGTGTGATCAAACTGAATACAGTATGGGCGATCGTCACGGAGGATGTGCCAGTGCTGAAGGCCGCTTGTGAAAAGATCCTGAATGATCTCTAAGCTTACGGTTTGCAAAATGTTGGCATCCGCTTCTTTCTGTCCGGTGTGGCCTGCATACGATTCATTCGCTTATGAATGTGGTGCCTGTATCTCTGCACAGATACTGCACCGCTCTGCGCCCGCTCAATAACGCTGCCGGAAGTCCTCCCGGCGGCATCATGCGGTGCCCCGCAAAATATACTCCCTCGAATCCGTCGATCACCGCCGGATATCCCCCGGATCTCATATCAGGCGAGATCTCTGTCATCCATGACCCTTTCCAACTGCCGCAGTGCCTTTCGTATGTCAGAGGAGTTGCGACATCGCATATCTCCGCCTTCCCGTTGATCTCCGGTATGTGCTCTGTCAGCGCGGTCATGACCGCATCGGCTACCTTTTGCTTCTCCTCCGTATAGCGGCCCTCTTCCTTCGCATTCTTCCAGAATTCGTACGTATCCCCGCCTAACTGAACGGTCATCGCCGTCCTTCCTTCCGGCGAGTATATGCGGTCTGCTGAATGATTGACACAGCCTATGAACTCATATGTATGCGATGCCAGTTCTGTCGGCCGTTTCAGTTTGAATGAGAAACAATGAGGATGTCTGCTGAGATCCGTGTTTATCCCTATGGAAATGAACATTGCCGTGGTCGGCACGGTCACGGAACGCATCTCGTCCAGCCATGACCCTTTCGGCGGCATCTCAAAGAGATGTTCTGCTGCCATCGTGTCCGTCGCGACCATCACCGCATCCGCCCTGATCCTTTCACCGCATGCCATCGCCCCGCATGCCAATACTCCCGTTGCCTTGTTGTCCTCCATGAGCACGCGCTCCGCCCTTGTGCCGCAGCGCAGCTCCCCTCCCAATGACCTGAACGTATCTGTCATCCTTTTGACGAAGGGCAGGGACCCTCCTTCCGGGAACCCGCCGCCACCTCGCGCCAGAAGGCCCATCGTGAATATCACCGGCTCCATTCCTGTGCCGTCCCCGGTAACTGACAGAATCATGTTCCGTATCCCTTCGTGCCCGAACCTTTTGACGTATTTGTTCACGGGAACATCTGAGAACTTACGGATGGTACGAAATGCTGCTGATGCAGAAAAGAGCATCGACGGCGGCATACGGCTCTTTCTTGTGACCTTGACGCCTTTTATATCAAGGACGGGTGTGCTGAGGTCTTTGAGCCTGCGGACGCTCCTGCATAATCTTTTTATCTCCTTCTCATCCGCCGGCGATATCCCGATCAGCTGCTTTTCGGTTTCGTCCGTATCCCTGTGGACCGGGATCGGCATTCCGTTGTGATCGTACACCATGAACGGCTCCGGTCTGCGTATATTCACGCTGCCGTTCAGCGCACCTACGGCCCTCCATACCTTGTTCAGCGGCTCATCCTCATCAGAACCGGAGAGCCGGTGCATCCCTCCCTCGAACAGATATCCGTTACGCTTCCATGCTGTGCAGTTCCCGCCGGCTATGTTGCGTGATTCCAGTATCGTCACGTCAAAGCCGCATCTCGCCGCGTAGATGCCGGCGCTCAGGCCGGCGATGCCGCCTCCTATTACGATCACTTTCTTTTTCATCTCGGCGTTATGAATGCGCTGCGGAGTATTTCATTATCTTCTTCCGTTCTTTTGCATAACCTTCTTTTTCATTGCCTGCCCGGGCGACGCGCGTGCTCGTTCTCTGCCGGCGACACAAATATATAACTATCTGGTGCGATACATTAACGGTGATGTTAAATGGAGAAGGTACTGGAACTTTTGAGAAAGAACAGGGTCATGTGCATCGCAACATGCAGCAAAGATAAGCCGAGGTCGTCGATACTGGAATATGTCATGGTCGGCGACAGCATGATATTCATGACCGACCCGAGGACGATAAAGGCGGCGAACATCGAAAAGAACCCTAAGGTCAGTTTAACGGTCATGGAATCGGAGCCGGGGGCGAAGCTTGAGGAGCTTCTTTACGTGGCGATAGACGGTACCGCAGTGAAGGCGAGCGCGAAGAAGGTCAGTGCGTACAACACAGTGCTGTTCCAAAGGTATCCGGAATTCAAGGCGTTCATCGAGTCCGGCGCAATGAACAACGTGTATTACGAAGTTAAATTCAGAACAGCGTGGTACTCCGTCGGGATGGCTCCGGCAGAAATGATAAAGATGAAGAAGTGACTCTTCTTCATCACTTTCACTGTCCCTACAAAAAAAGGAGCAGTGATAGAAAGTAATTATATGTGGGACTGCATGGTCGTGACGCAATGCCTTCGCTCATAACATCAGATCTTCTGTTCAATGCCCTGGTCATCGTGGCGTTGCTTCTCATAATACTGTCGACACCGACGATCATACTTGCAGTGAGGGCATCATCAAAGCTTCTCGGCCGATACAGGATATTGAGGTCGGTGAATGAGCTGGATGAGAAAACGGTGTCCAAGCAGACACTGGAGGAGTGGAACTCCGTAAAGAGTCCGCTAAGTTACACAGCATTGCTCAGCGACGAGATAGAGCGCCTCGGAGCGCTGAGGCAGGCGATGCTTCACTCCGAGATCGCGATAGTGATGCTCATCGTCCTTGCATTCTATCCGGGATTCGAAGCGGATGTGCTGATCGGCGTGATCGCCGTTGTCGTCATCGTGGCGCTCGTCGTCCTGTACGGGATACTGAACCTCAAACGTTACATCAGGGAATACGTTGATGCGCTTGCTGAGATCAACGTGAACGGTGATGAAGCGGTCGCCAGGATATACGGCTGAGCCGGACCGGACGGATCATACCCTACAACCCGATATATTTAACATCCAAAATTAAATTTATCCCGAGTATGACACTTAGAGCGACCGGGCGATCGTAAACGGTTGATGTTTTTTCAGATCACTGCGGAGGGCTGGCGAAGAAGTATAAGCGGCCTTTCGATATTTATCATCGCCAAACAA
>JAITWO010000015.1 GCA_031285205.1 Methanomassiliicoccaceae archaeon | reverse complement strand
CAGAGCAATGGGTGCTGATCGGCGGATACGCAGAGAAACCCACCAATCCGACGAAAAATACGTTCATCTTCGCGGGATGGTTCACGGATGACGCGACCTTCATGATACCATGGAGCTTTGATGATCCTGTCATGTATGACATGATACTCTACGCTGAATGGGGAACAGTGGTGCCCCTTAAACCGGATGTGGACGTAGATCTTCCAAAGACGCTGTTATTCCTGTTGCCCGGTTTATTCCTCATCATCCCGCTGATGAGATCACTCAGTCTGAATGCTGTGGTGAAAGGCATTGTCAGATGCGGCAATGAAGTTGTCAAAGGAGCGGTCATCGAATACAACATCAGCGGCGGCGATGTCGAAACAACAACGACCGACGAGGAAGGGAACTTCTCGATACGGACCGCGCTGGGGCACGAGATCACCATAACGGGAGTGAACAACGACGGATACGGCGTGGACGGAAAACTCCCGGCAACCGCCGTGGTTGAGAAGACCACGTCAGTGATGGACATCAGGATGCAGAAGAGGTGACCACGGAACGCACTCATGTGAAGATGCGGTAAAAACACATTAGCTGGTGCCGGAGAGGAGAGGGACGATGACGGCTCTCCTCTTCCGGCCGATCTTATTTTCTATGATGCATTGATGTTCCGAACGATCGTTCTGAGCGATCATTCAGATATGTTTCAAGATATTCAATATTATTTTTGTAATTTAATATATTAATTATACTATATTTTAAATACCTAATTTATATTACTCTTAACAATGATGTCAGCCCCTTACAATCAACTGTACAGGAATGCAATATCAGAAAAAAGAGAAGATTTTAATGACAAAAAGAGAACTGATCGCTCTAATGGTGATAACAATGCTTGTGGCCGCTTCTTCGGTGGCTGTGGTCATTTATTTCCATACAGGAGACCACGATCTGCATCAAGACCACAAAGGGAAGGGAGGCAACTCTATGGGCGACTCCGAAGGAGGCGCCATATCCTCTGCGGAGGAACTCGCCTTGATAGGCACGTCTGAGTATCCGCTCAGCGGAGACTATTATTTAACGAATAACATAACATTTGATATCAATGTCAAATCGAACTTCACGCCGATAGGTTCCATGGATGAACCGTTCACGGGGACATTCGACGGAAAGGGATATGAGATATCGGGGCTGAACATTTTCATTGACAACACCAAAAGTCGTACTTACGCAGGACTTTTCGGATATATTTCCGGTGCGACAATAATGAACCTCGGTATCGTCGACAGCACAGTGACGTCAGCGGTCAATACGGCATCATCAGACTATTCGATCGCGGGAAGCATCGTGGGCTTCGCTACCGGCGCAGGAACGCAGATGATCAACTGTTATAGCACCGGTGATGTGATGTCTACGGTGACGAAGTATTCGAGGCCTATCGCAGGCGGTCTAGTCGGCTGTATGCGTGACGGAGATATCACTATAACCAACTCATACAACGCCGGTAACGTAACATCCACATATACGCAGAGCAGAGTATTTGCGGGAGGCATCATAGGTGCCGTGGATGGCTGGAACACAAAGGTGACGGTCACCGATTCATTCAATGCCGGTGATGTAAACGCATATGCGGTTGGAGATTTAAGCTCGGCGGTCCCGAAGGCAGGCGGCATCATAGGTTCCACGATCGATCAGCCATTCGGAGCGAAAGCAAATCAGACAGGAGGAGGAATAATAGACGTGACTGTTGAAAGATGTTACAACACAGGCACAATATCCTCGACAGCCAAGTCGACGTTCTACCAGTATGTGTTTGCCGGCGGTATAATATCAAGCGGGCATTCGCAGGACATGGAATCATTAGTGTCGACAGTGACATTGAATATAATCGACTGTTACAACGCCGGCCCGGTAAGGGGGGAAACACAGAACTCGCCCATTGGAGAATATATCTCGGCAGGCGGCATACTCGGCAATGCCATCAGTACGAGTGACGGAGGGATATCGAATGTTACGATCGCCAATTGTTACAACACGGGTGAGGTGAAAGCAGTACCAATAACCGTCAACTCTGTGACGGTCGCAGGCGGCATCATGGGCGGCTGGACCGGTTCACCGAAGATATATAACTGTTATGTCCTCGAAAGTATTGTGAGCACCAACGGAGTTTTAACGGACCGCTTTTCAACAACCGGATCGAAACTCGACGGAAATGCCGTAAGTAGCACACCCAGGGACGGCCCGCAGGGCTCCGGAGTGAAAACGGCCGACGATATGCGTGTCGATGTGGATATAGCCCGTGCGGGCAACTCCATTTACTATATTGAGGGCACCAACGGGATCGCCGGATGGGACTTCTATAATGTGTGGCTAATCACGGAGGGCGAGAACAACGGATATCCGATCCTCAGGCCTTCTGCACTTTCAGAAGTGACATATGAGAGCAATGGCGGTTCCTCTGTTGACAGCGAATCGGTGCTCGTCGGATACAAGGCAACGCAGCCCGCTGACCCCGCGAGGCCCGGATACACGTTCAATGGATGGTTCACCGATGACGGTACATTCGTGAACAAATGGGACTTCGGAACACCGGTCATGGATGATATGACGCTGTATGCGGAATGGGAATTCAAGGATGATGATTGGGCAACGGTCACATACGATCCCAAAGGAGGTTCATATGTTCCTGCTGAAACGCTGCTGAAAGGCACAGAGGCATCAGAACCGCCGGATCCGGAGAAGGTAGGGTACGCATTCACGGGATGGTTCACCGATGATGATACGTTCCTCACGGAATGGAACTTCACCACAGACCAGGTCATGGGCGATATGACCCTATATGCCAAATGGGAGGTCGATGCGAGCCAATGGGCCCTTGTGACATACGAGAGCAACGGCGGTTCTCTCGTTGACAGCGAATCGGTGCTGAAAGGCGCAAAGGCAACAGAACCCGATGAGCCGATGAGACAGGGATTCATGTTCAAGGGCTGGTTCACCGATGACGGGACATTCCAGGATACATGGGATTTCGGAACACCGGTCATGGATGACATGACGCTGTATGCGGAATGGGGGATAGTCCAGGTCACTTCAGTAGTTGTGATGTACGAGAGCAACGGCGGCTCCTCTGTCTGCAGTGAATCGTTCCCGATCGGCGGCAAGGCGACACAACCCACCGATCCTGTGAGGTCAGGATACACGTTCAAGGGCTGGTTCACCGATGACGGGACATTCCAGGATACATGGGATTTCGAAACGCAGGTCGTGGGTGACATGATCCTCTATGCGGAATGGGAGACCGGGCCGGACGGCGGCCCCGGTACGGAGAGCCCAGGTGACGAAACGACCGTCTCAAAACCCGTGTGGTCCGACTGCCCCTGCATCATAATACTGATGTCTATAGCGATATTGACATCGATCGCCATGGGACGTCTCTGGGTCCTTTACAAAAGGTGCGATGAAGATCAATGAGGGCATCTCCGGACATCTTACCAAACCATTTAAACTCTTATATTTTTATAGACCTTTGTTGCGAATTGGATGATAATTTAGTAATCTAGTATATTAATAATACTATATTTTATATATCATGATGTCCTATTATTTTTGTTGATGCCGATCCTCTTTCACACTGGGCCGACATGACATCAGAAGGAACGAAAATGAAACGAATAAAAATGTTGTCCGTGCTGGCGGTTTCCGTGCTCGCAACGCTTTCCTTTACAGTGGTCGCATTGGCCGCTGCCGAGGAAGGCGGGGATCACGTGGACGATTTCGTGCTCGGAGGTGAGAATTGTCCCGGTTGCAGCGACAACCATCTGGGACTGTCGGACCTCTATCATGAGCTCGATGATCTCGGCGGACCCTTTCCACTCGGCCTTTCAGCATACGACACAGAGGACGTTGACGGATCCGTACCGATAGGTTGACCGGCATGAGATCCAAAGCAAACGGCCCGATCGGGCCCTAACATCAAACAGATTACCGGCATTTCTTTTTGAACATCTTTGAACATCGGTGATGCCTCACACGCGGCATCATCATGAATGTGGGGAACATCATTCCATCATGAACTCTATGTTCCGTTTCCTGAGCACATCGACTATGGTCTTAGCATGCAGCCCTACGCCCAGATTGATGAACTGATTCTCTACGATCTTCTTCCCGTCGACATTGACCTCCGGTTTGAAACCAAGGGGCATGTGATTGGTCTTTAACTGAATACCACAGATGTTGCACGCTTTATCGAATATGGGGCCGCCGGACTGACCTCTTATCCCCGGGGACGACGTTTCAACATACAGCACGTCTATCGTTCCGTCCGCACTCTTTCCCTGAGATATGTTGCGCGTATGCATCCCCTCCATCGGGAACAACGTCATCGACCGTATCCCGTCAGCCAGTACGAATCCTTTCTTCTCCTCATCGAATGTTGCGGTGATGGTCGTGAACGGGAATCCGAGCTTGCAGAGGCTGGTGCCGGGCCTCATGTTCGCCGGGTTCTTGATGGTCGGGTATTCTGTTATCTCTCTCTTGTTGAACGGTTCAAGCCTGCCTACGGCGACATCTATCTTACGGTCGATGAACACCTCGTTCAGCCGCGCCTTATCCGATCCCCACCAGATGGAATGATTCTTTATCCACTTCGGTTCCATCCTTATCTTAGACGTCCCTCTGGAGTTCTGTTCCTCGATCTCCCTTATCTTCCTGCTGTTCTCCTGGAACGCCACGAACGAATCGAAGATATGACCGGCGGTAAGTATCCACCCGTCTTCGTTGAGGACGATGAACGCACCGCATGAGCAGTTCACCGTCCCGTTGCACAGTCTCACTGATGTTATGACGGGCCTGGTGAACTTCATTGCCTTTTCGCATGCATATCCGAACATGTGGTATCACTAAATGCTCCGTATCCTATTATACTATGCGCTCCGTGATCATTTCCGTTCTCCGAGGATGATGTCCTTCTGCCGCTGCTTCATCTGCATGGATTTTTCGACCTTCAGATTTTTTTCGTTATTGATGTCACGGCGCGTATGGTACATCATCGTCGATAATGTTGACGGTGTCGGGGTGAATATCTGCACCTGTTCCGGGATCGTTCTGAGCTCATTGGTAACGAACCTTCTCAGCTCTTCCATATGTCTCTCGTAACATCCCGGGTGCGCCGCTATGAGGTAATATGTCAGGAACTGATCCTTCCCGTGTTCGGCGTTGGATGAATCGAACATTTTCTTGAATTCCAGCAGTTCCTTCTTCCCGGGCTTGCCCATAAGCTCCAGGACCTCTTCGGAAATGTGCTCCGGAGCTATCTTCAGCTGTCCGGACACATGGTCGGACACCAGTGCATCCAGATACCTCTTTCCGTTGTGTCTGTCCCCGAGCACCATATCGTGGCGTATGCCGGATGTGACGAACACCCTCCTCACGTTCTCGACGTTCCTGATCTTCTCAAGCAGCGATATCTGTTTCTCATGGTTAACCGGCAGCCTCTCGCATATCTTAGGGTAAAGGCATCGCCTGTCCTTGCACTGGCCGACCTGACGTTTCTTCAGGCAGTCGATCATATACATGTTCGCCGTCGGTCCGCCCACATCATAGATCGTCCCGTTGAAGCCTTTTCTTCTTGCGATGCGCTGTACCTCGCGTATTATCGAATCCTCGCTCCTGCTTATCACCGTACGCCCCTGATGTACCGCGATCGCACAGAAATTACACTCTCCGTAGCACCCTCTGTGCGTAGTCACCGACTGCTTTATAGTCTCCATCGAACGGACCGCCCCGTCCTTCAGATGATAGGGGTGGACCCTGTTCTCGTAATCCGATCCGTATATCGCATCCAGCGTCTCCGGCGTCAGGTGCTCGGACGGAGGGTTGTGTATCAGATAGCGGTCGCCGTGCCTCTGCTGGATGCCTTTCGCGGTAAGCGGGTCGCAGTTCCCGTAGAACATCATGAACGCATCTATGAATGCGTTGATGTCCTCGGAACAATCCTCGAATGAGGGCATTTCCTGATATCCGTCCATCTTTTCCGATGATATGTAACATATCCCCCGGACGTCATTCCAGGGAGTCCCGTCCTTCATTGCCTTTGCGACCCTCAGATTGGAGAGTTCCGCCATCCCGTATGTTATCGCGTCCGCCTTTGCATCGAAGATCACGGAACGCCTCACGGAATCGGACCACATATCGTAATGCGCAATACGTCTCAAACTGGCCTCTATGCCGCCAAGCACTATGCGCGCCCCCTTGAAATGTTTCCTGATAAGGTTTGCGTATGCTATGCACGCCCTGTCCGGCCGCCGGTCGTTGATGCCGCCGGGCGTGAAGTCGTCTTCCTTCCTTCTTTTCTTCGTCGCCGAATAGTTGGCCACCATCGAGTCAACGCATCCCGCCGAGACCGACCAGAAGAGAAGAGGCTCTCCCAGCCTTGCTATGTCCTCGCGGGAGGTCACATCGGGCTGCGCTATCATCCCTGTCCTGAAGCCGTTCTCGATCAGCCAATGCCCTATGACCGCCGATCCGTTGTATGATGAATCAACGTACGTATCGCCTGACACGAGGATCACATCGAAGCGGTCCCAGCCGCGCTCTTTCATCTCTTTCAGGGTGACAGGTATGAACATCGTCTCTGCATGCCATCTTTATTGGAGTATTAAGGCTGTTCGTCCTTGTTTTTAATACTTTGAAGGATGAGTTTTTAAAGTCACTCGTCTATACCACACAACATGTCTGAAAAATCATCAGGCTGTGGATGTTGCCCGGATTGCACGGGGGGCCCCGACTGTAACTGCGGATGCCCTGACTGCATGTGCGGAGACTGCGCCGACTATGCGGACTGCTGCTGTGACAGCGGAGGCTGCTGCTGCGGAGAGTCGAAGTTCGTGCTTTCAGCCGTATCGTCAGTGGTCGGAATGCTCTTCGTGGGCATCCTGGCAATTCTGTACAGTATAGTGTATCTGAGCGACGCATTGGACTTTACGATAATCTATTCAAATTTTGACTACATGTTCCTCTGTGTCGGTGGTGTCCTCACGCTCATCGGTATCGTGGCACTGAAGGCGGGCGATCTGACGGAAGGGATAATATTCACCATCATCGGATTGGCTGCGTTCGTGATGTCATACGGTGCGTTGTTCCTGGGTCTGGGAATAGATCCCATCCTCGGATGGCTCGTTGCGCTGGTGCTACTGCTCGCAGGGTTCATACTCATAGCTGGCCGTGACATAACGTTCGGCATAGCGGTGCTGCTCCTGGACCTCGGGCTGGTCGTTTCCGTGGCATTCGCGGGAACGGACGTGGTCGGCATGGTCTCGGGTCTTGCGTTCCTGTTCGGAGGCATAGTGTTCCTCTACATCGCAATATCCGACTGGCTGTTCGTTGAGACAGGCGCTGATCTGCCTATACTGTAAAACTGTTTACGGCCGAAAGGCCTGTTTCTTTATTTTTGCGTCATTGTTTAATATCACCGTTTATATGCACGACCATGAACATCCAGAAGCGTGTGGCGGCGATACATGACATATCATGTTTCGGAAGATGTTCGCTGACCGTCGCATTGCCCATAATATCTGCGACGGGGGTCGAGACAGCGGTGATACCCACCGCGGTCCTTTCAACGCATACCGGAGGGCTGACCGGGTTCACATACCGCGACCTCACCGACGACATTGAGAAGATAGTGGACCACTGGATCTCACTGAATTTAAGATTTGATGCGATATACACCGGCTTTTTGGGATCATTCGAGCAGATAGATATCATATCGAAGACGTTCGACCGCCTCAGGTCTGAAGGGACGATGGTGATAGTAGATCCGGTCATGGCCGATAACGGGGAACTTTACAAGATATTCCCGAAAGATTTTCCGTCAGGAATGAAAAAACTGTGCGAAAAGGCGGACGTGATCATACCGAACATAACGGAAGCGGTGATGATGCTCAACGAAGATTACATCAGCGGCCCGTATACCTGCGGATACATAGAATCGTTGCTCAGAAGACTCGGGAAGATCAACGGAAGGAAGGCGGTCCTCACGGGAGTATCGTTCAATGATGAGGAACTGGGTGCCGCATCGTTCGACAGCGAGACCGGAAAGATATCATATTCCTTCGCAAGAAGGATACCCGGATATTATCACGGCACCGGCGATGTCTTCGGGAGCGCCCTGACCGCCTCTCTGATTAACGGCCTGTCATTGGAAAAGGCGACCGATATCGCGGTGAGGTTCACCGTAGGAAGCATACAGAGGACGTATGACGCAAGAACAGACATACGCTTCGGCGTGGACTTCGAATCCGGCCTGAAGGAACTTGCGGAGACCGTATTGAAAAGATGATATCATCTGTTCCTGCGTGATGCCAGCTCGGTGATGAGCACAATCTTTACCCTTGAGGCGGCATCTTTGATCTCATAGTCATGCTTCCCTCTGAGGACGGTGCTGCACAGATGCTTCTTCGATGAATAGTTGGAACTGAGGTATGCGATGGCGAGCTCCCTCGAGTAATCTTCCATTATCATGTCGAGCTCAACGGAAAGCATCCTTAACTTGTCTGTCGGCATACCCTCCAGCAGGGTCTCGGGATCAAGGACGAAATCCATCAGCTCTCCCTCTTTTAAGATGACTGCCATGCCGATGCGATGCATCAGGGAGTAAATGAATTTTTGTATGAGGCACTTTCGGCCACCTCTCGGGAAATCTTATATGCTAAGGCACACTGGACGTGGCGATGCCGTCACTGTTCTGCATGCGCTGCAAGAGCCTCACGCCTCCCGGTTCGGAGAGATGCAGGGTATGCGGTGCACCGATAGGGGATGTGGAGGGGAAGCAGCATTGCCTCACGGACGCGGCGTTCGATGACCGGAGAGAAGAAAGGAAGGTGATACTCCCGAGGGACAGGCTCGCCTCCCCGTATTTCCCGTATGAGCCCCGGGAATCACAGATGTCCATCGTCAATGATATCGCGGCCGCATTGGCATCATCTGAACACATCGTAATGGAATCGGGCACCGGCACAGGGAAGACCATATGTGCCCTCGCCGGTGCATTGCAGCACGCAAGACCGAAACAGAAGAAGATAATCTATCTCACCAGGACGATATCGCAGAGCGATCAGGTGATGCGCGAGCTCAGGTCGATATCGGAGATAAAGGATGTGTCTGGGATGACACTCACCGGAAGGAAGAAGTCGTGTCCGATGTTCAGGTCGATGAAGGGGTACGAGGACCTCACTCCGCACATCATCGCCAATCTCTGCGAGGAACGCAAAGCAAAGAGCACGAGAGGGGAAGGAGGGGGATGCAGGTACTACGACCGCGTCAAGCCC
>JAITWO010000002.1 GCA_031285205.1 Methanomassiliicoccaceae archaeon | reverse complement strand
GGGAGCCGGTGACGGCGACAAGGTCCCCGAGCCTGGCGCCGGAGCGGGTGAGCACATTATGCTCGCATATCCCGACAGCGGTGCCGCACACCGATCCGTGACCTGATTTCGTGTCGCCGCCCAGAACTTCGGCGCCGCAGAACTCGGCGCATTGGTCTATGCCGCTCACGATATCATACAGCACATCCTCATCCGTCTCCGGCGGAAGGGAGACCGCAGTCAGAATTCCAAGGGGGCGTGCCCCCATGCTTGCGATATCACTGAAATTCACGGCCGCTGCAAGCCATCCGAACTGTTCCATCGTGGATCCTTTGGCCATGTGCCTCTCAAAGGTGACAATGTCAGTGGATATGACCACCTTAGCTCCGTTTATGTCAACGCAGGCGGCATCATCCCCCGGCCCGAGATGTGCGGTACCTTTCATACTCCTGATGATACGGTCAACGAGCGCACGCTCCCCGATATCCTTCAGTGATGCCACGGTTTCACAACGGAATGCGCATAAAAAAACCTTTCAGTCATAATGTTTTCTTAGGAACGGCATAAATGATTAATACGGCTCTGCCGCTGTCATAATTTCAATGAAGATAGATATCAAATACGGCAAGGACGGGGCGCAGAGGATAGATGTTCCCGATAAGAACATGATCGGCATATTCTATCCGAAGGACGTCAGGTGCGGTGACCCGGGGAAGGTGATAAATGATGCCATCGACAACCCGATAGGTTACGCTTCGCTCTCTGATTTCCTCAAAGGAGGGAAGGACACGGTGTTCATAGTGAACGACCGCACCAGACCGACGCCGACGGCGAAGGTCCTGGACGCACTGTCGGAACGCATGGACCTGAGGGATGCCAGATACCTCATCGCAACGGGGACGCATAGGGACATGACCCAGGAAGAATACGGCTTCGTGTTCGGCGCCCACTATGCAAAACTGAAGGACAGGATAATCTGCCACGATTCCAAGGGATCGGAATGCGTCCGGCTGGGAAGGTCGAAGAACGGCACCGATATGGAAGTGAACAAGATCGCCGTGGATGCAGACCGCCTGGTGATAATCACAAGTGTCGAACCACACTATTTCGCCGGCTACACAGGAGGCAGGAAATCATTCCTTCCGGGAGTCGCATCATTCAAGACAGTGGAACAGAACCATAAACTGGCGATGAAGATGGAGGCACAGTCGCTGGTCCTTGAAGGGAACCCGGTCCACGAGGACATGATGGATGCCCTTGAAGTGGTCAAAGGAAAATCGATATTCTCGATACAGATGGTCCTGGACCGCCATCAGGATATCTACAAAGTTGCCGCCGGAGATCTTCACAAGGCGTTCGACAGGGCGGTCGGATGGGCGAACGAAGTGTTCTCCGTCCCGGTCCCGGAGAAGGCGGACATGGTGATCTCCGTGGCGCCGTACCCGATGGACGTTGACCTGTACCAGTCGCAGAAAGCACTGGACAACGGGAAATGGGCCCTGAAGGAAGGCGGGAAGATACTGATGGTATCAAAATGCAGGGAGGGCATAGGCCACGCGACGTTCCTGGACCAGCTGTCGTCGTCCGGGGACCCGAAGAAGGTCCTTGAGGATCTTGGGAAGGAGTACAAGCTGGGATACCATAAGGCGGCGAAGATGGCCGAGATAATGGTATGGGCGGAGGTATGGGCGGTAACGGACCTGCAAAAGGGATTAATAAGTTCGGCGAACATGCGCCCGTTCGATACGGTCGCCGATGCCGTCAGCGAGGCGCTCAGACAAAAACCCGATGCGCGCATCCTGATATTGATGGACGGAAGCGTCACGATACCTAAGGTGGTCCAATGAGCAAGATCAGCATAAAAAATCTTGATAAGGTGAAGAATGCCGTGAACGTGTGTACCATGTGCGGATTCTGTAAAAGTGTGTGTCCGTCGTTCAAGGCCATAAAATGGGACTCATCGGTGGCAAGAGGAAGGGTGATATTATCATACGGCCTTCTGACCGGGGACATCCCGGCGGATGCGTCGGTAATAGAGAACATATACACATGCACCACATGCATGGACTGCGTCCGCAGATGCCCCTCAAAGGTGGATATCGTTGAGATAGTGGAGATGTGCCGCGCAGACCTCGTGAGCAACGGCCACATACTTCCGAAGCACAAGGCAGTGGCGGAGAACATACTGAACTTCGGCAATCCCTACGGTGAGAAGGACACAATGGTCCAGCGCCTGAAAGTTAAGCCGAAGAACGCAAAGGTGGGGTATTTCCCGGGATGTTCGGCAACATTCAGGACACCGGAGACGACCAACGCTGCGCTGTCGATCTTCAGGAAACTGGGAACGGATCACACGGTGGCGGACTGCAAATGCTGCGGAAGCGTCATGCAACGCATAGGATGGGACAATAACGATGTCGTGAAGATGATGGACCACAATGTCAAAGCGATAAGGAAGCAGGGCATCGAAACTTTGGTGCTGTCATGCGCGGGATGCTACAGGATGTTCAAGGAAGAGTATCCCAAGTACGTGGACGTTCCTTTCAAAGTGCTGCACATGGCCGAATTCCTGGATGCGCAGGACCTTAAGTTAAAGGAGATGAAGGTCAAGGCGACATACCACGACCCGTGCCACCTCGGGAGACATGCGCACGTGTACGACGCTCCCAGGAACGTCATAAAGAAGATACCCGGCATAGAGTTCACCGAAATGGCCAACAACAGGGAGACAAGCCGTTGCTGCGGCGGAGGCGGAGGCGTCAGGTCAGCATATCCGAACGAATCGAAGATGATGGCTGAAGCGAGGCTCGAGGAGGCGGCGTCCGCAGACCTGATAATCACAACATGCCCGTTCTGCGTCAATAACCTGAGGTTCGGGATGTCCGGGGATGCGAAGCGCGTCGTCGACCTCACGGAACTGGCGGATGAACTTCTGTGATCCCGCCGACCGAATGCCGCAGACACACGATAACCTATGAGTTGCCGAGAGTAATGGGCATACTGAACCTGACGCCCGATTCATTCTCTGACACGGTGAGGTACTCGGGGAAGGACGCTGTGGAACGTATCTTTGAGATGGAGGACGAGGGCGCGGACATAATAGACGTGGGCGGGGAGTCCACAAGGCCAGGTTCCGTCCCGGTGGCGCCGGAAGAGGAGAGGGCAAGGATAATGGATGTGATACGGGAGGCCGCACCGTCGCTTAATGTCCCGGTGTCGGTGGACACGATGAACCACGAGACCGCGGAGGCGGCACTGGACGCCGGCGCAAGCATGATCAACGACGTGGGCGGACTGAGGGACGATGAGATGATCAGGGTGGCGGCATCCGCCGGCGTTCCGGTGATCATAATGCATATGCATGGAATTCCACAGAACATGCAGATGAACACGATGTCCGGAGACGTCATCGCACAGATATCCGGATTCTTTGACGATGCATGCGCAAGGGCGGCGGACGCGGGGATAAAAAAGGGAAATATGATACTCGACCCGGGCATAGGCTTCGGCAAGACGTATGAGCAGAACATCGAGATAATAAGTGACCTCAGAGTGTTCAGAAAAGGATATCCGCTGCTTACCGGAACATCAATGAAGTCGTTCCTGCAGTATGCATACCCGGGCATGCGGAGGGAGGATGCGAGTATGATGTCTGTGATCGAATGCATAAGGAACGGCGCCGATATCGTAAGGGTGCACGACGTGAAAGGCACGGTGCGCCAGATCAGAGAACATATATCTTGACAAGGGCGGCGGCGACAGCGACAGCACTGAGCACAGCCGCCATGATGATGTAGAACCTGTTATCCAGCCTTTTTGCTTCTTTGATGTCCGTATTGTATTCTTTGGAACAATCGTCATCGCAGAAGTGTTGGCCGAACGGTACGGGGTCGCCGCAGTTCTCACAGTGTCCATGCTCGGGAAGGCTGGTCATTATTCATACGGATGCACACTGCGGTTATATTTTTACCGTTCTGCGTCGGCACCCCGTTCGGCACAGTATGAATATTATACTAAATATAAATAGATATACCTATTATACTACGGCGGCGTTGTTAGAACAGATGATCAGAGCCAAGGAATACGACATGGACCGTTTCGACAGATCGAAGAGGATCGATTGGGTGAATATCGATAAGATCGGAAGGGCCAGATGTCTTGTCGTCGGAGCGGGCGCCCTGGGGAACGAGGCGGTGAAGTGCCTTGTGCTGTCCGGGTTCAGGGATATCACGATAGCGGACAATGATTCCGTCGTAACATCAAATCTCAACAGATGCGTCTTCTTCAGAGGATCGGATGTAAAAGAAGGCATGAAATCCGATATACTGGCGATGCGTGCATCAGAACTTGATCATGAGGTGACGATAACACCAAGGCGCACACTCGCACAGGATATCGGCGACTGGGATGAATTCAGTATGATTTTAGGGTGCGTTGACAATATATCTGCAAGGCTCCACGTGAATGCTCATGCCTGTTATCACAGGATACCGTACGTGGACGGAGGCACGGACGGGATGTACGGTAAAGTGCAGGTCGTCCTCCCGGACGGGCCGTGCCTTCAGTGCTCCATGAACAGGTCGCATTACGGTATCGCGGAAACAAGGTTCAGCTGCACCGGCAACGGATCGGTCTTTTACGTTCCGAAGATGGCCGCCGAGATAACAACAACGTCAGCGATAGCCGCCATGCAGATACGGGAGGCGGTCAAGATAGCGTCCGGCAGGGAGGACATATGCATCAGGAACGCGGCGTTCTATGACGGGATGTCCGGTGAAACGATCGTATTGGAGATAAAGAAGGATGACAGATGTGCGAATCATGAGGAGGAGTAAGAATGGGGATACACGTTTTGGTAAAGAACGCAACGCTCGGCGCGACACTGAAGATGGACCTCGGGCCGAAAGAGACTGTATATGATATAATAGAGAGCGCCGCGGAGTTCTGGAAGAAGGATCCGAGGGCGTACGTGCTCAGAAAAGGGAAATCGCTGCTGAGGGCAACAGACACTGTGATGGAGGCGAACATCCTCAACGATGATGTCCTGGAGCTTCTTCCGGACCCGGAGGGTGGCTGATTGGGGCTTCCGCGACCGGTGCTGATAAAAAGACTGACCAATGAGCTGGAGAGGTGCTCCGGCTACATAGGGTCGGACATACGGTTCGACCCGGACAAGGTGACATTTCCGATAGAGATAACCGTGAACATGACCAATGTTCCCGCATACGCTAAGACGGATGATGAGGTGGTGCAGATAAAGGACCACAGGTACAAAGTGGTGATAAATGAGGAATATCCCTTCGAGAAGCCGAGGGCAAGGTGGGAGACGCCGATATTCCATCCGAACATCATGCCGCCTGAGGACGGAGGGTACGTCTGCATAAAACTGCTTGATAAGTGGTCATTCGGCTCCACGCTGCTGTCATTCATGAAGGCAGTGGAGAATCTTGTGGGAAGTCCGAACATATCGAACCCGTTCGGTCTTGAGATATGTATGGAATCATCAAGGTTCTATATGGACAACGAGACAAAGATTAATGCGTACGTGAGCTTCGGGAGCAAATGATGCCACTCATAACACAGCACACGGCCGCGGACATACCCGAACGCAGAAGGGCGGTGAATGCCGACATCTTTGTCTCAGAGGGGGCGATATGCGACATGCTTGACCACGCTGAGAAAGGGATGAATGAGAACGCGGAGGTCATGGGACTCCTGGCGGGGCATGTGTACAGGGATGACGGCGGGTATTACGCAACAGTGAGCAAAGCGGTCACGTCGGCGCTCATATCGGACGAGGTAAGCGTGCGTTTCGACCCTGATGACATGGTGACGCTGTTCGATGCACTGGACAACCTCGATTTCGAGTATGTGATAGTAGGATGGTACCATTCTCATCTGGGGATAGGGTGCTTCATGTCAGAGACCGATAAGAGCACACATAAGGCGGCGTTCGGAGAAACGGGGTTCGCGATGGTCATAGACCCGATGAAGGAAGAGATGAAGGTATTCAAAGGCTCAGCTGACGGCACAACGGAAGCATCGATGGTGGTCTTGGAGGATCACACCCAGATGGCGTGACGCTTCCTCATGTCAGATTCCGTGAGCCCAAGGCGTTCCATTATCATCGGTACTATGCTGTCCAGGAAAAGGACGGCCGCATTTTCAAATATGGTGCCGAGCGGCGCATATTTTGATCTCTCTTTATCCCTGGCCTCCGGAAGCAGAATGACCGAATCGGATGCTATCGCAAGTTTCGTATCAGCCCGGGCGGTGACCGCCATGACCTTAGAACCGATGCGTCTGGCTATGTTCGCCGTCTGAACGGCCGACATCGTATTTCCGGTACCGGAGATGAGTATCGTAAGGTCATCCTTGGTTATTATCGGCGTCGTCATCTCACCGACAAAATGCACATCCAGGCCCATCTGGACCAATCTGACGCAGAAGAACTGCCCCGCCAGCCCCGACCTCCCCACTCCGAACACGAAGACGGTCTTGGAGTGTATGATATTATCTATCAGTTCATCCACCGCTTTCGGGTCGACGGCGGCGACAGCGTCTTTAACCGCATCTATGATATAATCGATCGACGGCATCAGTCATCCTCTTCGTACGTCCCACCGGTCGTCGCTTCGTCCTTCTTCTTGGCCCTCATCGCCTTTACCACCCTCTTGGTGAGGACACGCTCGTGTATCACCTTCATGTACATAGCATCATGCTCAAGCAGCGGCGACCCGGATATGACGGTCACATCACGGTCCATGTCCGCAAGCGTTTCAGCCAGCGGCTCGAATTTCAGATCCCCTTTCTTAATGGGTGTGAGGCGGCGCTCGTTGCCGTCGTTGTGCTCAACACCCGAGAAGAGCGTGTGTATCCCGTCCTTACAATAGGGTGAGATCTGATCCAGCACCTCCTTGAAGTCCGCAGCCGTCAGGAGCGAGCCGCGCGTCCTCGAATGATAATGCGGAAAATTCATGATGGGGACGATGCCGTCCACCCTGTCGCAGAGGTCAAGCACCTGGTCCAGCGATCCGAAGGCCTCTATGCGCCCTGTAATCTCCACTCCCAGTCTTGTCCGGATCCCGGAGTCCTCCCACCATTCCATTATAGAAAGTACGTTATCAATGATGTTGGCGTCTATCTCATCAGTGTTGTTGAGGTCATCGTACAGTCCGAGGTTGGTCACGACGACATCGCCTCCCAGCGCGTTGGTTATTATGCCGGCGTGCCTTATGTTGTTGAGGCATCTTGCGGTGTGCTCGTTGTTGCTTCCCAGGTCCATGTAGTACGGGGTGTGCATCGAGACCTTCACGTCAAGCCTCTTCGCCATATTGCCTATGGGCATGAGGGACGCATACGAGTCAGCGACACCGGACGCCATCATCACCAGGATGTCATCACTCTCAATGGGCTCCTTTGGGTCGCATATCTGCATATCATCACGTATTATTTCAACGACGAGACCATCCTTGAGGTCCCTGATGCATAATCCTATCTCTTCTTCCTCCGGATACCGTTCAACGGTACCGGCCCTTACCATGGGTATCTCGATCGCGGTGAGACCGAGGTTATGCACATCTTCTATGCCGTCCTTCAACGTACGACCTTTACACGACAACGGGATTCCTGCGGGACCAAACCTTATCATTTTCGCACCTCGGCTGACTACAACGAAATCTCGGGCTACTATTTTACTATATTGGCGCGCATACATGTGAACGGCGATGGATACGTGCCCTCGGCCGGCGGACGGTCAGGTCAATATTTAAAAGAGCATATGCAATGCGGCCGCATGAGGAAAAGGGCCCGTCCTTATTTTACGCACGATATGTTTATAAACAACCTGTTCATTGGAGCGTTACCCGATGTCGGGAGAGTCAGACTATGAAGAGAATCTTCAAAACAGATCCGAACCTCCTCGCCCTGATCGACGATCTGAAGGCGAAGGAAAGAGAGACCGGAGCTGCGATCTGGCGAGACATTGCTAAAAGGCTTGAGAAACCCCGGAGGAACTGGGCCGAACTCAACCTGAGCAGGCTTGACAGAAACGCTGAGGCAGGGGACGTTGTTTTAGTCCCCGGTAAGGTGTTAGCGGCAGGAAGCATATCGAAGAAAGTGACGGTGGCGGCATACAGTTTTTCCGAGAAGGCCGAGACGGCGATAGCTGCAGCAGGCGGAAAGACGATGTCGATAGCGGATCTCATGGCAGAGAACCCCAAGGGATCCGGCGTCAGGATAATGAGGTGATCCCATGGTAACGGTAATAGACGCAAAAGGACACATCATGGGAAGGCTGTCAAGCAACATCGCCGAACGGATACTCAACGGCGAAGAGATAGTCGTACTGAACGCTGAGCATGTGATCATCACCGGGGCGAAGGAGATGGTGTTCGCGCAGTTCAAGGAAAAGGTGGACCGCGGACAGATAAGGAAAGGACCGTACTATCCGCGCCGCGCAGACCTTCTGCTGAAGAGGACGATCAGAGGGATGATCCCGTGGACCACGACCACCGGAAGGGAGGCGTACAGGAGGATCCATGTGTTCGTCGGCTTCCCGGAGCAGTTCAAGGACGTCGAGAAGCAGACGGTCGAAGAGGCAATGAGATTGAGAACCGGCAAATACACGACCCTGGGTGCCGTTGCAAAATTCCTGGGTTCTAATGTGAGGTGATCCCGTGGACGCAGTTAACACAAGTGGGAAGAGGAAGACGGCCATAGCGAGGGCCGTTGTCAAAGAAGGTACCGGGAAGGTAACGATAAACAAGATACCGCTGGAGGTGTACAGTCCGGAGCTGGCAAGGCTGAAGATACAGGAGCCCCTCGGGCTGGCGGCGGAGAAAGCGTCAAAGGTGGACATATCGGTGAATGTGCAGGGCGGCGGAGTGATGGGCCAGGCGGAAGCGATACGCACCGCGATCACGAGAGGGCTCATCGACTTCTTCAAGGATGATGAGCTTGAAGCGATGTTCAGGTCCTACGACAGGTCATTCGTGATCAACGACACCCGCAGGAAATTACCGAAGAACCCGCTGGGGCACGGCGCACGCGCCAAGAGGCAGAAGTCGTATCGTTAAGGTGATGGCATGATAATACCCGTGAGATGTTTCACATGCGGCAAAGTGGTGGGAAGTGTTTACACCGAGTACGTCAAGCGCGTCTCGATGGGCGAGGCACCGCAGAAAGTGCTCGATGACCTCGGTCTCGAGAGGTACTGCTGCCGCAGGATGATAATTTCGCATGCGAACCTTATCGAAGAGATCTCGCCGCTGGGCTGATCATCAAAACCCTTTCATTCAAACCCCCTTTCATCATGGGCCTGTGGGGTAGCTTGGTATCCTTGTAGCTTGGGGTGCTATTGACTCCAGTTCAAATCTGGACAGGCCCACTTTAATATCTACCGGCTCACCTGTATTTGTGACATGTTGCGTTATTTTTCCGTTTTCTATGACATCCTCCGTTCTATGTTGCCCTTTCGGCTCCCTTTCCTGCCTCTCTAATTCATATTCTACAACTTAATAAGACAGATCACATGATCATCGGAGCGATCAGCAGCAACCATCATCGGAGCAGTCACAGCTCGGCTCCTTTCCGGTGAGCATCCCCTTTATTATCGCCGCTGCACACCCGACACCCGGTTTCACGGATATGGCACGAGTGGGACAGTTCAGAGCGCATGCGCCGCACTCCATGCACGCATCCCTGTCCTTTATGGACGCCTTCATATCGTTCATCGCGAAGACGCGGTGCGGGCAGACCTCCTCGCATCTCCTGCACCCCAGGCATTTTTTTACGTCCAGCTGAAGCGTTACAACGTTCCTGATATATCTCATACGATCACCTTCCCTATGAACAGCAATATCGATCCTATGATCACGGTGATGAGGATGAATGGAACGGCAAACCTCATCTCCTTCAGCACCCCGGACGGGGACGTGTAAGTTGATGAACCTGTAAAGTTCATCGCGAAGTATGCGGACACCGAAGGAATAAGGAGCAGATAGCCAGATGCAACGATGATGTCATCCTGAAGCCACCCGAATTGCCATACTGCGAACAGCGTCAGCAGAATGCCTACGATCCATCCTTTAAGCGAGAACGCCCTTCCGGGTATAATAGGAAGAAGGACAGGTGTGAGGACCGCGCCCGCAGCCAGAGCGCACATGTATGTCGCAAGGTCCTCTATACCGAAAGGTTCCCTGAGGATCATATTGGCAAGGAAAAGTATCCCGAATATCGGTAAAGAAAACTTCATCGCCGGGATGAACTCCATCGGCACGAGGACGATACGGTCACGTGTTGTGAATCTGACCGCCCTCATATCATCGTCAGCATCCATCCCGGCCGCTATGAACTTCTTGATATCGGATGCGCGCACCGGGCCGTAGATCACTTCGAAGCCGGTGCGCCTTTTTACATTATGCGCACATACCCCGGATGCACCGAGCTGCGGCAAAATGAGCTCTCTGTGGGACACAATGCCCGCAAGCCCCGTCTTTTCGATGCGACTCACTAATTCATCGGTCCCGAACGTGCCCTTCCCTGCGGCGCACCAGACATTCACCCCCTTCGTATCCAATATCAGAATATAGCAGTCCATCCCCGAAAGCTCCTTCCGCAGGCTGTCGAACGTTAGTTTATAATTAGCGCTGACGAACACTGCGGACTTGTCATCAGGACTTCCCAATGCATACAGCCCGGGTGTTACCTTGTAATTGTTGCGTCCTATCCCGCACCGCACCTTCAGCGCACCGAGGCGGTCCCTGAATGTCATGACCGTATCAGCTCTCATTATTCCCGCCGGATCGTTCCCGCAGCAACGATCGCTCATTCGAAGCACCTCTCGGTGCAGCATTCGCCGTTGGGTATGAGGTTGGTAAGTCGGCATAGAAGGTCCATGGCGTTATCGCGTCCCTCAGAGCTTATCGAGTAATGGGTCCACTTACCATCTTTGCGTGGAACGACGATCCCACTGTCGCAAAGTATCCTCATATGATGCGATAACGTCGGCTGTGATATGTCCATCCGTTCCAGGAGTATGCATGCGCATTTCTCGCCGCTCTGTAACATCTCCAATATCTTCAGACGGTTCTCGTCACAGAACGCTTTGAATACACGTGCATCGTCAATATAGCGATCGTTCATCTGTGGCCCTCACATTGATATTTTTCAATATGATAATCCATCAGGAGTATTTATCTCTGC
The DNA here is from genome assembly GCA_031285205.1 of Methanomassiliicoccaceae archaeon. Lineage (GTDB taxonomy): Archaea > Thermoplasmatota > Thermoplasmata > Methanomassiliicoccales > Methanomethylophilaceae > Methanomicula. The sequence continues at coordinate 16,782 of JAITWO010000002.1, read as the reverse complement.
GGTCAGGGAAGACGATAAATGATCACTCATCGCCCTTGGAGGAGTACTCGCCGCCCCATAGTTCACGGTCAAAATTTGGCAAAGAGATGTTCTCTGCAAGCGTCTCTCCTAAGGCCGCCTCCTTCAGCGCATCAATATATTCGTTCCCGCTCATCTTGGCCTCGGCGGACGCCTTCACACCTCCCTGGAGGGATGCTGACGCCTTTGCCTCGCCCTGGAGGGGACCTTTGCTGCCGGAAACCTCGGCACTGACACTCGCGTCAACGCCGTCCTTAGTGGACACTGATACTTTTGCATCGCCCGTGGCCGGCCCATACTCTCCTGAAACTACTAATTCGGCATTCGCGTCAACGCCGTCCTTAGTGGATGCCGTCACACCGACCTCGGCACTGACCGGCCCTTGCTCACCTGAGACCTTTGCCCCGGCAGTCGCGTTGAAACCCTCCCGAACGGATGAAGATATGCCGATCTCAGTCTCGATCGGCCCCAAGCTCGCCGTTGCTTTAAGACCGGCACGCAGGTCAAAACCGTCCGGATGAGGATTCCCGTTCTTGTCCCAGACATACGTGAAGCCGAATGTGGCCTCACCCTTCACATCCACGCCCTGTTTCTCCAATTTGAGAGTGAGGTCAGCTTTCACACTGCCTGCCTTCGTGATATTGCTTTGAAAGGATGAGTAGTCGAAGGATCCAAGCTTGAGATCTATGTTCAGATGGGTCGTGGTGAAGTGGTCGTTGACCTTATATTTGAAAAAGCCGACATCGAACGAGTATTCCCACTGTTTGAGATAGTTCTTGTAGAACGCAGAGTTCTCATCCACCGCACCGCTCTTGAATGAGTCCCGTGCCGCCTTCTGGCGCATGAGCATCTCATAATCCTTCTCCTTCTTCTCCTTCTTCAGTCTCTCTTCGAGCTCATCCGTCGCTTGGAAGTCGCATCCGCACTGCTCGATCCTGAGTATCTCTCCCATGCCGTATGCCCCCAGGACCAGCCCTATGGCGCTTGCGATACTCTGCGCTATGGTCCCAACGAGTATGTCCTCCTGCTCCGCACGTACTTTCTCGTCGGAGATGTACACGAGGTGCTTCATCACCTCTTTGTACATCCGCGGTGCGTTCCTTTCCAGTTTCTTGTACATTACGATAGCGACCCCGGTACCTTCAAGCCAGAATCTCTTCGTGCATTGATTGAGCTGCGGGTAGTATTTCAAATGCAACTTATGTTTATCCACTTCATGTTGATCGGACAGATCATCTATCCGCTTTGATAAGCTCTTGCAACGTCCGCATCCTTGATCATCACAGTCACTTATCATTTTGTTTATGATGTCTATCTGTTTTTGGTACCTTTCCTTAAGGTCGTCCAATTCTCTTTTGAATATGTCATTGATCTCACCGTACTCTCTGTGATAATTCCGTTGTACTTCAAATAATATTTTCGATCTTTTCCTTAGTATCTCGGCCATATATCCGAAAAGCAGTGTTCTTTTTCTGATCAGGGGCATGGCATTGTACTGCTGGAGGAGGATATCCCATGCGTTAGCATATTTGAACGGATTCAGGGACAGCGGGAAGAGCACCGCTTCCGCCTTCGCGGCGGTCCTCATCAGGTTCTTTCCAAATCGGTCCCCACCCTCCATGCCGTGACGGGCGGCAGTGGTCTCAGCGATGCCGTCTTTTATATCCTTTATGAATTTATTGGCATTGTCCGTCCGTATTTTGCCTTCTGCGTTGATTTTACTGTCTTCATATTTTTGGGGGTTGTTCGCCGCATCACGCATAAAGTCATGAAATTTCATGCCCCTGACGTAAAAATCGCCGATCCCCGTATTCTCGAGTATGTCCGCATCCCTGTGCGCTGCTCCTATCGGGAGCCTTTTCATGTATTTGATCAATTTAGGTATTTCCTCAGCTACTGCAGCGACGGCAGATTTGACCGAGATCTGATTATCTTCGGTGATATCCGTGAACGGAAAAAGTATGTCGAGGTTCGGGACGGTGATGACCATCCTGTTGTTCAGTTCCTTCCTGTTGTTCCTGATCTTCGCGGCGGTCGCCTGGTCGATGCTGTCAAAGAGATCGCCGTAATTGGGTGCCTCCACCGTTTCGGCTTTATCCATATCCTTTTCCATCTCCTCCTCGTTGGCATCCCCTTTCTGTGATATCTCGGTGGCCTTTTTGACATTCTTATCGATCTCATTGGCCGATCTCCCGCAGCCGGTGGGGTTCTTCTTCGCACCCTCACGGACCATCCCGGCAAGCTGAGGCTTCTTCACAGCCTTATAATACGCCGCAAGGCCCTCCACCGCCGGCATGTATGTTTCGTCCAGTCTGCGTGCGGTCGTGAACAGATGCTTCGCTTCTTCGTACTTCTCCATATCCAAGAACAGATTGCCGAGGGCCACCAGCGGTCCGAGGCTTTTCTCAGTGTACATGTCTTCAGATAATGACAAAGAGACGGCATAGATCAGGACCGCCGCCGCATCCTCGTATATCTCTTTCTTTTTCTCTTTGATGCTGAGGTCGGGACTGTTGTCGCAGAACAGTGCGATAGCAGAGCCCAGATTCTGTGACATGACCACGCTTTCGGGGGCGAGGTCGAATGCGGCGCACGCAAAGGCAACAGTTATGGTCCCCGTCCCGGGAAAGGTTCCGAGCATTGCGGTATCGAATGATAATGTACCGGCCTTCTCGACATCATTTTTCCTGCCGTCGAACTCCGGGACCCAATCTACAGCTTTTTTGAACTCGTTCTTGCCGAGGGAGATGATCGGCTTCGCCCAATCATAATATTTTTTGGCGATCTTCAATATTCTCTCGTTACCGAGGGTCAGTGCGCCGTCCATGATCTTCTATATATGCTCTCTTCTTAAATCCCTTCTCGCACCTCACCACCGGGGTCCCGAAACGATCAATGCGAGGCAGCATCATTAATTCTTGTCTGTGATCACGTAGTCCCCCGTCCACAGCTTGATGGTGTTGTCCATTTCGGGGGCCAGCCCTCCGAACTCCTCCCCTAATGCCCGCTCCTTCATCTCATCGATATAATCGTTCCCGCTTAACGTTACCTCGCCATACACCTTCGTGCCTCTCTCCAGGGACGCCGAGACGCCTGCCGTGGCCGACAGCGGACCCACGCCCGTCGACGCCTCAAGTCCGGCCCGCAAGTCGAATCCCTCCGGGTGCATCCTTCCGTTCGCGTCCCATGCGACGGAGATCCCGAAAGTGGCCTTGAGCTCCACCGGCCCGATCTCCCCGCCGATCGTAACGTCCGCACTGACTCTGGACTCCTGTGTGATGTTGTTCCTGAACGATGAAGCGTCAATGGAGCCGACCGGGGTCGGGATGCTCACATCCCCGGTCGTGAAATAATCATTGGACCTGTATTTGAAAATGACCAGGTCGATCTCATACTCCCACTTTTTGACATAGTCCTTGTAGTACGAGGAGTTTTCATCTATGATGCCGTTCTTAAAGGCGTTCTCCGCCGCCTTCTGACGTTGCTGCATCTCGGCATCCTTCTCCTCCTTCTCTTTCTGCAGCTCCTTGGTAAGCTGTTCCATCCTTTCGGGGTCGCATCCGCACATCTCTATCCTTAGTATCTCCCCTCCGCCGTACGTACTCAGCACCAGGCCGATGGCATGTGTGAGGGTTGACGCTATGCCCCCAACGAGCATGTCCTCCTGTTCGGCCCGCACCTTCTCATCGGAGATGTACACAAGATGTTTCATCACTTCCTTGTACATCCGTGGTATGTTCCTTTCCAGTTTCCCGTACATTATGGCGGCGCATGCCGTTCCCTCGAGCCAGTATCTCTTCGTGCACTGGTTCAGCTGCGGATAATATTCCAGATGCAGTTTGTGCAGGTTCAGTTCATATCGTTTGGCCGCCGCTGAAGTGCAACCAGAATTGTCTCCGCATGCCTTCACCTCTCTGTCGTACCTTTCCTTAAGGTCTTCCATCTTTGCGTCGTATGCCTCATGGATCTCCGCGTACTCTCTGGAAAAGTTCCTCTGTATGTCCGTTATCGTTTCATTTGATTTTCTCATCACGCCCATCATATATGCATCCAATAGGGCCTTCTTTTTGATATATAACGGGATATTGCACTGCTGTATGAACACATCCCACATATTGGCGTACTTCAACGGGTCCAGAGAGAAAGGGAATAACAGCAGGTTCGCCTTGGCGGCGGCCCTTGAGAACTTTCTGCCGAATCTGTCCCCTCCTTCCATGCCGTGACGGGCGGCAGTTATCTCGCCGAGGCCGTCCTTCAGTTCTTTTATGTACTTGTCCAGATTGTCGGTCCGGAGGTGGACCTCATCCCGAGTATCCATGTTCTCATATTTCGCAGGGTTGTTCGATGCATCCCTGATAAATTCATGGAAGTCCATGCCCATGAACTTGAAATCACCTATCCCGGTATTCTCAAATGCGTCCGCGGCCGTGTTCCCGCTCCCTCTAGATAACGCCTTGATATATTTCTGCAGGTGCTTGAGCTCATCAGATACTGCTTCGGCGGCGCATTTGACGGAGATTTGATTATCTTTGTTGATGTCCGTGAACGCAGTGAGTATGTGTATGTTCGGGATCTTGATCTTCATCCTGTTGTTGAGATCCTTCCTGTTCTTCCGCATCTTCTCGGCGTTCTTCGGGTCGACGCCGTCAAAGATGTCCCCGTAATTGGGAGCCTCTATCTCCTCTGCCTTGTCGATCTCTTTCTCAAGTTCCTCGTCACTGGCGGCCGCCCCCTCTCTGAATATCTTTTCCGCCTTCTTGTTGTTCTCACCGATCTTGTTCAGGGACTTCCCGAGAGTGGTCGGGTTGCTCTTCGCGGCGGTCTTAATCATGACGGCGAACTGAGGTTTGTTCGTTGCTTTGTAGTATGCTGCGAGGCCGTTCAGTGCGGGCATGTACAATTCGTCTATCCGGCGCGCGGTCATGAACAATTCCTTAGCCTCTTCGTACCTCTCCATATCCATATACAAATTGCCGAGGGCGACAAGCGGACCGAGGCTTGCTTCGGTGTGAATGCTACCGACCATTGATAGGGAGAGGGCATAGATAAGGACCGTCACCGCATCCTCGTATATCTCCTTCTCTTTGGCGATGATGTCAGGGTCATCGTTATTGTCGCAGAATATCGCAATGGCGCAGCCAAGGTTCTGCGATATCTTGACGGTATCGAAGGCCAGGTCGAACGCGGCGCACGCCAGGGCCACAGTCATGGTGCCCATCCCTCCGAGCGTTCCCACCATGGCGGTATCGCACGATAAGGAGGAGGCCTTCCTATGATCTTTCTTTTTACCGTCGAACTTCGGGCTCCAGTTGACCGCCTTATTGAACTGGGGCCTGCCGGCCTTGATCATCGGCTCCGCCCATTCATAATATTTCTTAGCGATCTCCAATATCTTCCCTGTGTCAGGGACTTCTGTGTAACCCATGGTGCCCTGTATGATATCAGTTGTTAAATCACTTTTTGTAAGATCATCGTGATATCATGCACAACGGCACAGCAGGAACATCCGCTGTCAGAACGGGCAGGACAGCAGACAATATATAGATAATATTCGATATGAGCGCAGATCAGGCACGGAGAGGGAGAATGACATCAATTATCAAGGTGAAGATGAACACATGTGAGAAGACACATGTGATAACAGCGGAGATGAACGAAGAAGGAAGCGTTGATGTGCATATTGATTCGGATTGCGAGAAGATACAGGACTTTGGTAAGAAGCTTAAAGGCCTGACCGTTACCGACGTTACCGACTTTTACAAAAGCAAACTAAATGACCCGGAGATAAGAGGGGCGATAGGGTTCGTATGCCTGGTGACGAATGCGGTGGTGCATGCGGTGTGGATGGAATATGAGATGTTGTCCGAGCGGCACGCGAAGAAGGCGAAGCACAATTCCGTCATCTATGATGAAAAATGGACAGGCGGCGAGACATGAGGATAGGTATCGTTGCATGCGAAGTTTTGAAGGATGAGATAGAATTCTTGACAAAGGATGATCCGGACTTCGTTCACCGCGATTATCTGAAGTTCGCATTGCACGAGCATGCGGAGGAGATGAAGAAGCTGATAATCGAGAAGGTGAACGCATTGCACAGCGAAGTGGATGCGGTGCTTCTGGGATACGCAACATGTCAGTCCCTTCAGGGCGTGACAGATGTGTTCAAGGTCCCGGCGGTCATGCTGCCCGGTGCCGACTGCATAGAGGTCCTGCTGAGCCCCGACGGCGTGAAAGAAGAGAAGAAGAAATGTGTGTTCACTTGGTTCGCGTCCCCCGGGTGGGCGGTACAGGGAGTTCCCGGGCTGATAGAACAGTTCCACCTGGACTCTGCGGAAGGGTACGAGCCGCAGTACTTCCTCGACCTGATGTTCGAATCGTATCAACGTTGCCTTTTCATAAACTCCGGGATAGGGAACGATGAGTTCTATCATCAGAAGGCGAAAGATATGGCCGATGGCCTGAAACTGAAACTGGACACACGTTCGGGAAGCCTCGAGAGGATAAAGGAATGCATCGTTCAGGTCAAGGAGCTCGCACGCAGCGTCGAGAAGTAAAGCAGATCCTCATACATCATTCAATTCAGATAACAAGGGACATTCAGGCGGCGTCACATATCCTCTTTGCCCTTTTCAGGGAAGAGTTCAGTGAATATCGCGGTCTGCGACTTCTGTATCTTCTTCCATGCATGGGTCATGAGCGGAGGCGTCATTATTGACGTGAGTATCGCCATGAGGATTATCACCGAATACATCTCCGGCATGGGATCGAAGACAAAACGGCTGATCCCCAGCGTGGCCACGATGATGCCAACCTCTCCTCGGGGGATGAAGCTCACACCTATGAGGTGGGCCTGATCCCTGGTGAGCTTCCCGGACTTCGCCCCCAGATATCCGGCGACATACTTCGTTATGACGGCGATGAGTATCATGAGCCCGAGCATCCCGAGGATGGTGACATTGATCAGTGCATCAAGATGCACCCCCATTCCGACCCATATGAAGAAGAACGGCAGCATGAAATAAGTGATTATATTGAAATTGTGCTCCACCGGTACGGTGTCCTTGAATTCGGCGAACATCATTCCCGCAAGGAACGCCCCCACTATCGCCGCAAGCCCTATGCTAGTCGATAATGCCGCAAGTCCGAGGCAGACGATGATCGCAAGTCCGAGGGCGCTGAACTCGCTCATGTTCTTCGCGGGTGCCGCCTCTGCGCCTTCCTCCGCCGGCTTCTTCCTCATGCTCTTGATCTTATTGACAACATGCTTCCTGCGGGTCGCAAGCGCCTTGACCTTGGATATGAAGAAGAACATGGACAGTATGAAAGCCGTTATGATGATGATGTTGATGATCATCTTGGCGGTGCCGCCGCCGTCGATGACGCCCATGATTATGCCCAGAAGCGTCAAGCACAGTATATCGTCGATGATCGTGGCGCTGACGATGATCTTCGCTTCGTTGGAGTTCATGGCGTCAAGGCTCCTCAGGCACTCGACGCCGACGGCAGTGCTCGTACCGAACAGGGCGGTGCCGATGAGCAGGGCGATCTCAAACGATACATTATCGAAGAACAGGAAGAGCATCCCGCCGGCGAACGGTATGGCAACGCCCAGGACAGCAACGTAGGTCGCCGTCTTGCCCACCTTCTTGATATCGCTGAACCGCGTCTCCAGGCCGACCGCGAAGAGCAGGAATATTATCCCAAGCTCGCCCATGATCTCCAGGAAGCTTATATCGAAGTCAAGGTCGCCGCCTGGCCCCCCGCCGAAGCCGAGGAGGTCTATGAACGGCTGCGGGAATACGAAGAATATATTGATGAAGATGACACCGGCAATGATCTCGCCGATCAGCTTCGGCATATGGAATCTTTCAAAGAGCCCTCCGATGATCTTTGCAAGAATAAGCAGCACGAACAGCTGCAATACGACGTCCATAACTGCTGCGGCCATCTGTGGGAACCTTAACTCCTCTATCACGTCATATGTTTTATTATTTGTCATCGAATGCCCGTTCTTCACATCGCGCAAAGGCGCATCGGTACGGTGCGGGATGCGGTCCGGCAGATACACGGCACCGACCACGGCCCCGTGTACGGCCCCGTATTCACCGTTTAATTCCCGAGTGCCGGCGCGACACGACACGGTGCACCGGGCACGTTAAACCATATTTTTGTGCTCGCACCATCATAGAAACGGGTGAAAATATGCGTTAACGGCAAAATAAATTTATAAGGCGTCGACAGTGCATATATATAGACCACAGGGAGGAAAAAAATAATGACAGTTTGGCTATGCAGGGCAGGATTGAAGGGAGAATACGAGGGCAAGTTCGCCGATCAGAACAGGATATTCCTTATCGGCAACCTGAACGCGAATTTAACGGGTAAGACGGACATGCCGGAGCTCATGGCGCTGATGGCCAAAGCATACCCCAACGAGCCCGACGGATCGATAACGACGATGTCCGTGCAGGGACGCGCATTCTCCTCGAAAGTGAAAGTGGGTGACCTGGTAATAGTCCCCGGGGCGGGTTCCGACAGGCTCCTGAACGTGGGTGAGATAACGGGTGCATATGAGTACGACGGAAGGAAGGGCGACCTGAGGCACTCGCACGCTGTCGACTGGAGATACGGCGCGTGGAAGAGGGAGTCATTCGACGATGACATCCTTGCATCGGTCGACGCCTTTGATACATTCATGTTATTCTTCAAGCTCAGGCAGGACAAGCGTATCAGGGAGATCGTGACAAGCGGCAAACCGTTCGCCAAGATCGGGGAGCAGAAGAAGGCGGAGCCCAAGAAGAGCGTCAACAAACCTGAGACGGAGCCGATCGAGGAGACGGAGCCGGCGATGATCGATAACACTGAGATAAAAGAAGTGATCGCCGAGGTGAGAGAGACCATAACGATCGTCAGAAAGGCGAACATAACGGAAGCGGCGAAGGTCAGCGAGCTCATGGAGAGCATAAAGGACCTGATGGCCGAGGTCGAGGCGACGATCACCGAGGTCAAGAAGACAACGGTAACGAACACCGCAAGGATAAAAGAAGTGATCGCGGAAGTAAAGGATGCGCTGGAGGAGGCAGAGGCCGGATGCTGCTCGTCCGGGGCGGAGGAGGATGTATCTTACGTAAAGAAGGATGTCATCTGCTACAAGTACGACAAATGGTACTACGATTCGGTCAAGGGAAGGCGCTGCTGCAGGCGCTGATCATAACAGGGACAGGAATGCCGCGTCAAGCCCGAACTGCATCAGCAGGACCGGCACCAGCAGGCACCCCGAAAGGTGGACCCTGGCAGTGCCGGCGCTGATCGGTATCATCCCAACGATCGCAGATATCGCGAGAACTGCGATCCCCCACGCCCCCGTCATGAGCAGAACAAGAACGACGATCACGGCCAGGATCGTCATGTTCATCTTTTTCATGTTCACTTTTGATATGAATCCTGCCATGCCCCTCCCCGACCGTATGGCGGCAAGATATCCGATGAAAGAGGCGACAGCGACGCTGAGCAGCATCAACAGGAATATGCCGTCCGCGGGTCCCGTCATGCTTCCGCCGAGTATCTCACGCACCACCATCATCGTTCCCGAACGTCCCTTCCCGCTTACGGAAAGGGTGATCAGCGCAAAGACCACGGCCGCCGTGCCGATGGACGATACCAACGCGATGAACCTCTCCGGCCTGTCCTCGCGGATGAACAATCTGGTGAATGCCGCACCCGCCGTGGCCGTGATCCCCGGGAACCACCCGACGGCGCTGCCGGTGAGCACACCCTTCAGTCCGGACGACACGGACACGGGATGACGGTCATCGTCGGTCTGCTCAGGCATCTCGGCACCGGAAGGTGACGATATCAGCACAGGGATCCCGAAAAGACCGGTCAGCAGCGGGAAAAGGAGCTCACCGTCGAACAGCAGACCATGGTACGGGACGGGCATGAACATGCATATGCACCCCATTGCCCCGGAGATCAGGACCAGGGAGGCAGCATATCCCCATTTCCCCGGCGTCGTCTCGCTCAGGATAAGCGCGACGACGGCGATCATGAGCACAACGGACGTTATACTTTCCAAATATCCGCCGAGGCCGTTGAGCATCAAGTACTGCAACGGTATCGCAACCATCACGGCGCTCATACCTCCTATCAGGCTGCCTATGGCGGACGCCCTGACCGCGATCATCCCTTTCCCGTCAAGCAGGAGCCGATGCCCGGGAAGCATGCTCATGACGTTATCCTGATCGGGCACGCCGGTGAACACAGACGGAACGTAACTGACGAACGAATGGACCACTGATGCGGATACGATACACGATGAGAGCAGAACGGGAACGTATGCAGGGTCGGCGAACGATGATATTGTCGCATTCATCGAAGGGTAGAGGATGAGCATCATCGACGCCAACGTGTTCACATGTATCCCGGGCACAAGGCCCGAGAACATGCCTGCCGATGCCCCGGCGGCGCTCATGATCGCCACGAACACGATGATCTCCGCTTCCACTGATGGCACTGTGCACAGGCGCAGATAAAAAGCGCTCACTACAATTATACTACGTCCGCTGAAAACCAGACATTACACGAAGGCCCGATCTTCGGATCGTGTCAGGATCAGCCGGTCCTGTTCCTCATAAGAACGGGGACGCATGCGGATATGTTCGAATGATGGACGATACCATCGGTCCGAGCCTCAGGGATGATCGGTCTGCCGAATACGGCACGGAACGCCAATATCGTTTTATAACGTCGCAGATTACACCAAAGATGATAAGATGGACATCGAAGAGAAGATATCGCTGATAAAGAGGAATGCGGAAGAACTGATCTCCGAGGACGAGCTCAGGGAATTGTTATCAAAAAATGAGAATCCGTCCGCATATATCGGTTTCGAACCGTCCGGCCTTGTCCATCTGGGATGGGTGATGGTCGCATCGAAGATATCCGACCTCGTGAACGCAGGGATGGACGTCACAGTGTACTGGGCGGACTGGCATGCATACATAAACGACAAACTGGGCGGCGGCATCGACAACATAAAAGTATGCGCCGGTTACATGGAGGACTGCTTCGAAGCGCTGGGGATCTCCCGTGATAAAGTCAAGTATGTGTACGCAAGCGAACTGCTAGACAGCATAAAGTACTGGGAGACGGTGATAAAGATAGCCAAGGTAACATCACTGTCAAGAGTGAAACGGGCGATGACCATCATGGGCCGCTCGGAGGACGAAGCGGAAGTGGACTCCTCAAAGCTGTTCTACCCGATACTCCAGGCGGCCGACATATTCAGGATGGACATCGACCTTGCGTACGCAGGGATGGACCAGAGGAAGGCGCATATGCTGGCAAGGGACGCCGCCGAGAAGCTTGGATGGAGGAAGCCGATAGCGCTGCACACCCCGTTGCTCCCGGGGCTGAAAGGCGGGGACAGGATGAACCCTGCCGCCTCGAAGATGTCAAAGAGCGATCCGGACAGCGGCGTGAACATCCATGACACGGATGACGACATAAAAAGGAAGATGGGCAAAGCATTCTGTCCTCCTGAGAGGGAGTCCGAACAGGAGAACCCGGTGCTCATGCTGTGCAGGCACATTGTGCTCCCGAGGACCGGGACAGTGAACATAGACCGCCCGGAGAAGTTCGGGGGGCCGGTATCGTTCACCGATTACAACGACATTGCCGAAGCGTACTTCTCCGGAAAACTTCACCCGATGGACCTTAAGAAAGGCGTCACCGACGGGCTGATAAGAACACTGGGGCCGGTGCGCGAATACTTCGAGACGAGGCCGGAGGAGTTCTGCGCCATAAAGGAGATATTAAAGCGCCTGGGTAAGATCTGAGCCCTCTTTCTTCATCTTCCGGAACTCGTTCATCGTCCGTTGCATGCATATATGGAGCATCGCCTCGACATCGCCTGTGCCGGACAGTCCTGCGGCCCCGGAGTGTCCTCCGCCGTCAGTCACCGTCTCTCTGCCGATGTCCTTCATTATTTCGCCGAGGTGTATCCCCCTCCTTACCATATCCTGATCGGCGCGTGCGCTCAGCCTGAACTGGTCCTCTCTCTGCGAACCCACAAAGACAACGTCAGCACCGGCGTTGAGCAGCGCTTTGCACACCGATGCCTCGAAGCTGCCACCGTATGACACCGCAACTATCATGTCACCCACACGGTCGAACCTGGAACGCTCCATCCCTTTCATGACGGCGATCCGCTCGCTCATGCCAACTTCGGAACGGGGGAAGTCCATGGCCTCGTCCATGCCTATGCCGGTGATGTCCATGATCTCTGCGAATGTGCGCATCATCTGCGTATTCGCGAATGAGAAGTGGCCGCTGTCGGTCAGCATCCCGCAGAGCAGCGCCATGCCGACATCCCTTTTCAGATCCGCACCAGATGCACGTATTATGTCATAGACCAACTCGCAGCATGCGACCTTGCTCTCGTCGCATACGAACATCATATCTTTCCATTTGTCCGTCCGTGTATGGTGGTCTATCACAACGCTTCCCTTCGGTATCTGAACGGTTCCCGGTTTGAACTGTTCCGGTGATGAGGTATCCACGACCACCATCAGTTCATAGTCGGAGAGGTCACATTCCCCGAGCACCGTGACGTTCAGTTTATCCGTGACGATCTTCGCAACCCGGTCCACGCCTCCCGGTGCATATATCACGGCGGGTGGGAAGCATTCCGCGATCGCGTATGCGGAGCCGACGGCATCCGTGTCGGCGTTCCCGTGGACGACGACCGCCTTATTTTTTCCCTTCAGCGCCTCTGCGATATCAGCTAGCATGCATACCTCATAAACATGATGTATTTTGTTGTTTGTGTGCCATTCCTTATATACAATATTTTTATAAACAGAGAATCACTAATACCGTCCTGGTGCCTTTCCTACAGTAAAAGATAAATGGCCGAAGGAGACGGACACGTCCATGGTGATTTAGGAAGAAGAGGATACAGACAGGAGAGAATGATTATGTCAACATACAACAAACCCTGCATACACTGCGGGGAGAGGATAGACGGGGACAGTAAATATTGTGCCAAATGCGGAAGCAGGACCCCATTCGGGTTCATCTGCCCGAACTGCCTGAAGCCGATCGAGAGAGGAAACCTACTGTGCTCGGGATGCGGCAGGAAGCTGACGGTGAACTGCCCGCTTTGCAAGGCAGAGACGTTCGTCGGTTCCGGGAAATGCGAAGCATGCGGGAGGTCCCTGTTGGTGAAATGCGAGAACAAGCGGTGCGGGGAGCTTCAGTTCTTTGAACTGACGAAGTGCACGGTATGCGGCAAAGCGATCAAGAAAGGCGAATCAGTACTTATTAAGATGTACAAGAAGGAGATGAAGTAACATGCTTCAGGCATTCACAAAGAATTACAACGACAACAGTACCGAGGCCGGCTTCCAGTTCACATTTAACTGCGACGCCTGCGGTGACGGGTACAAATCAAGTTTCATAGAATCGGAGACATTCAAGAAGAAGAAGGCAAGCAAGCTATTCGGCGGGCTGGCCAGGATAGGCGGGAGCCTTGTGGGCGGCCGTACGGCCACGGCGGCCAACGCAGCGTCGGATACAACGAGCATATACTCGGAGCGTTTCGAGGGTATGACGCCGGAGTGGCACAAGGAGCACGAGAATGCGTTCGTGAAAGCACAGAACGAGTCGAAGAAGCACTTCCACAAATGCCCCGGAGATAACAACTACGTCTGCGACCAGTGCTGGAACGAGGATGCGGGACTGTGCACAGGATGCGCCCCCAGGCAGGAAGTTTACGTGGCAAAGGCCGCGGCTGGTGCCATGAAGCGCAACATCGACGAGAAGGCGGCCACCGCCGTCGTATGGGACGGAAAGATCGAGAGCAAGACGACCATATGCCCGCAGTGCGGCAAACAGGCGGGAACCGGTAAGTTCTGCAACAACTGCGGGGCGAACATGGAACAGGCATCTTGCCCGAAGTGCGGCGCAAAGAATTCTCCCAACGTCCGCTTCTGCAACAACTGCGGACTGGACCTGAAGGCGGCACCTCCTGCACCTCCGGCCCCGCCAAGCGGAAAATGCTCGGCATGCGGCTTCCAGAACGATCCCGGAACGAAGTTCTGCGGAGGCTGCGGAGGCAGAGTTTAAGGAGGAATGTAAATGCCGATAACATGCAGGTCATGTGGGCACGAGAACAAGGACACGATGAGGTTCTGTGGCGAGTGCGGCGGAAAGCTGGAAACAGAACAACCGACAACGTACACATGTCCGGCATGCGGTCACGTGAACAAGATGGCGGCGAAGTTCTGCGGCGAGTGCGGACTTCCTCCGGCGGACGCCAAGGCGCAGCTGGCAAGCGTCACGATCACTCTGGAGAAGAGTTCTTACGAGGGCGGCGATGCGGTGATCGCAACCATGGCAGGGGTGACGCAACGCATGCTGGATGACGGTGCCTTTGCGACCGTATTGTCGGTCGGGGCGCCCCATCATGATTCTCAGGACTGGAGGTACCCTGAATCAACAGGGAGTGCCAGGATCGAACTGATGGCGCCGTTCGAGGCCGGGAACTACGAGGTACGGTTCTTCCGCAGCGGTTCTCCGGATGACTCGACACTCCTTTCCAGCGCAGCGTTCTCGACGACGGCGGAAAAGGAGTCGCCGCTGTCCATCATACTGGATAAGAAGGTGTGCTCGCCGAACACCGAAACGATATTCACAGTGAACGGCGTGTCCAAGAAGATGGAGCACAACCGCGCATTCCTGGGCCTGTATCGTGTGGGTGCCGACAATTCGTCATACGTCACATGGCAGAGTCTGCAGGCAGGGGACAACCAGGTTTCCATGTACCTGTCGGAGGAGACCGGCGATTTCGAGCTGCGTCTGTTCAGGATCGACAACGGCGAGTACAATGAATCGGATATCGTGGCTAGAGCGAAGTTCTCTGTAAAAGGCCCGGCATGTCCGAAATGCGGCCACGAGAACCCGCCCGACCCGAAGTTCTGCAACGAGTGCGGCACGAAAATGGCAACCGGCAAATGCAAAGAATGCGGTGCCGACAACCCGCCCGACCTGAAGTTCTGCGGGACCTGCGGCGGAAAGCTCTGAGGGAATGACAATGAGCCTGACCTGTTCCGCATGCGGGCACAGCAACACAGACGGGGCAAGGTTCTGCAGCGGATGCGGCGGAAAGATCGAACAGCCCTCGGCCAAATGTCAGTCATGCGGCCACACCAACACGCCGGGGGCAAGGTTCTGCAGCGGATGCGGCGGAAAGCTGGATGCGCAGCAACCCGCCAAATGCCCGGCGTGCGGGCACACAAATAACGCATCGGCGGCGTTCTGCGGAGGGTGCGGAAGCAAGCGGGGAGCTGCCGCGGCACCGTCCGCAGCCTTCGCAGGTCCTGGAACACAACAGCCGGATGCAGTCCCTCAGGATTACATGTCCATGATCCCTAAGGAATACATGTCCATGATCCCGCCGGAACAGATGGCCATAATGAAGAACCAGGCAGCGATGCAGCCCCCGGCCCCGCAGCCGGGGCCGTCAAAATACGAGTGTCAGTCATGCGGCTACATGAACAAGACGAAAGTGACGTTCTGCGGCGAGTGCGGAGGAAAGATGGGACAATCTCCCCCTCCCCAACCCACTGTCGGCGCAGGTCCGGGAGCGCAACAGCCTTCCGCCATCCCTCCGGAATATGCGGCCATGTTCCCCCCGGAATACCTGGCATCGCTTCCTCCGGAATATGCGGCCATGTTAAAAGGGCAGGGAGCGCCACAGCCTGCGGCCGCGGCACGGCCGGCCGGACCTCAGGGAATGAAAGTACCATACTCAGGCGTGAGCATATCGGCCGGGAGTAAATATGAAGGGGGCGAGACCATCCATGCGATCGTCATCGGGCTGACGCAGCAGATGAAGAAGGAAGGGGCGGTGGCGATCCTCGTGCCCACGGGCGCACCCCACAGTGAACATACGCAGAAGCAGTACCCGGAGGATGTACAGACAGGAGGGTACACCCAGGTCAAATTCATAGCGCCATGGCAGGGCGGCGATCATGAGGTCCGGATGTTCAGCAGCGGCCGCATGGACGATACAACACTCATTGCCAGTGCAGCATTTTCTGTCACGGCGGATGTGGAGACAGCGGTCACCGTCTCCGTAGAAAAAAGTCAGCATGCGGGCTACCAGATGATCACGGTGAAAGGCGTATCAGGCAGGATGGCCCAGGGCGGCGCGTTCGTCGGCCTGTACACTGCCGGCGCAGACCCCTCACAGCACATCTTACGGAAGAGATTGGAGAAAGGAGATAACTGGGTGCCGATGGAGGATGTCTCCGGAAAGATGGGCGAGTATGAGGTGCGTGTGTACAACGAGGAAAGGAAGTGCGACGATTCAACGTTGGCAGCGGTGGAGAAGATACGTGTCAAAGGGCTGATATGTCCTGCGTGCAGCCTCGAGAATCAGATCGATCTGAAAGTGTGCAAGGGCTGCGGCGCGAAGTTGCAACCTCGCAAATGTTACACATGCGGATACGACGAGAACCCACCGGAAGCGAAGTACTGCGACATCTGCGGTGCAAAGCGTGATTAAAAAACAGAGGGCGGGATATAGGATCCGATATCATCCTATTACACACGGTAACGATGTACGGTGTTGACGGCACCATATGGGCATGTGGTTACAACAGCAGTGGACAGCTCGGCGACGGCACAACAACACGAAGAAACTATCCTGTGCAGGTAATAGCCAATTTTTCAACATATCTGACAAACGTAAAAGCGATC
>JAITWO010000058.1 GCA_031285205.1 Methanomassiliicoccaceae archaeon | reverse complement strand
GAGAGGTTCGTGAGTTCTATCTTCAGCAGGAAGGGATACATGATGTCCGTTACTTCAAACGGACGCACAGGCAGGAGGATTTCGAGTCGGTGAAGGAAGGATTGCCCGCTATTGAGCTTACCCGATATGTCGGTAAGGTGACGTACGTGCTGCTCCTTGGAACGGAAGATGAGAACGCGCATGCGGCCCTTTGCAAACCGGCTCTGGAAAGGTTCTACAAAAGATGGACACGATGCCTCACAACAATGCCGAAGATAATATTGGGCAGGAACATCGATGACATCTAACGTGACCGCAGGACCTGACACAGGAGATAAGGCACCGGATTTCGTCATTCGGGGGGCGATATGCGGAACGTTCACGCTTTCCTCGCAGGTCAGGTCGGGATCCGTCCTTCTGTACTTCTATCCCACCGATTACGGATTAATGTGCACCTACTACGCCGAGAGGCTCAATGAAATCAAAGGACGGTTAGATAAGGAAGGGGTGCGGATGTTCCAGATAAGCCCGAACACGCTGGAAGAGCACATCGGGTGGATGGCCCGGACGGCGTCCGAATACGATCATCTCTGCGATACCGATCAGAAGGTGAGCACAATGTACGGGATGCTCGTCGGACCGCCTCATCCTGAGATACTTCCCGTGACGAACAGGGGCTTCGTCCTCATTGACAGAAAAATGATGATACGGTACATATGGAGGGCATCCATACCTGCCGATATCGTCGATACGGGGGTGCTCATCGCTGCTGTGCGCACAGCACGGGGACGTAAATAAGGAGTAATATTTTCACATCATCAGAGTAACACTAATTTTGAAAAAGTAATACTATAAATATCATAAATATATTCGGATTCTAAAGGGGTCAAAAATGGCGTTCTATAAAGTAACGTACAACAGCCGGCACCATTTCGCCACGGTACATAACTACGGATGCACGTTCAGATGCCCCATATGCAGCTACAAACTGGTCAGCGGCCCCGGAGGGACGCCTGGGCTTGCATATCCGAAGCCGGAAAAATATCTTACGAATGAGGAGATAAAGGACGCATTGAGGTCCGTATCCCCCGGAAGGGTGAACTTCATGGGTGGCGAGCCGACCGTGGCGAAGGCGTTGCCGGATATCCTTGATTTCGCTAAAAATAAATTGGGTGCGAAGACCTCCCTCGGCCATACGAACGGCTCCGATCTGAACATCGCGAACCTGGATGCCGCGAACGTCGGCCTCAAGGCGTGGGACGAGGATGTTCATAAGTTCATCACCGGCGTTGACAAAAAAAAGATATATGATAGTTTTGAGAAGGCCGCCCGGAGGGGCATGGAACTTTCCGCGAACCTGATACTCATACCGGGATTGGTGGATGTGGATCAGGTAGAGGCGGTAGCCGGATATATATCTTCATTTGAGAACGTCAGATTCCATATCATGGGCTATATCCCCGTTCCCGGTCAGCCTTACCGCAGGCCGACCGTCGATGAGATGAGGGATGCGCAGGCGACCGCCAGGAAGTACATCAGGGATGTGGAATATTCGCATCTCACGCCCGAGCAGGTATTGTCACTGGAAAGGGATGACGATCGCTTCGATGTGAAGGTGATCGCCGGCTGCGGGTCAGCGAGGATGATCGTTCCATCCGCATCGAAGGCATCCGGCACCGGATCCTGAACAAAAATATAATATCGTGCAGGCGATGGATGCTCAGATGATCCCCGATCAGAAGGATGCGTGGAACAAGGTATACAGTTCTCAGTTCAGGCCATGGAAAGGCATCATGGACGTTGATCCCCGCCTTCCGTTCAGGAATGACGATAAGATACTGGACATCGGGTGCGGCAACGGGAAATCCTCGTTTGCGCTGATCAATGCCGGTTATAATGTCACTGGCATAGATATATCTGATGCCGCGATAGGAACGTGCAGGAAGATCCATGGGGATAAGATGAGGTGCATCGTCGCGTCAGCCGCCGATATACCGTTGGACGACGCAGAAATGGACGGCGCCGTGATGATACACGTCCTTGAGCACATGGATCCCGAAGAGACGGAGAGAGCGGCATCTGAGATACACCGTATCCTGAGGCCGGGGGCGAAGCTGTTCGTCCGTGTGTTCCATATCAGCGATATGCGTTCCGACAAAGGCGAAAGGCTGGATGACCGCACCGTGGTAAGGGGGAACGGCATAAGATACCGTTATTTCACCGAAACGGAATTAAGAATGGTTTTTATCAATTTTTTTGAGGCATCTATGCAACACATTGAACAGAGAACAAAATTCAGAGAGACCAGGTCACGCATAGAAGCGGTGTTCGAAAAGACCGAGTAACATTTTATCCTTTAACATCCGTTAGGGGACGATGAGGATAGCGCAGGTCACCGGATTCCTCGGATCCGGAAAAACATCATTCCTTATGAAGCTTGCAGATGAGCTAACGGGCCGCGGGTATAAGGTGGCGGTCATTGTGAACGACGTCGGCCACATAAACGTTGACCAGAAGATCATGGGATCTCATGGATTAACGGTGAAAGAGGTTGCCGGAGGGTGCATATGCTGCGAGGTCCAGGGAACATTCACCACTACCATAACAAATCTGCACATATCGCACAGACCTGACATAGTCCTTGTCGAACCGTCGGGCGTAGCCATACCGTGGGGGCTGAAACAGGCGGTCGCCGACGCATCGAAGAAAAGCGGCCTTGACATTGTGCATTCTCCTATCGTCACGTTCGTTGACTGTGTCGCATTGAGCGAACAACTGATGTTCGTGGGCCGCCTCATATCAATGCAGATACGTGAGGCGGATGCGGTGATGATCAACAAGACCGATCTGTGCACCGATGACGAAATACAAGAATGCGAATCTATGATCAGGGACATAGACCCGGATGCATCGGTGATGTACGGTTCGGCGGCCACGGGGAAGGGAGTGACCGAATTGGCCGATCTTATGACATCCGGGGCGTCCTCAAGATACGACGAAGCGATGGAAAAAGGGACATTCAAAGAACAGTACGGGTGACTGAATGAAGGAAATTGAACTGGACATGCACCGTTCGATCGATGAACTGGGGAAGTTCTCCGTAACGTTGAAGGTAGATACAGAACGCGCAATGATGTCCGATGATGTCTGCGGATTTCTGAGCGAACTGATGATGAACGTGACGAAAGCATGTTTCAACAGGGGTGCGGACATGATAGGGCATGTGAAATCATGCGCCCATAACGCCGACGATGACAGTAAAATATGCACAGCCAATCTGACATCGTTCAGGGCCGGAGTGAGAACGAATGACATGATGTCCGGGGACGAGTTCAATTCAGGGTACATAATGCTTCACGTCATCGTCCACGGATTGTGGGACCCGGAGGTCAGAGAGATATCATTGGGTGTGATAAGTGACACGATGCGATCGCATGACCTTGAGTACCGCGTCATGAGGGATTTCTTTGAAATGGAAAAACGCGTGAAAGGTTGAGTTTTTATCCCAGTAGCATATTCATGGGGACATGAGATGCCCGAAATGCCATCACGACAACCCGTCTGATACGTTATTCTGCGAGGAATGCGACCACCGAACGGACCAGCCGTACAGGAAAAAGAGCGTTATAATGAGTCCGATGCATGCTGCTGCGATAGCAATAACCCTGGGAGTCATTTCAACACTTTTCAGCCTCGTCATCAAAGGGAACTGGATCATTCCCGTGTGCGTTGGTGCGCTGGGTATAGTCTTAGGCACATATTCGTTAAGGGTCTCAAGGGAAGTGAAGGATGATACGAAGGGAACATTGATGTTCCTCTCCGTCGCAGCCGTGGTGTTATCGGCCATGGGGTTCATGCTTGGCATAATGATGTTCGAATGAACATCGCCGGGGGCAACATGGCAAAGTACCGCGGCAAATATATTTTGGACGGGCTGGATGAGATCCCGCCTGAAATGCTCAGGGACCTGGACCTTGCGTACGATGCCTGCAAACAGCTTCATGATCATTTTCCGTGCGAAATGTGCGGAAGATGCTGCCATCAGGCAAACATCACTGTGATGGATGATGAGGTTGAACGGATGGCATCCCATCTCAATATGACGGCTGACGGATTCACAGATGATTTCCTTTACAGGGAGGACGGCAGATGGCTGTTCAAAAAGTCAGGAAGATGCAGGTTCCTCGGGAACGATGATAAATGTGCGATATGGGAGCAAAGACCTTTGATATGTAGTGATTTTCCGTATCTTGTATCGAAATTCATGAGCCGCGTCTATCTTTCAATAGTTAACGGAACGGACATCGATCTTTCGTACATGGAAGATGATTGGCCGTGCACCCCAGTCATCAAAAAGAAGATCGGTGCGCCGATAGAGGATGCGCGCAGGAAAAGGGTCACTCGTTCTCTTTGAAGTGCTCCGTCATTCTTTTAACGTACTCGGTGTGATTGATGTTGTGCCCCGCACCCGGTACCTTTAACGATCTGCATCCTTTGATCAGTGATGATATCTCCTCACCGACGGACGGAGGGACCATCATGTCCTCAAGTCCTGAAATCGAAAGAGTGGGCACGGTTATTCCGGATATCCGTTTTCTGCTGTCATATATGTCAACATTGGCCATCTGATCGATGATCCCCTCAATTGACGCGGTACATGGCTGTTTGCTCCACAAAGTACCTTTTTCCTCCTTTTTCCGGAATGAGGATTCGGGGAAGCACATCACGCGCATCACCATGAACAGCGTTTCAAGGTCTGCGCCCTGTTTCACCGCCTTTATCATGGTGTTCATAACGTAACTGGAACGGGACGGCCTGCGCATGTACGCGGACACTAATGTTAACGATATCACTCTCTCGGGATGCCTGAGGGCTATCTCCTGGGCCATGCACCCGCCCATGGACCATCCGACGATGTGCGCCTTGAAGACAGAAAGGTGGTTCATCAATGCGATGATATCACTTACCATGTCATCGGTGGTGAACTTTCCGCTGTAGATCGTTTTACCGCCGCCCCTGTTGTCGATGGCGATCACCTTATAATTGTCGGACAGCAGAGGCATCAAGCTGTTCCAGTACGTGATGTCGGCGGCAAACCCCGTTATCAGCACCACCGGCGTTCCGCTGCCGGTCACCTCGTAATTGATCCTCTGTCCGTTGATGTCCGCATATGGCATAGATTCTCGTGATTATGCATCTAATAGAAAAAGTTAATGTGCCCCTGCCGTTCAAAACGGCGCGCCGCATTACGCATGGCGGGAAGTTCTCATGGAACCCTGCGGGCAGATTGGACATTGCCGCCGGTCTTGCCGCCGGTGTCTACACGGTTGTCATCACGGCGACCAACTCGGAAGGAGTTGATACCATAACGTTCATCCTGACTGTTACTGAAACGCCTTCCGGAGGGAGCGGACCAGATGGAGATAACACGATGATGTACGTTGCAATAGCGATCGTCATCATTGCGGCGATAGGCTTTACCGTGTACTGGTTATTCATCAGGAGGCGGTGAGCCGGGGAGCACGGACCGGAGCGCAGGCACACATCACAGCATCGCGCTGCGCGGAATCCGATCGAACACGAACAAACTTTAACGGTGGGGAACCCCACCTTCCCTTTTCCATAAATTCCGTTCTATATCTGTACCGCTCCTTCGTCTTCGCATGGTTATTATATCCTCTTCTCCATATCGGGAACATGCCTGATTTTTCGGACATTGCCGCAGCGGAGGAGATGGGCAGGAAGGTGAGGATGCACAGGGAAGCATTGGGTTGGTCCGTCGAGGAACTTTCAGAGAATGCGTTCGTCGATGTTCACCTGCTGAACGACATCGAGAACGGGATCAAATACCCTGCGAGGGGCACCATATTCAAACTTTCTAAAGCCCTCGGCCAGCGGCTTTACGTGTGACCCGAAGCATCAGTCACCGCACCGGACACGTATTATAAGCAACAGTCCGCCGATAATTATTATATCCCGTTCCGTATCCGCATATGAGGCACAAAACATGGCCGCATCAGACAAGCTGGGAAAAAGAGTTCGCACATACAGAGAAAAATTGGGATTATCCGAAGAAGAGCTAGCAACGAATTCCGGCCTCGGTTTGCATCTTATAAAAGACATCGAAGATGGCAAGACGTACCCTCCGATAAGTGCAATAATCAAGATATCGAGAGCCCTCGGACAGCGTGTCGGCACCTTTATGGATGACCAGTTCATCGGCGACCCGCTGATCGTCAAAGCTGACAAGAGGGAGGAGGAGACATCATCGCACAGGGGTGCGGGTGGTCATTACCATTACTATCCGTTGGGAAAGGGTAAAACGGACAGGCACATGGAACCTCTTTACATCAAGATAGAGGCGGACAAGAATGAAGAGCTGTCGTCGCACGAGGGCGAGGAATTTATAATCGTGATCTCAGGCGATATTAAACTGATATACGGGAAGCAGACCTTCAAGCTCGGTCCCGGTGATTCGGTGTATTATAATTCGCTCGTTCCGCACCACCTGGGATGCGTCAGCGGTCCCGCTGAGATATTTGCTGTGATATACGTTCCGGTGTGATCTTCATGAAGAGGAAAGAGATCACAACCAACGAGACATTAGGTGAGTTGCTGGAAAAAAGGGCGGCCGAATATCCTGATGTGGACGCCGTCGTCTACGTTGACCGCGATTACCGTTTAACCTGGAAGGAATTCAACGAACAGGTGGATGTCATAGCCAAAGGATTAATGGCGTTGGGTGTTAAAAAAGGCGATAAGGTTGCATTATGGGCAACCAACGTCCCGCATTGGGTATCAATCCAATTTGCAACGGCGAAGATCGGTGCCATTCTGTTAACGATAAATACCAATTACCGTTCAACCGAGATAGACTACATACTTAAACAATCCGAGACGGAACATCTGATACTCATTGACGGTTACCGCGACACCGATTATGTGGGGACGATATACGATCTGATTCCGGAACTGAAGCTGCAGCCCCGCGAGAAAGTGCATACTGAAAAATATCCGCATCTCAGAAGCGTGATATTCCTGGGGCCGAGGAAGCACCGCGGGATGTACTCCATGGCCGAGATCATGTCACTGGCATGTCAGATATCCGATGAGGAATACCAAGCAAGGAAAAGGCTTAACAACTGCCACGATGTGGTGAACATGCAGTATACCTCCGGAACAACAGGATTTCCGAAAGGGGTCATGTTGACGCATTACAACATAGGCAACGATGGCTTTTGGATAGGCGAGAACATGAACTATTCGGAAAAGGATCGTATTTGCCTCCCGGTGCCGCTGTTCCACTGCTTCGGTTGTGTACTGGGGGT
>JAITWO010000041.1 GCA_031285205.1 Methanomassiliicoccaceae archaeon | reverse complement strand
CGTGTGCTCTTCCGATCTCTTCCAAAAAATGTTATAGCGACGTGCGTTGCTGGCAGCCGGCATGTTGAACGTTTCGACTAATTTGCCATTTAGATAGGCTTCCACGCAGGCAATGTATTTGTTATCGGCGCAGCTAATCGCTCCTCTTACTACAACGCCTATACCTTCAAATTCAACTTTACCCAGATTTCGGAGCGTTGTTCCGGTTGGTCTGCCCCCTGGAATAGCCGTTCATGGCAGAGAGCGAGAACCATTTGACCGCCTCCATATGGTCAGCGGGAACATACTTGCCGTGGTTGTAGATGACGCCGAGATTGCACTGCGCCCGTGGGTTACCGGCGTTCGCCGACCGTGTGTACCATTCGATCGCCTTCTGTTTGTCCTTCTCCGTGTGTATGCCCACCGCATGCATATACCCGAGGTTCCTCATGCCGCCTGAGTCGCCGAGGTCCGCGGCCTTTTTGAAAAGGGCCGCCGCCTCGTCCTTCCTCTGAAGGTCCTCTCCCTCCAGGTATACGGTCCCAAGACACACCATCGCTTCGGAACATCCTCTGTCCGCCAGCGCGGTGAGTTCCGTTATCGCGTCCTCCATATGCTCCGGGTCATCCAACAGTTTCCGTGCGGCCGCGAACGCATTGCGTATGTCGCTGTCATCGTTCGCCGAAGCAAGCGGCCGGTCCATCATGTGCATTCCTCGCTCATCGGATCACTTCCTGTCAGATGTCATCTGTTCCTGTGACGCATTAAATGGTTGGATGAATAGTCCAATATAAAAGATTTATGTAAATCCGATCAAGCATGTCATCGTCCTCTTTTTATACTCGTAATCAATCGCCGACACGTTACAAGCGGAGTCTGTGGCAGTCGCAGGCAGTGAGTTTCAGAACCAGTGATACAAATGGTTTCAGAATTTGAGGAATTAGGCATATCATCAAGCATAGTCAAAGCGATGGAGACAATGGGCTGGTCGTCACCGACGCCCATCCAGAGAGAATCGGTCCCGGAAGGGATAAGCGGGTCCGACATGTTCGCGCAGGCGCAGACCGGTACCGGGAAGACGGGCGCGTTCGGGTCGATAATCTTGAGCAGAACGGGATCCGGGAACAAGATCCCGACATCCATGATACTTGCGCCGACAAGGGAGCTGGCGACGCAGGTCGCGGATGAGATGAACAAGCTGTCGTTATACTCGGGGCACAAATGCGTCGCGATATACGGCGGCGCATCCATCGAAGGGCAGACGGCGAAACTGAGCAAGGGCGCAGACGTCATTGCGGGGACACCGGGCAGGGTCAAGGATATGATACTCCGTGGGAATCTGAACCTGTCGAACATCTCGGTGCTCGTGCTGGACGAAGCGGACCGCATGCTGGACATGGGTTTCATCGAGGACATCGAGTTCATATTGTCGGCGACACCGAGGTCGAGGCAGACACTGCTTTTTTCGGCGACCATGTCGGAGAACGTGAAAAGATTGGCAACAGACTACATGAGGAAGCCAAAGGAGGTCACCGTCTCCAAGGACGAACTTGTTCTGGACCTCACAAAGCAGTTCTACATAAGCGTGGGGAGAAAGAACAAGGTATGGGCGCTGTGCCGCATCCTGGACCTTGACAAACCGAGGGCGCTGATATTCTGCCAGACGAAGAAGATGGTAGACATACTCGATGAAAGGCTGAAGGACCTGAAGTACAAGGCGGAGGCGATACACGGAGACATGTCGCAGTCCAGAAGGGAAAAGGTGCTGAAGGATTTCAAAGGAGGAAGCACGGACATACTGATAGCGACGGATGTTGCCGCGAGGGGCCTGGACATAGACGACATCGGGTATGTGATAAATTACGATGTACCGGATAACGTGGACACGTACGTCCACCGCATAGGGAGGACAGGAAGGGCAGGCAAAGAGGGGACGGCTGTATCATTCGTCACATCGGACGAAGAGTACATGATACGTGAGATCGTCGCTTACACGGGGATGGACATCACGCTGAGGGACGTTCCGGACATAGAAGGGAAGGACACCGTAAGGAAAGTGATAGATTACGATCACATATCGGACAGGTTCGGGATGGTACGTTTCGAACTGAATCTCGGGAAGGATGACGGCCTAGGGAAAGTGAGCCTCGCAGACATCATAATACGTGAGGCGAGGGTAAAGGACACATCCATTGGAAAGATAGAGTTGGGCGCCGGATCATCAGTTCTGGAAGTGCACAAGGAGTTCGCCGCCAGGATGACCATGGACCTTACGCGCTGTAAGTACAAGGGTAAGAAGATAACCGTCCGCGTGATCCACTGAGACATCTCATACAATCATGATACTTATGCGGTGAGGGACGACCGAGGGGCCGGCCGCGCCGGGATGGGCCCTGCACCGTCACTAAGGCCGCGTGTGCCTGTTTATGAAATCCACAATGAGACCGAACGCCCTCATCTTATCTTCGCTGTTCCCGAGATAAGTGAAACCGTGATCGGCCTTTTCGAAATTGCGGACATCTATGTCAACGCCCGCTTCTCTCAGCTTTGTCCCGTATTCAGTGTAGCTGGGATACAGAGGGTCCATGCCGGCCGATATCAGAAGGGCCGGCGGGAGCCCCGTCAATAATTCCGTTGTTGCGAGCCGGGGGGACGCATACGGTTCGGTGGCATGTTCCGGCTTGGATATGTAACAGAGACGGATGGCCTCCCTGAAATCACCGCTGAGGACGTTGCTGCTTCCCTGTCCGGTGTGCGGGTCCTGTGAGACATCCGAGGCCGGGTAGCAAAGTATCTGATATCTTATCTTGAGGTCCCCTCTCTCTTTGGCCTTGATGGATACCACGGTTGCAAAATTACCGCCGGAACTGTAACCGCCGATGCCGATGCGCTCTCTGTCTATGTTATATCTTTCCGCATCATTGTAATAATGCCTGATGACCTCATACGCCGCCTCCAGCCCGATCGGATAAGGGTTCTCCGGAGCCTTCGGATAATCTATGCTTATTATCTTCACGTCGGTGTTCTTCCGTATGTGCAGATTGACCTCCTCATCCATTTCCGGAAGGCCCACACAGTATCCTCCCCCGTGAATATCCACGTACAGAGGTCTAACATCATCGGCATCAAAACCGTATTCCAGCACCCTTATCTTACCGTACGATGTGTCCACATACCTTATGTCAGCCGCAGTTCTCTTTGATTCAAGGGGTTTGTACATCCCTCTTATCTTTCTGATCATCTCCACGGCCGCCGCTTTGTCCATGGATCAGGTATTTTTTTTAATTACATAAAGTCTCTGAACTTACTGCCGTCCGTCAGCGGAAAGGCAACGGGTCATGGCTCTATGGCTATCAGTATATTGCCGACCTGTATCGTCTCGACCTGCTTACCGTTGAGCATCAGGCGCATCTCCGGTTCAAGGAACTCCTTCGTCAGTATGATGTCCGTGCCGTCAACGGTGATCTCGAGACCACCGTACTCCAATGCCGCCGCTGCCGCTGCCGGGTCGATCTTCGAGACCTCAGCGACTATCTGTTTTGCAAGCCCCTTGAACGCAGGTCCGAGCTTGGCATGCACCGGCCTCACAGAGACCGCCTGCTCAGTGATGTCCGCCTTCTCCGCGATCTCAAGCCTCTTTGTCTTTATTGTTTCGACGATATCATCACGGGCGCCGTCCAGCATCATCACGTCACCGATCAGCTCCACCATGTTCAACTCTGCGTTCAGGGGCATCTTCCTCTCCGCTTTCCAGCTGCGCACCGCAGCTATGACATCCTTAAGGATATCACCCGCATGTTCCGCATCGCTGTCGCTCAGCACCGGCTCGGGCCACGACGAGAGGTGTATGCTCTTCGCATCCTCGTATCTTATGAAATGTTCCTGGTAGATGTCCTCGGCTATATGCGGCATGAACGGCGCGACCATCTTCACGCTGCCCAGGAGAACGGTGTACAGTGTGTACTTCGCAGCGTCATCCTTCCTGGCCTTGACCATCTCGATGTAATGGTCGGCCAGCTCATGCCATATGAAGTTCTCCGCCTCCCTCATCGCCTTGTCGAACTGGTATGATTCGAAGTGTCCGGTCACCTTTCTTACGACGTCCGAGTATCTGCTGAGTATCCATCTGTCGGACATCCTGAGTTTTGAGGGCACAGAAGGCTTCGAATCGAATCTGGGACCGACGAACTTGCCTATATTGAATATCTTGTTGCACAGCTTGCGGCCCCTTATCACGTCCTTCTCCCTGAACGCATGGTCTATGCCCATGGAGCATGTGCAGGCGTAATATCTGAGTGCGTCCGCGCCGTATTCCTCTATTATGGGTATCGGATTTATCACGTTACCGACGGATGAGTGCATCGGAGTGCCGTCAGGGGCCATTATGAAGCCGTGTATCATCACATCCTTCCACGGTACCGACGAGGAGATCTGCTCGCTCCTGAGCATCGTGTAGAACGCCCAGGTCCGTATTATATCATGGGACTGCGGCCTCATGGACATCGGGAACATCTTCCTGTGCAGTTCCGCATCACGCTCCCAGAACGTGTTATACAGCGGGGAACCGGACGAGTCCATCCATGTGTCGAATACATCGGTACACCCTATCAGCTTTCCGCCGCACCCGCATCTTTCAACAGGAGGCAGATCCTCCGTGGGATCGACGTAGCACTGCTCCTCCTTTGCTATGACCGCCTTACCGCAGTCCTCGCACTCCCATATGGGCACGGGCGTGGCGAATATGCGCTGCCTGCTCAGTACCCAGTCCCACTCCAGCGAATTGACCCAGTCCTGTAACCGTATCTTCATGAAATCCGGGTACCAGTTCATCTCATCAGCGCGTTTCAGTATCTGCTCCCTGAAATCCAGTGTCTTCAGGAACCACTGCGGCACCTGCAGGAATTCTACCCGGGCCTTACAGCGCCAGCATACGGAGGCGTTCTGCTGGACATCATCCTGTCTGACCAGCAGCCCCTTGTCCTTAAGGTCGGCTATCGCCGCTGCGCGTGCGTCCCTGACGCTCATCCCCTTGTACTTTCCCGCAAGTTCGGTCATCTTTCCCGATTCGTCGATGCCCTTCTCCATCTCAAGCTTGTACTTCATCACCCATTCCAGGTCGTCCTTGTCGCCGATGGTGCATATCATCACGTTGCCGGTGCCGAATGCGGGGTCCACCTTAGGGTCTGCGATCACCTTGACCTTACGTCCGTACAGTGGGGTTATCAGATATTTGCCTATGAGGTGCCTCTTTCCCTCATCATCGGGGTGCACCGCGACCACCTTGCATGTGCACAATAACTCAGGTCTGGTCGTCGCTATGAGCACATGGTCCTTTGTCCCGTCGATCGCGAACTTGATGTAATTCATCTTGGTGGTGTTCTCCTCATGTTCCACTTCCGCATCTGCCAGCGCAGTCATGCATCTCGGACACCAGTTCACAGGGAAGTTGCCTTTGTACACCAGCCCTTTATTGAACATCTTCACAAATGAGATCTGAGTGATGCGCCTGTAGTACGGGGCGTCCGTCTGATAGTAGATGCTGGGGTCCATGCTCTCGCCGAGTATCTCGAAGTGGTGTATCATCTCGTCGATGAATCCGTTGGCGAACTCGGTGCACAGCTTCCTGTACTCCCTGCGGGGAAGATCGAGCTTCGTTATATTGTGCTTCTTCTCCACCTTGACCTCTACAGGAGTGCCGTTCACATCGAAGCACAGCGGGAAGAACACGTTGAATCCGTTCATGCGCCTGTACCTGGCAACGAAATCTATCATGGAGTATCCGGTCGCGTGGCCAAGATGTAGCGACCCGGAGGTGTACCTGGGAGGGTTGTCGATGCTGAAGACGGGGGCATCAGAGTCCTTATCGAAATGATATATCGACTCTTCCTTCCACATCCTCTGCCAGCGCTTCTCAATGGAAGCGGACTCGTATTGTGACATGTCAACCCACTGAACATAAAAAAGGTATTAAAAAGGTTGGAATGGATTCAGACGATCCTCTTCTTCTGGTCCAGCTTTACGGACTTCATATCCATGACCATCGTCACCAGTTTTTTCAGTATGTCCTCGACCGTCTTCTGGAGATCCCACCCGACCTCCTTGGCGGCAAGCATGCCGCCGTCCAATATGAGACGCGCATTTATGCTGTACTTGTGCCTGGAGCCGGCCGTGTTGTACTTCGAGATGTGCATGGTCAGCGACTGCGGCCTCTGCACCTTGGCGGCCTTCCCCATCTCATATTTGATGAGCTCGTCTATCGCACTCGAGTAATACTTGTCGTCATCGTCAAGTCCGCTTATCTGGACGAACATCATCTCACGTTCTTTGCAGGCGGCCATCATCTCTATGATGTCGTACTGCGTCAGTATCCCCACCAGCTTACCGTTCTCAACGACCGGCAAGGTGGATATGCACGATTCGAGCATCATCTCCGCCGCCTTCCCGGTCGTCTCGTCCCACGGTATCGTCTTGGGAGCGGTGGCGCACAGCGATTCCACGAGAAGCATCGACTGCTCCTGCTTTCCGGACAGGTCCCCGACGGTCTGTCTGTTCTTCCGTCTCCAGTTGTGATCTATTATCTCCTTCATGCCCACGATGCCCACAACGGCCCCGGCGCTGTCCGTCACAGGTACGGTCCTTATGTCCAGCCCCCTCATGATGTCGAGCGCTGCATCCAGGACATCGCTCTCTTTGACCGTTTCCACGGTCGCGGACATTATCTCCCATACCTTGATGTCGCGGAACGCCTTTATTTCCGCAGCGACCTCTATGAGCGCAGACCTGGAGATCACGCCCTTTATCCTTTTGTTCTTATCAAGGACGGGTATCTGTCTCGCGTTGTTGGATATCATAAGTTCGGCGACGTCGGTTATCTTCGCGTTGCCGTCCACGGACGGTGCGCCGGTCATGACCGTCCTCACCTTGCTGTCAAGGAGCACACTTTTCTTTTTCAGCAACGTACCGTAACCCACGGAGCCCACGTACTCGTTACCCTCTACGACGGGGATGTCCTGCGCCCCCGTCTCCTTCATTATATGAAGGGCGTCGACGACGCGGTCATCCGGTCCGACCGTCTTGAATTCGTTGTTCATTATCTTGGCGATCCCTTTGCTGTCGATCTGAGATCGGAGCATAGAGAGTTTCCTTAGGTCCTGCAGGTCCTTCACTCCCAAAACATCACCATTGTCAAATCTGTCAATGTGCATATAACATTATGCGTCCTTTGTCATCCGCGGGCGGCTTCCGGCAGATATGGAAGATGGCACACACCGTACTTACCGCCCTCGCGCCCGGATTTCCGGGAGTTCTGCGAAAGTAATATAAAGATGAGGAAACAGCATCATGCTCAGAGGGCGCCGATGCCCGTTCCGGAGAGCAGCTTTGATATCACTTCGGTCACCTGGTCGGCCCTGATGCGCTTCTGCTCCCTGGTGTCGCGGTCCCTTATGGTGACCGTCCCCTTGTTCGCGCCTTCCTCTATCGATTCGTAATCCACGGTGATGCACCACGGCGTTCCTATCTCGTCCATGCGCGCATATCTCCTTCCGATGGCGCCGGATGTGTCGTAGTACGATTCAATGCCGCCCGTCTGCAGCTTTTCGTATATGGTCCTGGCGATCACGTCCAATCCGTCCTTGTCCATCAGCGGGAACACGCCGGCCTTTATCGGTGCCACGTTAGGTCTCAGACGAAGTGTGACGTAATCGTCCTTCTTATCGTACGAGTATGCGTGCTCCAGTATCGAATAGAATATCCTGTCGAGCCCATGGGACGGTTCTATGACGTGCGGCACCACCCTTTCGCCGGATACTTTCTCCTTCACACGGACGACATCAAAGAATTCTTCGCCGAACTGCATCTCCTCCCCGTCCACGGTGACGGTAAGCAGACCGTCCCTGATGTTGCCGGGGAGTTTCGACTCTATCGCCTCGCCGATGGCCTTCGCCCTTCCCTTGAACTTCGGTCCGAGGGCCTTGTGCCTGGCCTTCACCATATCCATGTCTATCTCCCTGGGCTCATCGAACCTTCTGAAATGGGTGAGGTCAACGGAAGAGAACTCGGCATGCCTGGAAAGGTCCCAGCACCCTCTGTCCGCTATCCCCGTTATCTCGGTCCAGCCGTATGACAGCAAAGCCTCTGCGTCCCAGCAGTCCATCGCGTAGTGGGCCATCTCGTCGGACAGATGCTGCCTGAACCGTAACTTCTCCGGGTCAAGGCCGAGCGACATCATCAGCTGTTTCGTCGTGTATACGAAATAAGCAAGCACACGGTTCGCTATTATCCCGTTCCTCACGGCATCCCCTACAGTTATCATGATCTCTTTGCCGTCCTGCGGGATGAGCTTCATCGTCTCATTCTCTATATCCGGGAACCTCTCCCAGTCCTTGTTGTCCGGGTCGACGAACAGCTCAACCTCCATCTGGTTGAACTCCCTCATCCTTATCATCCCCTGCCTCGGGGCGATCTCATTGCGGTACGCCCTTCCCGTCTGGATGACCCCCAGCGGAAGTTTCTCGCGGTTATAGCGGTAAAGATTCAGATAATTGACGAATATCCCCTGTGCTGTCTCCGGTCTCAGGTATCCTATCCTTGATGATCCGGGGCCTATCGATGTCTTGAACATCAGGTTGAATTCCTCCACCTTTCCCAATCTCCCTTTGCACTCCGGACACCTTACCTCATTCTTTTCAAAAAGATCCTCAAGCTGTGCCGGCGAGAGCACATCGGGATTCTCATGCAGTCCTTTCGCCAGATGGTCGGCCCTGAACGGTTATCTGCACTCCTGACAGTACGTCATGAGGTCGGCGAATTCGTCAACGTGACCGGACGCCTTGAACACCGGTACAGGGTTGACCGTCTCAGAGTCTATCTCAACGAATCCCTCCCTGCCTTTGTAGATGGACCTCCATATCTTCACGATGTTCTCCTTCATCACGCAGCCCAGCGGTCCGTAGTCGAACATCCCGGCGACGCCGCCGTATATCTCGTACGACGGCCATATGAATCCTCTCCGTTTGCACAGCGACAGAAGGTCAGATGAATCGAACATTTTGATCAGTTCCTGCAGAGCGCCGATATCACATCAACATCATATACCATGCCGACTAGGTCGTCCTTGGAGTCCCTTACCGGTATCTGGCCGAAATCGTGTATCTTCATGTGCTTCGCAACTTCCGAGACGGAGGTCTTCTTGAACACCGTCAGCGGGTCCCTGACCATATGGTCCCTTACCACATGGTGCTCCGGTATGGTCCGGTCGGTGGCCGTATAGAACAACGGAAGGACGTTCCTGTATCCGGCCAGGGATTCGTACGCATCGCTTATCCCCATCTCCTTCAGTGCCTTCATGTCCTTCACCTGGTCGACGAAGAGGTCCCTGTCTGTGATTATCCCGGTGAGCTTACCGGACTCATTGATCACCGGCATCGCCGGAACGTCGCTGATCCTCATTGCATGCACCACGTACGACAGCGGGGCGCCCTCGTATGCGGTCACGCATGTCGTCGTTATGACATCCTCGGCGGTCACGGACATCTTCTTCTTGATGACGACGTCAAGAAGGTCCGTCGGTGTCACTATGCCGACAAGCTTCCCGTTCTGTACGACAGGAAGCCGGTGTATCCTGAGCTTCGTGAATATTTCCGTGGCATCTTCCACCGTTGCGTCCGGGGATATCGTCTTGATGTCCTTCTTCATGATCAGCGATAACTGATCCTCATTGAACTTCCTGAAGACGTCCCTTCTCGAAACGATCCCTACGAGCGTGCCGTCCGTTGACTTCACAACGGGCAGACCGGTCAGGCCGTTCTTCACCATCTTGTTTATGGCGTCGTTGCGGCTCCCGGGCACACTGACCACGATAGGGTTGTCTGTCATTATATCTGATACATACTTCATTGACCATCACCTTTGTTTCTCACGACCATCACAGGGCATTTTGCCAGTTTGACCACCTTCTCGGCAACGCTGCCGATCAGGATCTTTGCCATTCCCGTCCTGCCGAGGCTCCCCACTATTATGAGGTCGTGCCCCGCGGACTCGTCCAATATCACCTTCACAGGATGCCCGCTGATGACCTTCGCATCAACGGCGACCCCCATGGAAGCTCCCAGTTCCTTTACGCGTTCCACGGCCGCCCTGCCCTCCTTCTCCAGTATGGCATATATGGCGGCCATCTCGGAGTCCGCAGGACCGCTGAGCAGCACAGGACCGTCAATCACATTCAATGCGGTCACGGACGCACCGACAAGCTTAGCAAGCTCCAGACCTGTCAGTACAGCGCCCTCAGTGCTCCTGCTCCCGTCAGTGGCTATCAGCATTTTTTTGAACGGCGTCATCGCGGTCACCCTGTCGTCCTGCCGAGCACGGTCATGACCGCATCTCTCTCACCATAGATCATGTCCCGGACCAGGCCCCCTCCGGAAGAGGGGAACACAGCCATGTCCGCCGGCATTCCAACTCTCATCTGCAACCCGTCTCCCCCATATAATACCTTTCTACAGTTGATAAGCAATGAACTGACGATATGCTTTTCAGCGCATCCGTCCTTTTTAAGGAGGCCCGCGAGCGCGGCCGCCTCGGCGCGCATGTCCGGGACGCAGAGCATGGCGTTGTCCGTCCCTATCGCAATATCCGCGCCAGAAGCGAACATCCTGCCGACCGGCGGAACCTTTCCGAAGAACATGTTGGACCGGGGGCAGGAGACGATCGGGATGCCGCTGTCGGCGCATGCCCTCATGTCGCCGTCCGATGCCTCCACCATATGTACGACGAAGGAAGGCGACAACGATAACACACGCCCGATGTCCTCCCTCCTCATTTCGCTGACATGTATCCCCAATACCTTTTTCCTTCTGCCGACACGGTCGGCGATCATGTCCAGTTCCTTACCGTTCATGTCGGATATGCCTGATATGCCTATGCCGTCGGCGATGTCCAATATGGAGTCTATCTGCTCAGCGTCACATCCTCCGCCGGCGGGGCGCCCGAGTATCATCGCGTGCGGTGCCGGCGACGACAGCCTTAGCAATTCTACGCCCCTCCTGCCGCCCTCCCTGAAATCGACGAAACCGGTGGTCCCCGTCCTGAACATGATGTCCGTGAAAGAGCGCATGGACATTATCAGTTCCTCATCCGGTGCGTCCCTCAGATATCTGTGCTTGAGGCCGTCCGGGGGCATCACAAGCTCATCTATTCCCGGTCTGCCGGAAAAGGCGAGAAGGCCGTCGGCGCAATGTGTGTGCGCATTCACAA
>JAITWO010000061.1 GCA_031285205.1 Methanomassiliicoccaceae archaeon | reverse complement strand
ATGCATGAAGGCCAAGAACGCCGAAACGGATGAGGAGATGAGGACCCTGATAACACTGATAGGGAGTCGTCAGCCCATCTCGAGGAAGGAGATAATATCAAACTCGCCGTTCGCGCATGAGATCACGGTCGATGCGTTGAACAGGCTGATGCATTCCTCGATGGCGTACATGGACGGGAACCGTCATTACTCGCTGGTGCCGGAAAGCAGTATCGGACGTCGTGCCGCGCTCAAAGAGATAATAAGGATGCACTTCAAATGCTTCGGCATATTCTCGGCGGAACAGCTGTACAGGTTCATCATGTCACAGAGGATGGGGGAACTGAGGGCGTCGCTCGCGGAACTCGAGGATGAGGGGCTCCTGGTGAAAGGATTTTTCAGGGAAGGCGACCCAACGGTCATGTGGATGCTGAAGGATGACATCAACAGCGATATAGAACAGGCGGACGAGATGTTCCTTCTCAACACGCAGGACAACCTGCACGTTTACCTCAGGGAAATGATAAAACAGGAATGCGGGTCCTCGGAGAATGTGATATTCGACGGAACGAAGATAGCAGGGTCGTTCAAAGGTAAACTTACAATCACCGGCGCAAAAACAGATGATCTCAGAGGTACCGATGCTGCCGTGAGATTCGTGAAAGAACTGTCGGCGGCGTTGGGCGTCAGAGCGGACAGGCAGAAGCGGGAGGAGGACAAAGATTGGGATGTTTGTGAGTTTTATCACAAAACACACCCCGGTAGTATCAAAAAGCTACGTGGAAACGATACAAATACCATGCGGTTATAAATACTGTTAAGTGTATAGTATAAAACATGAAAATACCATGCGAACTCGTAGTTTGGTACGTTCTTCCGACGATAAGAAGGGAAGTAGCAAAAGAACTGGTCGAGAATCACGGAATGTCACAGGCCGAAGTGGCGAGACGCTTCGGAGTGACGGATGCAGCAATTTCACAGTATCTAAAAAAGAAGAGGGGGGACAACCCGCTGATAGATGAGAACCCTCAGCATGACAAATTCATGGAGGAGGTGCGCAGCTCCGCGAAGAGAATAAAATCCGAGAACGCAGAGTTCGCGAGCGAGATATGCAACATATGTTTAGTGGTCAAGCGCATAGGGATGCTCGCAAAGATCTATGAGGTTCAGATGGGATGCGAGCCGCCCGCCTGCGCCTGCGACCCCAAGATAGTATTGCAGTGATAGAGCAGCTCCTGCGCATATCCCGCATACCGCCCGAAGCGTCCGCTGGCGAACGTTGACAGTTTCCGGTAATTGCCGGTCACACAGTATACTTCCTTCAGCACGCGCTCTATCCTTGCGTCTATGGGGAATGCGTTCAGATGGCCGTACGCGAAGAGCGAGATGCAATCGGCGACCTTGTCCCCTATCCCGTTCAGCTCCTTTAACGAATCGGCGCATTCCCGGCGATCCAAGGACGTCAGATCGTCCGGGACGAAGACGCCGTCGGCGACCTTTTCAGCCAGTTCCATGAACCTCTTTTCCCGGTAACCGAGCCGGCAGTCGCCTATCATCTCACTTTTTTTCAGGATGTCCGTCGCCTCCGGGAATGAAAAGCGTCCGCCGAGGTCCTTACCGAACGTTCTGCACACAGAATCGACCATAGATGCGATCCTTCTCACATTGGCATTTGTTGCGATGACGTATGTGGCGATGCACTCCCATGCGTCCTGTCTCAGTATGCGCATCCCGGGGCAGGCATCCGCAAGTCTTCTTACGAACGGGTCCCTTGATATCTCTGAATAAATGAGGTCAAGGTCATCTTCGTGCCTGAGATAGCTCATCATCATGCCCCTGTCATCGGTGCCCCCGCACAGAATGTGGTCCTCCTTCTGTTCCAGAGTGACGATCCTTCCGCGGAGGACCCCCTCCCATACATCTCCTTTTTTGATCCACCGGTGAGCCTGCCCGCACCCGAGCGTAGCATCCAATGAAACGTTTATTCTCAACTGCACGGACATGATTCATCGTTAACTGAAATAAAGGTGTCGACATCATTACAGTGAACACCGCACCCTTCGACCAAGGAAAGATATACGCGTCATTCATTCTGACATGCATGCGTTTCGGGCCGGCAGGATATCCGCAGAGGAGCAAGGATGCGCAGGATGCGCTGAACATCATAAAGGGGATGGGACTTGATGCATTGGAAATGGAGTTCGTGCGCGGGGCAAGGATATCGGAGGAGAGGGCAGTTGACATAGGCAACATGGCCAGGGAGCGCAACATAAGGTTAAGCGCTCATGCACCGTACTTCGTCAGTTTCAACTCGGAAACGCCGGAGACCCGGGAGAAGAGCATCTCATGGGTGATGGACACCGTGAGGGCCGCACATAACATGGGGGCGTACATCATTGTGATACATGCGGCATCTTACGGCAAAGAGAAGGACAAGGCCACTGATTCCGTGATCGCCGGGCTTACCAGATGCAGGGAGATCATGGACGATGAGCGCATAGATGATGTTATTCTGGGGCTCGAAACAATGGGCCGCCCCGCAACATGGGGCACATTGAAAGAAATAAGCGAGGTGATGGACGCGGTACCAGGAACAAGGCCGGTGCTGGATGTGGCGCATGTTCACGCAAGGAAGAATGGATGCCTCAGGACAAAGGATGATTTCTTGGCGCTGATCGACGAATTCCTCCCGCTCGCAGGCAGCAGGCCGCATTTCCACATCAGCTGCATAGAGTTCACGGCCAAGGGGGAAAGGATGCATCTTCCTCTGTCCGCCAAGGATCCGGACATGTCCATACTGGCGGACGTGCTGGATGAACGGAGCGAGGACTGCACGTTCATATGCGAATCGCCGCTGTTGGAAGAGGATGCGGTCGTGTTCAGGAACATGTTCCCGCGGTTCGGTCGACCGTGATCAGATATGATCATCTTCCGTTCATACTTTTCCTGTTTGTTACAAATAAACGAGCGGTTCCGCTCCCCCCGGACCCCATTCTTGTCTCACCGTTCGTCCAGCAGGTACGATCAGTTTTTCGGTCACCGTTCTGCGGTGTTCACCGACGAATGATCTGACACATCAATGGCAAAATTAATAATGTCCCTGCTCATCCACCGTACCAGCGCCACTGTGGCTCAGCGGTAGAGCGACTGATTCGTAATCAGTTGGTCGGGGGTTCAATTCCCTCCAGTGGCTCCATTCCTTATATCACGCAGATGTCCGTATGCCCGGCACGGTCCGTTCGGTGTTCCTGATGTACTGTTCTTCCACGGCATTCCGGGGAAAAGTATTTATCAGAGTTTAACGGCGAGAGCACAACAGAATGATTATCAATCTCAGAACAGCTATCCGTTCGGATGTAAATCCAAGGGGGATGATATATGAGAAAAGCGATGAAATACTTGAGCATCGCCGTAGCTGCGGCCATGGTGTTCGGCTGTCTTTTTGCCGTTACACCGAACGCAAGTGCGGCGGACCCGCCGGAACCGACGACGGCGGCCGAATTCCTGGACGCCTACTCGGCGTACAGCATCTGTCGGCAGAGCTTCGGGTACAATAATGTTCCGGAACCCGATTCTGAAAACCCGACCAATCACCGTGCGCTGTTCACGCAGAACGGTATTGGCTTCCAGCTTTCTGAAGTCGGAGGTACCGGCGACCTATATGCCGATGCAGAGGATGTGACCACCAATGAACCGCACACCACACTCACAGTCACTATGACAGGGGCAG
This sequence comes from Methanomassiliicoccaceae archaeon, assembly GCA_031285205.1. Classification (GTDB taxonomy): domain Archaea; phylum Thermoplasmatota; class Thermoplasmata; order Methanomassiliicoccales; family Methanomethylophilaceae; genus Methanomicula. Next base: position 17,918 of record JAITWO010000061.1, on the reverse strand, counting down.
ATGTTCATGCGGCGTTCCTGGGCGTTATTGTAACAGATATCAACGGCAACTATCTGCCCGGAAAGGTCGTTCAGATCTCCGTGAACGGCGGTGCCGCAGTAGTATACACAACCGCCGCCTCGCACGGGGATAACGGTTTCCTGATCAAGAGCAGCACACCCATAAGCAAGATCGAGTTCGTCGGCTATATAGGTCTGCCGTCCCCGTACATGTACAACGGCCTTTCCTACATCATACTGGCATCGCCGGATAACTCGGGATCGGCCCTCGTGACGTACAACAGCAACGGCGGCTCGGACATCGCCGACGAATGGGTGATGATCGGGAACCCCGCAACCGAACCGGACGATCCAGTGAAGGACGGATTCATATTCGGAGGATGGTACACCGACGAGACACTTGAGAACGCATGGGACTTCGCCGACCCGGTAACGGGGGAGATGACACTATTCGCGAAGTGGGAGGACGGTACGAGAGAGCTCGGAGTTTGGGTAACATATTACACCGACGGCGGCTCGGACATCGCCGACGAATGGGTGCTGGTAGGAGAGTATGTGACTCAGCCCGACGATCCCACGAAGGACGGGTTCGTATTCGTAGGATGGTACACCGACGAGACACTTGAGAACGCATGGGACTTCGCCGACCCGGTAAAGGAGAGCATGACGCTCTTCGTGAAGTGGAACAGTGAAGCGGGTGACGATGAAGCACCGGCGGACAATACGCTCTATGTGCTGATCGTTGCATTCATCGCCCTCTACGGGATGTTGCTCATAGCGGCCTACTTTAGGAAAAAAAAGTAAGGAAAGGTGTATGAACAGGCAGAAACCTCTTTCAAAATTTTCTTTAAGCGTGTTCACGGTCTCGCGCGGATGACCTCGCAGGGATTCACTTTTTATGCTTCTGAAGATAGTTGTCGACGATCTTTATCGCACACACGTCGCCGCACATCGAACAGCCGTCCTTTTCCTCAGTGCAGCCCCTTTCCCGGTACTTTCTTGCCTTGTCGGGGTCCAAAGAGGTATCAAACATCGTCTCCCAGTCCAATGCCCTCCTTGCGAGCGCCATCCGTGTATCGCGGTCCCTTCCGTGCCCTCTGCAGATGTCCCCCACGTGCGCCGCGATCTTCGATGCTATAAGTCCCTCACGGACGTCATCGGCGTCCGGCAGTGACAGGTGTTCCGCCGGAGTTAGATAGCACAGGAAATCAGCGCCGTTCTGTGCCGCCACGGCGCCGCCTATCGCTCCCACGATGTGGTCGTAGCCTGGTGCGATGTCGGTCACCAGCGGCCCGAGCACGTAGAACGGGGCGTGATCGCATATCGTCTTCTGAAGGTGCACGTTCGCCGGCACCATGTCCAGCGGAACATGCCCCGGACCCTCCACCATCGACTGCACACCCGCTTTACGGCACCTTTTCACGAGCCTTCCGAGTGTCATCAGTTCTGATAGCTGCGCCGCATCTGTCGCATCGTCGATGCATCCCGGTCGGAAACCATCCCCGAGCGACAGTGTCACCTCATATTTCTTTGCGATCTCCAGAAGATAATCGAAGTTCTCGTACAGGGGGTTCTCGCGTCCGTTATGGAGTATCCATGCGGTCAGGAAGGAACCGCCTCTCGATACCACATCCGTCGTCCTGCCCGACCCCCTCAGCCATTCTACATTTTCTTTCGTTATGCCGCAATGAACGGTCATGAAATCAACGCCGTCCTTCGCGTGCAATTCAATTCCGTTGAACATATCATCTTCGCTCATGTCCACGACGGCGTTCCTTCTTGCCGCGGAAAGCCCTGTCTGATATATGGGAACAGTTCCGACGATGACATCGCATTTCGATATGATCATCCTTCTTATCCTGTCAATGTCGCCGCCCGTGCTCAGGTCCATGACCGCGTCGGCACCATATCTCAGTGCGATGTCCAATTTTTTCAATTCGGCGTCAACGGAGGGCATGTCCCTTGACGTTCCGATGTTCACGTTCACTTTCACGGTCATACCGTTTCCGATGGCGCACGGCATCGGGTCATGGATCGGGTTGCACGGGATGACTATGCGGCCGGACGCAACACCATTCCTGATGCTCTCGGCACTCACTCCCTCTTTCTCCGCAGCGTTCGCGATGAGAGGTGTGATGCCCTTTCTGGCCTGCTCCATTATGCTGCTCATCGTTTTCTCTTAATGGAGGTATAATATTTAGCGTTACTTGGCCGCGTCGGTGTTTGCCTTCGTGCACGCATACGCGCGCGTGCGCACACATGCATACGCACATGCATAGTATTATATGCGATGAGAGCATACGCAGAGCAACAGCCAGTCAATTGCAGATGGGCGAGGGATGGGAATACATGGGAGAAGATAGTGGGCAGGGTAATTACGGTGCCGACGGCATAGTTGTTCTGGAAGGTCTTGAGGCGGTCAGGAAACGCCCGGGAATGTACGTCGGAAGCACTGATTCACGCGGATTGCATCATCTGGTCTACGAAGTGGTGGACAACAGCATCGACGAGGCCATGGCGGGATACGCCACCCTCATCACGGTTCTGATAAACACTGACAATTCCGTGACGGTCATCGATGACGGACGCGGGATACCGACGGGAATGCATGAGAAAGGGAAATCGGCACTGGAACTGGTGATGACGCACCTCCATGCGGGCGGAAAGTTCGATCACAACAGTTACAAGGTATCGGGCGGCCTTCATGGTGTCGGTGTATCGGTCGTTAACGCGCTGTCGTCCAAACTGATAGTGGTGGTCGACAGGGAAGGCACGGAGTTCAGGCAATCATACTCATACGGAAAACCCGACGGGCCGGTCGAAAGACTGGGGCCGTCGGATAAGACGGGAACATCGGTGACGTTCTATCCGGACAAAGGGGTATTCGAGACGACGGAGTTCGAGTACGAGGTATTGCAGATGAGGTTCAGGAACCAGGCGTTCCTGAACAAGAACGTGGCGATATTCTTCGAGGACAAGAGGACCGGAAGGTCGGAGAAGTTCCATTTCGAAGGCGGCGTTTCGGAGTTCGTGTCGTTCCTCAACAAGAACAAGACCCCGATACACCCCAATCCGATATACATCCGCGGCGAGAGCGCAGGGATAGAGGTGGAGGTCGCACTGCAGTACACGGACGGTTACAACGAGACGATAAACTCATTCGTGAACACTATAAGCACGCCCGACGGCGGGACGCACATGGCTGGGTTCAGGACCGCTCTGACGAGGACTATAAACGAATATGCGAAGACGAACAACTTCCTGAAGGATGCAGAGCCGCTCACCGGCGAAGACGTGAGGGAGGGGCTGACGGCGATATTGTCGGTAAAAGTTCCGGAACCGCAGTTCGAAGGTCAGACGAAATCAAAACTCGGGAACAGCGAGGCACAGGGCGCAGTCTCGTCCGTGATGGGCGAAAAACTGGCAGAATATCTGATAGAAAACCCGAAGATGGCCGAGATCATAATCAAAAAATCAATATTCGCGGCACAGGTGAGGGAGGCTGCCAGGAAAGCGAAGGAGTTAACGAGAAGGAAGAACGTCCTCGAGGGAACCAGCCTTCCGGGGAAACTGGCCGACTGCACGGAACGCGATCCCGCGAGATCGGAGATATATATAGTCGAGGGAGAATCTGCCGGGGGGAGCGCGAAGCAGGGGAGGGACAGGATGTTCCAGGCGATCCTTCCGCTGAGAGGGAAGATCCTGAACGTTGAGAAGGCCCGCCCCGACAAGATACTGCAAAGCGAGGAGATAAAGAATCTGGTGATCGCAATAGGCGGGAGCATCGGGAACGATTTCGATATCTCAAAGGTAAGGTATCACAACATCATCATAATGACGGATGCGGATGTTGACGGGGCGCACATATCGACGCTGCTGCTGACATTGTTCTTCAGGCAGATGAGGCCGCTGATAGAGGCAGGGTACGTGTATCTGGCCATGCCTCCGCTGTACCGAGTGTACAAGGGGAAGAAGGAGCAGTATGTGTACAATGATACCGAGTTGGCGAAGGCACTGGAGGAGTTCGGCCAGGGGGCGCAGGTCACACGCTACAAAGGTCTCGGCGAGATGAATGCGCAGCAGCTCTGGGAGACGACGATGGACCCGGAGACCAGAGTGATGAAACAGGTGATGATAGAGGACGCGATGCTGGCCGATGAGCTGTTCACGATGCTCATGGGCGATGCGGTCGAGCCGCGCAGGGACTTCATAATCGAGCATGCGCATGAAGTAATCAATCTGGATGTGTGATACCATGGCCGACGGAGAGAATTTTGATAAGGTCGTGCCGAAGGTAATATCTCAGAGCATCGAGAACGAGATGAAGAAGTCCTACATCGACTACTCGATGTCCGTGATAGTCGGAAGGGCACTTCCGGATGTGCGCGACGGCCTTAAGCCGGTGCACAGGAAGATATTGTACGCGATGCATGACATGGGGCTGACGTACAGGAGCGGCCACAAGAAATCGGCGAGGGTGGTCGGTGAGGTCTTAGGTAAATATCATCCGCACGGAGATTCGGCGGCATACGACTCAATGGTGAGGATGGCCCAGCCGTTCTCCCTCCGTTATCCGCTGGTGGATGGTCAGGGGAACTTCGGTTCCGTTGACGGTGACTCGGCGGCGGCGATGCGTTACACCGAGGCGAAGCTGTCCAAGATATCGGCGGACCTGTTAGCGGACCTCGATAAGGACACGGTGGACTTCGTTGACAATTTTGACGGATCGTTGAAAGAGCCGTCCATCCTTCCGTCGAAGTTCCCCAACCTCCTGGTGAACGGTTCCGACGGCATCGCGGTGGGGATGGCAACGAAGATGCCCCCTCATAATCTTTCGGAGGTCGTCGACGCATTGGTGCACACGATAGACAATCCGGATGCGGAGCTGAGTGAACTGATGGAGTTCATCAAAGGCCCGGACTTCCCCACAGGAGGCACCATATACGGCCTGGCAGGGATAATGTCGGCGTACATGACCGGTCGCGGGAAAGTAAAGATAAGGGCGAACACGCACATCGAGACGGCACCGTCAGGGAAGTCGAAGATCATCGTCGATGAGATACCGTATCAGGTGAACAAGGCGCTGCTGATCGAGGAGATCGCGGAGCGCGTGAAGAACAAGGACCTCGAAGGTATAACGGATCTGCGTGACGAATCGGACCGCAACGGGATGCGCATCGTCATTGAATTGCACAAGGATGCGATAGAGAACGTGGTCCTTGAGAACCTTTACAAACAAACGAGGATGGAACAGACGTTCGGGATAATCAATCTGGCACTAGTGAACAACAGGCCGCAGACGTTATCCCTGAAGGACATGCTGTCCCATTACATCGGCCACCGTAAGTCCGTCATAACCCGCAGAACGAAATTCGACCTCGCCGAGGCGGCGAGGCGCCATCATATCCTGGAGGGACTGATGAAGGCGTTCGGCATGCTTGATGAAACGATCGCGTTGATACGCGCGTCGAAGTCGGGCGAGGAGGCGCGCGATGGCCTCATGGCCCTTCTTTCAATAACCGAGGAGCAGGCCAAAGCGATATTGGACATGAACCTGAGGAGGCTCACCGGCCTGGAGATTGAGAAGCTCAGGAACGACTACGAAGAGATAATCAAACTGATGGAGGACCTCCGCGACATCCTGGATAAAGAATCGAGGGTCATGGCGATAATCAAAGCGGATCTTCTGGAGATGAAGGAGACGCACGGCGATGACCGCCGTACCGTCATTGATCCGAACGCCATCGACACGGACGAGGAGGACCTGATACCGAGGGAGGATGTCGTGATCACGATCACCGGTGACAATTACATAAAACGCATCCCTCTGAGCACATACAAACAGCAGGGGCGCGGAGGGGTCGGACTGATAGGGATGCAGACGAAGGAGGAGGATCATGTGGTCAATCTCTTCGTAACGTCAACGCACGATTACGTGATGTTCATAACCAACAAGGGGCGCCTGCACTGGCTGAAAGGATACCGTATACCGGAGGGTAGCCGGCAATCCAAAGGAAAGCCGATAGTGAACATGCTGTCCGATCTCGAAGACGGCGAGAAAGTTATGAACACGATATGCGTCTCCGATTTCCCCGATGATAAATACCTGGCGTTCTGCACACGCAACGGTCTGGTGAAGAAGACTTGCCTCAGTGCCTACGGCAACGTGAGGGCAAGAGGCATAAAGGCGATAAAGCTGGAAGAGAACGATGAACTGGTGGAGACGCACATGACGACAGGGGACGCCGAGATAATAATCGCAACAAAGGGCGGACAGGCGTGCAGGTTCAATGAGGAGGACGTCAGACCGACGGGAAGGGACACGATGGGCGTGAAAGGAATGACGCTGAACGCCGGCGATTCGGTGGTGGCGATGGCATCCGTGCGGCCGGAGGACATGCTCCTCACCGTGACCGAGAAAGGGTTCGGCAAGATATCGTCAGTGGGCGATTACCGCAAAACCCGCCGCGGAGGGAAAGGAGTGATAACGATAAAGACCGGCGGCAGGAACGGCGACGTGGTCGCTGTCCGGAAGGTCAACGCAACAGATGAGCTGATGATAACAAGCAAACAGGGGAAGATAATAAGGATAAAGGTCGCTGACATCAGGATCACCGGACGCAACGCGATGGGCGTGAAGGTGATGAACATGAAAGAGGACGACCTCGTGACCGCATTGGAGCCGGTGATGGGCGCCGAGGAAGGGAATAATGATCAGTGACCTGCCGTTAAGGACGAGGGCGCTCATCATAGCGCTCTCGGTCTCGGTGTTCATGATATCTTTGGCCGCATTTGTCCTGCTGACCGGCGATTCCGCATCGGAGGACGGGTCGAGAACTCTGATGTACGCGGCGGCGATCATCGCGGCGTTCATAGCGCTGAACGTGATCCTCTTCACTGTGGGGTATCTTGCGGTCCGGAAGGCGAAGAGGGAGCAGACATTGAAAAAATGCGTCGAATGCGGCACCGTGATGGACATTGAGGCAAAGACATGCACAGGATGTGGGGCGCCGCAGCCGACGGTAATGAACGATAGCACGTACCTGGAGCCGAAGGACGAGGATCAGGAAATAAGACCGAAGGGATGATATGACGGCGCAGAAGATAGCAGGGATATTGACAACGGTGTTGGCGATGGCGATATTCGGATTGTTCGCATGGATATTTTACACGGTGTCCACGGCCGCGACCTCGGATGATCCAGGTGCCATGGAGGGCGTGACGGACAACATGTTCCTCATGTTCGGGATATTCTTCGCGCTCATAGTGGCGATATTCATCATGAACTTCATCGCATCGGCAGGCAAGGCGAACAGCACGTCGTCAGCATCAAGGACGAAGAAGTGCGCCGCATGCGGCGCATTGATCGATGTAACGGAACATTCGTGTCCCAAATGCTATTCGATACAGCCCATACAGCCCAACGAGATAAAGTTCATAGACCATAAGACGCACAACCCGAAGAAGTGAGCACAGAATCAAATAGGCGGGACAGCGATACGCAGTCCGATAAGGCATGAGAAGGATAGCATTCCTTGTAATGGCGGCCGTCGGCATAATGTTGTTATTCGCATCGATAGGGTTCTTATTGTACGCCATGCTGTCGGACCCGTTTGGCGACGGCGGCTTGAATATCGTCATCATCGTGGCATTGTTCTTTGTGATGATGATGCTGGCCATAGCGCTGATCACATTCGGTTTTGTAAAATATTTCAGGAACGCGTCAGGTTCATCGGGCAGCATGCCGACGAAGATATGCACATCATGCGGCGAGACGCTGGACGTGACGGAACTCACATGTCACAGATGCTTCGCGATACAGCCGGCGGAGGACCGCACCCGCCGCAGACAGTGATCATTTTCAGTACCATTAACTATATAACAGAAATGCACAATGGGGAGTTTCACGCCGCGGTAACTCAGTTGGGAGAGTGCAAGACTGAAGATCTTGAAGTCGCTGGTTCGAGCCCGGCTCGCGGCACCATATCCCAGTCATCGGTTTTTGGCAAAGATCTGCGCAACGGCATCTCAATGAAGGATGCATTATCATATGAGCATGATCATATGATCGTGATCATACGGATGCCTGCCCTCTATTTTCTGAGAACATATGCGAGAACGGCGGCGTTAACGATGGCTTCGATCTTCCTGTCGCGTCCGGAGGCAGGACCGTATGTCTCGATGATCCTGGCCCTGTAAGCTTCCCTCGGCAGGTTCCTGTTGGCGGCGTAGAATCTTTCCGCGTCGGGAACTCCCTTGTCCTGATAGTCCATGAGCGTCGCCATCTTATCGGCGGGGTATTGATATATGGTTATTTAACACACGGCGGAAGTTACAAAGCATAAATATCGTGAACCGTATCCGGAGTAATACCGGTGTACCATGGATAAGGTGTTCATTGATGTCAGGACCAGTGATCTCACGCTGTCTGAGATATTCAGGCAGATCGAGATAATACAATCCGACAATCCTGATATGGATATATTTCTGGACGGCGACAGGCACGCGATAGTGGGGCGCCAGCGTAAGAACATGGATGCAGAGAGGTGATCCTTTGGGGAAGGGAAGGATAACCATCGGCCTTTACAACTCATACAACCCGAACAAGTTCATGGAAGCGCACAGAAGGGCATTGGCGCGCGCCGGACCGCTGGCGTTGGCCTTCGATGCGAATCTGGCATTGTTCGGCTTCCCGTTCCCGGAGGAACCGGGGACGCCGGCGGAGCTGGCGGAATGGGTCGCCGGGACGACGAGCATCGGCGACCACGGTTGTTATTTTGTTGAACTGGCGGAAAAAGGTAGGTTCCACAGCTTCCCGTATCCCGGGAAGGGGTTCCCGCCGCAGCTCGGTGAACCCATACTGACAACAAGCAGACCCGACCCGAAGCTATCGATAACTCCGAGTGAGGCGAAGAACATGATCAGCAGCGGAAAAAGCATCCTGCTGGTCTTCGGGCTGGGTCCGCACGGTCTGCCGAAGAATGTGTCATCCATCCCGAAATATAATCTGGACATCACGGGGAACCGTTACTCGCTTGAAACATGCACCGCGCTGGGCGCGGTCATCGGAGCGCTCTGCGCCCCTCAGTAACGGTCGTACAGCAGGTTGTCGGGTGCATACAGCACCCCGTTCCCTTTTTCGACGAAGCCGACTATCTTCGCATTCTTATTTTCCGATACGATTGCTTCGGCATCATCCGGCGGTGCGATGATCGAGTATCCCATGCCCATGTTGAACGTGTTGTACATCTCCTTCGTGTCGATCTCCCCCAGTTCCTGCATGACCCTGAATATCGGCAGCGGCCTCACGGGGTCGTCTATCACGCATCTGTATCCCTTCCTCATCCTCAGCAGGTTCCTCAGACCGCCGCCGGTGATGTTCATCATCCCGTTGACATTGTGTCTGTCCAATATGGAAAGGACCTGCCTGACGTAGATCGCGGTCGGAGTGAGCAGCTCCATGCCCACACTTTTCTTCAATCCGGATATCCTGTCGGTCATGTCGACCCCGGCGCTCTCGAACACCTTCCTGGCCAATGTCAATCCATTGGAATGTATGCCCGACGCTTTCAGCGAAACAACGAGATCCCCTTTCTTTACCGTCTGCCCGGTAATCACTTTATCCTTGGGCACGAACCCCAGGCACGTCCCTGAGACATCGACACCGTTTACCATGTCGGAAAGGATGGCTATCTCGCCGCCGACGATGTCCATATTGCTCATCCTGGCCCCCCTTTCCAACCCTCTCCCTATGGCGTTGGTGATGTTATCATCGGGTCTGTCGATAGCTATGTAATCGACGAACGCCATCGGCTCCGCACCGACGCATATGGCGTCGTTGACGTTCATCGCGATACAGTCGATCCCGACGGTATCCCAGATGCCGAGCTCCTCCGCCACCAACAGTTTGGTGCCAACACCATCCGTGCACAATGTAAGATAAACATCGCCGAAATCTATCAGGCCGGCGTACGCCCCTTTCAGCTTCTTGACCTGTCCCCTGCCCTTCCTTTTGAATCTGAGCTCTTTGACAAGCGACTCTATCGCGCTGGATTTCCTGTCAATGTCAACACCCGATCTGGCATAAGTCCATCCTGGCATAGTATCTAGGTGCGGTATCGTCTGCGGGTTTATATCTTCTTTCAGAGAAATCCGAAGATGTTAAATCTCCGTAGCCGATGATACATACGATGACCAAACGCTGGCTTGCTGAACGTAAACAGGAGAAGTACTACAGGCTGGCGAAGAAGTACGATTACCGTTCGCGGGCGTCATTCAAGCTGATGCAGATAGACGATCGCTTCGAGATATTCAGAGAGGGGGATTCCGTCGTTGACCTTGGGGCATCGCCCGGCGGGTGGTTGCAGGTCGCGAAGGAAAGGGTCGGTGACGGTAAGGTGATAGGTGTGGACCTGAGGCCGATAAAACCCATAGACGGCGTTATGACCATATTGGGCGACATAACAGCAAAAGGAACAATGGACGAGCTTCTCGAAAAGTTCGAAGGTAAGGCCGACGTGGTCCTTTCGGACATGGCACCGAACATAGGCGGCCATTACTCCACGGATCATGCAAGGTCCGTCCATCTATGTATATTTGCCATCGACGTTGCCGATCACGTTCTCAGAAAGAACGGGAAGATGGTCGTCAAGGTGTTCATGGGGGACATGTTCCCGTCGGTGAAATGGGAATTGGAGAGAAGGTTCCAAAGCGTGAAGGTACATGAGCCGGATGCCACACGGGCAGCATCATCAGAGGTCTATGTGATCGCAAAAGGCTACAAAGGCCACAGACCGAAAGAGATGGCCGATCCCGCGGAGCAACAGAGAACAACGGAATTCACGGTCAAAGGGGAATTAAAATGAGGCCCAGCAAGATAATATGCATAGGATGGAACTACAGGTCGCATCTGTCGGAGACCAACGCACCGTTACCGAAAGAACCGATAGTATTCTTCAAACCGCCGTCATGTCTCATCGGTAACAACGAGAACATCGTCACCGTCGACGGCACCGGCGCGATACATCACGAGGTGGAACTGGCACTCGTCTTCGGGAAGACGGGAAAGAACATACCCGGGAACAAAGCACTATCGTATATATCGGAAATAGCGGTGTTCAATGACGTAACGGCAAGGGACATGCAGACGAAGGCCAGGTCCGAAGGGAACCCGTGGTGCATAGCGAAAGGGATGGACACCTTCGGCCCTATATCCGACCCTGTTCCGGTCGCTTCGGTGAAGGACCTCCATGATCTGGACCTTGAGCTGTCGGTGAACGGCGCCGTGAGGCAAAGGGGGAACACATCGATGATGATATTCCGCATGGACGAACTGATATCATATGTCTCAAGGTTCATCACCATTGAAAAAGGGGACATAATGGCAACTGGAACTCCAGAAGGGATAGGCCCGCTGGTCAAAGGGGATACGGTCGTCGCGAAGATACACGGCGTCGGGGAGTTGCGCAATAAAGTGGTCTAATCCCAGAATCTTTTGTTCTTCGCGTAAAGGACCTCTGACGCTAAAATATCTCTGAGGAGGTCATCTTCGTCGGTATGCATCCTGTTCAGGATGCGTGACGCCGAGTCCGGCCCGATGCCTCTGCCCACGAGTATCATCACCGCCTTCTTCCCGTTCTCATTGACAAGGTTGGCGTTGCGCGATATCCTCAGCATCTCCTTCTTCTCGGCGTCGTCCTGATCCTTCTTACCGAACAGTCTGATATTGTCCTTCTCATATTCCTTCAGGACGGCGATCATGTTCCCGCCGCATTTCCCACAGGAGAATCTGCCGGGCGCGTCCGATACGCGTAATCTCCGCTGCGTCTGACACTTAAGGCATGACGCATAGACGACCTCATCCTCGAGTCTCCTTTTCATCGCCATGAGTATTGAATGATCGGCCCTCAGGGGCTGCATCAGTTCCTTCGTCCCGTTCACGCCCTCCATGCCTATAGGCGTCACAGAAGTGACCTTCACCTTTATCGTCCCGTCGGATATCGCGGCTATCGCCTTTTCGGTGTTCTCGGCGTCCAGGTCCTCCCACAGTACTTTGGAGACCGCATCATCGTATGCGGCCGTATCCTTATACGTATCAAAGAGACGTGAGAAATTGATGAACCGGTGGTCCGCATCCTTGTCTATTATCCCGAATTTTTTAGCAACGTACATGAACCTCCATTTCAGGTAGGATGAATTGGCCATCGTCAGTTTTGTCAACGATCCGATGCTTCCGGGGCGTATGGACGTGAGCGCGTTGAGCAGCACATCTTTTCCCACATTCCTCGGAAGCTCCATCATTATCCTGTATGGGTCCGTTGATATGCCGACGCTTTCACCGAGTCTCGCGGACAACAGGGCGGAATAGATCTTACTTAGCGTCTCATTCACCCGGGTCCCGAAGCAGGAGTTTATTATTGCCGTCCTGTCCCCGATCTCGAGGGTCACGAGCATGTCAGACGGGACATCAAACCCCTTCTCCTTCTGCTTGGCAACGTATGAACATATACGTTCCTTGGCGGTATCGTCGCAATCATACTCGTCAAGGTTCATCACACGCCGCAAACGACCGACCTCCATCGCCACTTCGTAAGGGACCGGGATGTCGCTTCCCGTCCACGACGGAACGGAACCGATCTCCTTTGAACCTTCCACAAGGAGCTCATCCTCGCGCATCTCCACTATCCTCCATGTTCGTCCTTTGGCGATGAACATGGCATAAGGTTCCGCGAACGTTGCCACGAAGCTTTCATCGAGCGTGCCGACTATTCCCCTTGTGCTTATGTCCCGTATCACATACGTCCTTTCGTCGGGGATCATCGAGATGTTATTGTAAAAGTAGTCCATCCCCTTCTTGGATCTCCTGAACCCGTTCGCATCCTCAAATATTAATTTTATAGAGATCAGCTGATCAAGGACGGCACCCATCTCCTCCTTTTCCAGGTCTCTGAACGCATGTGACCTTCTGAGGACGGCGAACGCATCATCCCTGTTCATGCGCGAGGACATGGTCATCGCGATGAGCTGGTTCGCAAGCACGGTGAACGGCTTGGGGCGGCCGGCCTTGTCCTCCAGTTCTTTCGATGCCGTCCTCCGCCCTATGACGGCCGCCTCAAGCAGTTCGTCCGGCGAGGTGGCGATGATCTTCGCTCTTATCGTTTCACCGATGCGGTGCCCCGCACGCCCCGCACGCTGCACCATCCTGGATACCTGTCTTGGTGAATTATACTGTATGACAAGGTCAGTGGACCCCACATCGATCCCGAGTTCCAGCGATGAGGTGCATATCAGCGCCTTCAGATCGCCTTTTTTGAAGAGCTCCTCCATCTCCACCCTGTTCTCCTTTGAAAGGGAGCCGTGGTGCACGTCTATCGGAAGATCTGGGTCAAGAAGGTGGTATCTCGCGGCAAGCCACTCGGCCGTCTCACGCGTGTTGACGAAAAATAAGGTCGATCTGCCGTTGATTATGTGATCCTTGGCGCGCTCCATCACTGCCAGCATGTTCGGGTCACACTGCAACCGATCGGCAAGCACAGGGTCATCGTCCGATCCGGGGCACTCGATATCAAGCACAAGGTCCCTCTTCGTATCGTGCTTGGAAACAAGAACATCCCTTCCCGTGCCGGCGAGGAATCTCGCGACATCGTCCACGTTGCCGACCGTCGCCGATGACCCTATCCGCTGATATTCCCCGGCGATCGTTGCGAGCCTCTCCATCGCGACGCTCAGCTGCGCCCCCCGCTCGACGCTCGCAAGCTCGTGTATCTCATCGACCACTAACCACCGTACTCCGGTCAGGTGTTCACGTAACCGTTTTCCTGTGAAGAGGACCTGTAAGGTCTCAGGGGTGGTTATCAGTATGTCCGGAGGGTCCCGCGACTGCTTCATGCGTTCATGGTCTGATGTGTCGCCATGCCTTACACCCACCTTAAGGTCAAGCGCCTTCCCGAACTCTTCCATCCGGCGGAGCATGTCGCGGTTCAGCGCGCGCAGCGGGGTCACGTAGATGCATCGTATCCCCTTCCGGGGAGTTCTGAGCATCATGTCGAATATCGGCAACATCACGGCTTCCGTCTTCCCGATCCCGGTCGGTGCGACCAAAAGGACATTGTTACCGTCCAGTATCTTAGGTATGACGTCAACCTGAGGGTCCGTCGGAGAAAAGATGTTCATACCGATGAGAACATCCGTCACTTTTTTGTCCAGCAGTTCGAATGACAACACTGTCACAGACGAATTATCAATATATTACGGTAGCGGAGCTATCGCTGCCGAAAGGATAAAATGAAAAGGGTTTCGGATCACGCTTTCTTTTTCGCGGGCTTCTTCTTTTTCTTCCTGGTAGCTTTCTTGGCTTCCTTCACTGCCTTGTGGATCCTAGCCGCCTCGTCCGCGCCGTCGGTGATGTCCGGGACCTTTATCCTCATGACAACCCATCCTTTGGCGGTGAGCGGATCGTCCGCAGCCTTCGGTTTTCCGTGATCGTCGAAGAACACGGCCACCTTGAATTTCACGAAGGCCATGTCGATCTTGTACCGGCTGTAGTTCCTCCTGTACCTGATCCTCTTATTCCAAACGGCCCTGCGGACCCTTCCTTCGGGAGTGTCGTCCAGCAGGTATGACAGGTCTTCCTCGTCATCGCTGCCGCCCTCTTCGAAATCGAGATCCTCCATCGCCTCTTTGTTGGTGCCGATCGCAGCGATTATCTTGTCGGCTTCCTTCCTGCCGTCCGATATATTGGCGCCTTTGAATCTGAACACAGCCCACCCGTCATTCTCGAGCAGGCGGTCGGATGCCCTCTTCTCACCGGAATCGTCCACGAACACGGCCACCTTCGATGACGGATAAGCGATATCTATGTTCTGTTCGCCGTAATGCCTTCTGTACCTGTGGGTCCTCCAGAGGGCCATCCTGAGTCTGTACTCCGGGGTGTTCTCCTCGGCATCACGGTCAAGCACATCCGAGCCGGTGATGTTCGCTCCCTCCGGGATCACGCCCTTCGAAAGGAGGTAGAGGTTCCTGTCCACAGCGGCCATGACCTTCGCCGCTTCCTTCTTGGCGTCGGTGATATTCGACTCCTTGAAGCGCATTATGGTCCATCCCCTCTTCACCAGTTGTTCATCGCCCCTCCGTTTGTACGCATCGGCGCACACGAACGCCCCGACCTTGGCCCGGCGGAACGCCACGGTGATTTTCTCCCTGCCGTATTTCCGCCTGTACCTGTAAGAGTTCCTCCAGAGTATCCTCCTCAGCTTGAGGTCTGCCGGATCGTCATCCTTCTCCTCTCCGAAGACATCAGAATCCACATCGACCTTGCCCTTTGATACGGTCTCCTCGTTCATCAGGGCGTTGAGGTTGTTCTCTATCGCCGCGATAATTCTGTCCGCTTCTTTATTGGCGTCCTTTATGCTCGAATCCTTGAACCTGAGGACGGTCCATCCTGCGGTCTTGAGCGCCTCGTCATCATCCTTGTCCCTGGCGCTGGCCGATTCGCTGACGAACACGGCCACCTTTGCTTTCAGGAATGCGATGGTGATCTTCTTGCTGCCGTACTTCTTCCTGTACCTGTAGCCTCTTCTCCACAGCTTCCTTCTGAGCCTCAGCTCCCCGCTGTCCTGTGCGGTCTCTTCCTTCAGGACATCATCGTCCGTCTCCTCTTCCGCTTCCTTGTATGCGTCCCTCTCGCCATCGTCATCATGGACGGGAGCCGGGGGCGCAGGCATCGCGACAACCGCGACAGCGGTAACCACCTCCGGTTTGGCAACGACCGCTGTTGTCTCGACCTTTGCAGGTGCCGGTGCGGGCACTG
This sequence comes from Methanomassiliicoccaceae archaeon, assembly GCA_031285205.1. GTDB lineage: Archaea > Thermoplasmatota > Thermoplasmata > Methanomassiliicoccales > Methanomethylophilaceae > Methanomicula. The sequence continues at coordinate 2,111 of JAITWO010000061.1, read as the reverse complement.
CTTTTACGGGTGCCGGCGCAGGTGCCGGAGCAACCGCCGGGGCGGGTACAGGCTCCGCTTTTACGGGGACCGGTGCAGGAACGGGCACAGCCTCGACCTTTGCAGGTACCGGTTCCGCCTTCGGAGGCGCCGGCGCAGGTGCCGGTGCGGGCTTCTGCTCCACCGGTCCGGTGACCTTCAGCAGCATCTCAGAAATATCCATGACCTTTACCTTGGACCCGATCTTCTTCGCTCCGGAGTTCAGGTTGAGCACGCAGAACGGACATGCTGTTGCAATTATCTCGGCACCGACGGCCTCGGCATCCCTGATCCTCTCCGCTGCGATGTTCACAGCAAAATCAGTGAACGCGCTTCTGTAGCCTCCTCCGGCGCCGCAGCATCTTGAGTTCTCGCGGGTCTTATCCATCTCGATGAACTGCACTCCTTTTATCTTTTTCAGGATGTTGCGCGGTGCATCGAACACCCCGGAATGCCTACCGAGGTGGCAAGGGTCATGGTATGTGACCTTCGCGTTGATGGGATTATTGAACGGCAGTTTTCTGCCCGCTATCAGTTTTTCCACATATTCGGTGAAGTGGTACACGTTCTGGCTGGTGCGGGCGAAATGGTTGCCGAAGTCAGTTGATACGGTTTTGAAACAACCGGAACAGGTCATCACCATGTCCTTTGCACCCATTGCGTCCGATTTGTTGACCACCGTTTCTGCCGCTTTCTTGGTCAGTGTCAGCTCGCCGGTCCTGAGTGCAGGGGAGGTACAGCAGTACTCATCACGTCCGAGACAGTTCTGTTTCACTCCTGCCCTGTCCATAACTCTTACGCCGGCCCTCGGGATGTCCTTCATCCTGTAAGATCCGGTGCACCCAGCGAACATGATGACATCCGGGATCTTCTCCCTCTTGACATCTTCGGGCCACCAGGCATCCCTTGCCTCAGGGTCCTCATCGTACGGGTTCCTTTTTGCGTTTATGCGCTCGATGAGGTCCGTGTGCTTCGGCAGCGGACCGATCCCGCAGTCGACGAGCCAAGCCCTGATCTTCTCCCAGAAGGACACCAGTTCAAGGCCCGCATGACATACCTCCTCGCAGTTACCGCATCCGGTGCACTTATAGATGGCATCAACGAAGTCGCCGCGCGCATCGACATTCCTGTTGAGCAGCTTGTCCAATATGTTCTTCTTATCAAGTTGCGTCAGAAAGTAGATCTTTCCTCTCGGCGTCACGGACTCCCAGGGGGTCTGCGCATGCGCTTCGCACACTTCTATACAATAACCGCATTGAAGGCATGCTAACATCTCCTTCTGAATGCGCGGCATTTTCACAACCAACGGTTTTTCTCCCATTACGATGACCTCTGTTCACGGTTCGCGGCACTTAATTATCGGGCCGCATATTGTTTCACCTTAAACGGGCGACACTATATTTATGTTTTCTAAGAGAGCACGCACTTTTGATATACTCGCTAGAATATTACAAACGTGAAATGACGGAATTCGCATATTTTGACAACAGTGGCACAACAGCAGTTGCTAAAGAAGTGATAGATGAGATGATGCCGTTTTTCACCGAAAAATACGGAAATCCGAGCAGCATACATGCGATGGGTGACGATGCCGCGAAGGCATTGTCGGCAGCAAGGAAGAGAATGTCTGCGGCGCTCGGCTGTAAACCGTCGGAAATAACATTCACATCCGGGGGAACGGAAGCAGATAACCTCGCGCTGCTCGGGACCGTCAGGAATTCCGGAAGGAAGAAGATAATAACGTCGGCAGTGGAGCACTCCGCGGTCCTTGAGGCATGCGGCATTCTGAGCAGGGAGGGGTATGAGGTGGTGATACTTCCCGTGGACCGCAGGGGGAGGGTGAGTGCCGATGACCTCTTGAATGCCATAGATAAAAGGACGGCGTTGGTCTCGGTGATGGCTGCGAACAACGTGATCGGTACACTGCAGCCGATAGCGGAGCTTGCGAAGATAGCGCACGAGAACGGTTCGCTGTTCCACACGGACGCGGTGCAGGCGTTCACGAAGACGGGTATCGATGTGACAAGGGATTCCATAGACCTGCTGTCAGTGTCGGCGCACAAGATACACGGTCCGAAAGGGACCGGCGCGCT
>JAITWO010000035.1 GCA_031285205.1 Methanomassiliicoccaceae archaeon | reverse complement strand
AACCGGCAGCACACGAACAGGGCCAATCTCTTATCATTCATCGCGCCGAGATCGCTCACGAATGTCCTCATGCGCTTTGACATGTTGCCTGCGTATATCCCGCTCCCGAGCACGATCATCTCATGCTCTGCGATCGCCGGTGCCCCCTTCCCGAGGTCGAAGAGGTCTGCGTTCAATGCCTTTGCTATGTATTCGGCTGTCCTCTGCGTGGTCCCGAACTTCGAAGTGAAAACGACTGCCGTCCTCATGATAATATCCAGTGAATATCTGGGATAAAAAGCTTACTTAACAAACATACATGTTAACAGAGATGTCAGATGAAAAGTTCTTTTTTTATAGTTAATATCTTTATACTTGCAATCATATTACTTCTTTATGATATCCCCAAGGACCGATTGTGCAATAGATGCCACCATGTCTGTCATAGAGGGCAGGTGGAAGGCCGTCGTCCTCTGCAAACTGAGAATAAAGAGCGAGATGAGGTTCAATCAGCTGATGAGAGAGATCGACGGAGTCTCACCGAGGATGCTCACCAAACAGCTGAAGGAGATGGAAAGGGACGGGCTCATCATCCGTAAGGCGTATGCGGAGATACCGCCGCGCGTCGAATACTCGCTCACTGAAAAAGGCATGAGCCTGATACCTCTGCTGATCAGCATGGCGGAATGGGGCCTTGGGAATATGTTCCCCAACCTCGTGGACATAGAGGATGACCGAACAGGTTAATAGGCATGTGACCATTGATGTTACCGTATGTCATATCCTGTCAGCATCATCAGCGCAACGGAGACGGATGAGTTTTTTAAAAGATATTCGTCACTGCCGTTCTATTCGTCAAAGGCGGACATATACGGCGTTTCCGTTAAATTATACACCACTGACCGCGTCATAGCCGACACGTGGGCCGACAATTTCTATTCCATGTCCAGCAATGTGAGGTCGCACGCGAAGATCATCTGCATCGTTGATCCCAAAGAGGATATGAAGGTCCTTTATAACGTTGAGACCAGGACCGCGTTCCTTTACAACTTTGATTATTACGGATGGATAAAGAGCATCGCGCTTGCCGTCGCATCGGACATCCTGGAGGATTCGCACGGCGTTGATCATGTGCATGGTGCCGCGCTTGACATCGGAGGGTGCGGAGTGACCCTGATCGCCCCTTCCAAGACCGGGAAGACGACACATTCCTGGGGGCTTCTGAGGACAAAGGATGCACGGCTGATAACCGATGACTGGTATTTTGTGAGGAAGGAGAACGGGTTGCCGCTTGCCATAGGCTCTGAGAAGAACTGCTACATAGATGCGGACATAGGCGACGTGTGGGAAGAGTTCAGGCCGCTTGTCACCGCCACGAAATTCGACAATAGGGGAAGAGGGATAGCGAACATAAGATGGGTCACCGGATACGGCTCGGTGATCCCTATGACGACCATACGGCATGTTATAATGTTAAGAAGGGACCCGAAGGAGAGCATCGTCGAATCACTTAACGCCAGGGATGCGTGGGCATACATCAGGGACAACGACCTCTGCAACCCGCACCAGATCATCCGAGACAAAAGGAAGATGCGCATACGGGAGAACTTCTTCAGGAAGTTCTTCGCTGATTCGGAGATAAATCTGGTAAACACAGTGAGGACGCCGGACGAGACACAGAAGGTCATCCGTGACATCGTCTTTAAATAAAGCAACTGGTAGTATAATTTAAATACTGATAGTTGTTACGAAAGACAACTATGATCTCTGTTAAGACTCTGGTGGCGATAGCCGTTGCGGCAATGATGGTTACCGGAGGTCTTGCATATTTTTTCCTGTTCACTGATAAGGAACCGGTCGTCACGCTCAGGTCCGGCGGGGAGGTCATAGGGTCGGTCACCGTCACCAAAGGGGCCTCGGTGGAATCCTGGCTGGATGAACAGACGGGCATGATGACCGGCAGCGAAGGCTATCACTTTGCCGGATGGTACACGTCCGCATCGTTCAACACCGCATTCTACTCTCCTCTGCCCATTGAGGATGACATCACGCTCTATGCCAAATGGAGCCCTCTGACCTTCGATATCATTCAGACGGACATCACTCAGACGGGTGCCTCCAACAAGGAGACTTGCACATTCACTTACGGGTTGCTTTTAAATGATCCTTCCGCAACATTCGATTGGGAGATAAGGGACAGTTACAAGACGAACAACATCCCGTCCAATAAGGCCACCTATCCTGACGCATATGTCGAGTTCGCCGGCGGAATGAAGGACGGAGGCAGTTACACCATAGACCTCTATCCGGGAAGGTACAATATCACATTGACCATGACCGACACCACCGGAACATCTATCCTGACAAAAACGATGACCGTGAACGGCCGCATATCATCCAGCGTGGAGTGGAACGATTATTATCAGGACCCGGTCGCTGATAAGGACCGCAAGCACAAGCTCTCATTCGGCTTCGATGTGAAAGAGTATCTCCTTTATGCGGAAAAGAACAGGGCGCGCGATTTCAAGATATCGAATATCGGTAGCTTCGGGGTATGGCAGACGGATGCCATCAAAGAGATAGCGAACAAGCTCATGGCGCTGGCTGACGATCTCGGACTGGAGGAAAGGTACGATAGGATGAACCTGATAGCATCGTTCATGAACAATGCGCTGTGGGTGGCCACATATGCCGAGAGGACCAACGACAGCTTCTATTACAAGATCCGCGGGGTGCATACATCGAACACCTCAGTGGAATACTACAGTTATCCGACGGAGGCCCTCTACGACTGGGCGCTCTACAAGGCGCTCGGCGACTGCGAATGCCATGCATTACTTACCGCGTCGATAGCAAAGGCGGCAGGATTTGAATCTGCCATAATCGTGATGACCAACCCGAACGTCGCCGAGGGACATGCGGTCGCCGGGATAAAGGATGCGTCATTCTCTGACACGACGGTGAAGGGGCAGGCCGGCGCGTACTTATGTATCATCAACGGGTATTACGCATGCGAGACATACCGGTTCAAACTGGCGCTCTGGGTCGGGAACCTCGAGTCGGGCTTCACAGAATCGAACGGGTACAAGCTGAAGGCATATCCACTCGCATGAGTTTATTAATGTGCGCGTGTTAACGCACCCTTATGGGCGCTAAAGAGGGTTCAAAAAATTTTATTATCGGGGTCCTTGTAGGCGCCGCATCATGGCTTCCGGGGATAAGCGGCGGCATAGTCGCGGTGATCTTCGGGATCTATGAAAGGCTGATAGATGACGTCACCCACATAAGGAAGAAGATAAGGGAGGACTTCTGGTTCCTGGCGGCGATATTGTCGGGGATAGTCGCGGGGTTGCTTGCGGTCGCCTATTTCCTTGATTATATGATGAACGAGCACCTCCTTGCGGCGATGTTCCTGTTCGTCGGCCTGATCCTGGGGCAGCTGCCCTCTCTGATGAAGATAACGAAACGGGGCGAGCCCACCAAAGCACCGCACATCATATGGCTGGCACTCGGGTTCGCTGTGATGATATCCCTCCTC
>JAITWO010000010.1 GCA_031285205.1 Methanomassiliicoccaceae archaeon | reverse complement strand
TCGACGGTCTTATCAAAAAACTTTGAGGGCGTTGCATGGTAAGTCTCGATGATGCGGTTGTTGCCAGACTTGAGTCTCACGGTGAGACGTTCGAGATTCTTCTTGACCCTAACATCGTGAAATATCTGAAGGACGGGAGGGATCTGAACATCGCTGACCACCTTGCCGCTGAGACAGTGTTCAAGAACGCGAGCAAGGGGACACGTTCCGCTGAGGATAAGATCAAGGAGGTCTTCGGGACGGATGATATCGGCACGATAGCCAAGGTCATCATCTCAAAGGGAGATATCCAGGTCACGGCGGAGCAGAGGAAGGAGATGCTGGAGGCGAAACGCAACCGCATAACCGCCTATATCGCCCGCAACGCGATAAACCCACAGACGAAGACCCCTCATCCCCTTGTGAGAATAGAATTGGCGTTGGCGGAAGCGAAGTTCCACGTCGATCCGTTCAAGTCTGTTGAACAGCAGGTCGATGAGGCGATGCGCCTGCTCCGGCCGCTGATCCCGATAAAGTTCGAAAAAAGCAAAATCGCGGTGAAACTGAGGGCGGACGATTACGGCCGCTGCTTCGACGACCTTGCACATTACGGGATCGTGGAAAGAGAGGAATGGCAGCCTGACGGCTCATGGATCGGGCTGATGGAGATCCCGGCAGGCGTGATAACCGAACTGACATCAAAATTGAACGACAGGACGAGGGGGCACGCAAGCGTGAAGCTCCTCTGAGAAAAAATTACATTCGAGAAGTGATAAAATGGAAAAAAGAGACGCCAGACCTGCGCGAGAGGTTGTTGTTCCCGGAGATCTGCTGAGTGACAGCGGATTGAAGGCCGGGAACGGAACGTACGTGCATGACGGCAAAGTATACGCATCCAAACTGGGTGTAAAGAACGTGTTCTCCGGAACGGTGAGCGTCATCCCTCTAAGAGGGAGATACGTGCCTACGCCCGGTGACATGGTGCTGGGAATGATAATCGACATAGGGCCGTCTAATTGGCTCGTGGACATCAATGCGCCCTATCCGGCGCCGCTCCATGTGAACGAAGTTCCATGGAAGGTGGAGTTCGGCGACACATCAAGGTTCCTAAGGATAGGCGACACGGTGATGGTGAAGATACTCATGGTCGACGAGGCCATGAAGATACAGGTCACCATGAACGACTCCGGACTCAGGAAACTTGAAGAAGGACAGATCACCGAGATATCCCATTCGAAGGTATCGCGTGTGATCGGCAAAAGCGGTTCCATGATACAGATGATCAAGAGCATGACCGACTGCCGCATATTCGTAGGGCAGAACGGCCGCATCTGGGTCGACGGGGACATGGAGAACGCAACGGTCGCGGTGGACGCGATAAAGATGATAGAGCGGGAAGCACAGACGAGCAACCTCACCGAGAGGGTGAAGGATTTCATGGGATCAAGGATCAGACCACAGGAGGAATGATCATGAGCGGACAATCGGATTTAGAATTGGTTAATAAGAAAGGAATAAGGCTTGACGGCAGGAAGGCTGGAGAGCTCAGGAACATAAAGATAGAGGCCGGGGTGTTGGAGAACGCTGACGGGTCAGCGTATGTGGAGATAGGGAAGAACAAGGTGCGTGCTGCGGTCTATGGACCAAGGGAATGCCACCCGAGGCACCTTCAGGACCCGACGAAGGCGATCATACAGTGCAAATACAACATGATGGCATTCTCCGTCAGCGACAGGAAGAGGCCGGGACCGGACAGAAGGTCCGTGGAGATATCGAAGATAATCGCGGAAGCGCTGGAAGCGGTGGTCCTGACGGAACTGTATCCGAGGGCGTCGATAGATGTATACATCGAGATCCTCCAGGCGAACGCGGGGACGAGATGCGCAGGACTTACGGCGGCATCGGTGGCACTTGCCGACGCCGGGATCCCCATGAAGGACATCATACCTGCTGTTGCCGTCGGAAAGGCCGACGGAAAGGTTCTGCTGGACCTCAACAAGGAGGAGGATAACTTCGGACAGGCGGACGTGCCGTTGGCACTCATCCCTAAGACGAACGAGATCGTCCTTTTACAGATGGACGGTAACATGACACGCGACGAATTCGACAAGGCGATAGAGATGGGCGTCGCTGCATGTCATGAGATATACGAGCTGCAGAAGGATGCGCTCAGAAGGCGTTACTCTGCGGCACTTAAGGATGGTGATTCGAATGAGTAGAGCGATAATCTCTGAGATAAGGAGGAACCACATACTTTCGCTGCTCGCCGAGGGCAAGAGGGCCGACGGCCGTACCCTTGAGGAGATCAGGAACATATCGTTGGAAACGGGAGTGATAGAAAGCGCGGACGGTTCCGCGATCGCCAAGTACGGGAACACCGAAGTGATCGTCGGAGTGAAGATCATACCGGGAACGCCGTTCCCTGATACTCCTGGAAAGGGAGTACTGACCACCGGCGCAGAGCTCATTCCGATGGCGCACCCGATGTTCGAGTCCGGACCTCCGGGGGAAGACGCGATCGAGCTTGCTCGCGTTGTCGACCGCGGCATCCGCGAGTCCGGCATGGTGGATGTTGATGCGTTGTGTATGAAACCCGGCGAGGAGGTATGGATGTGCTTCATTGACATCTATGCGTTGAATTACGACGGCAATCTTTTCGATGCAATGAATCTTGCTGCGGTCGCCGCCCTCAGGACCGCGACAGTGCCTGCGGAACAGTACGGGAAAGGGAAGAACCACCCCCTCCCGACAACATGTATCCCCATTTCGGTCACCGCCGCCAAGATAGGAAATACTTTAATACTTGACCCAAATTTCGACGAGGAGCAGATATCTTCCGCCCGCCTTACCGTCACGACTGATGACAACGGAAATTACCGTGCGATGCAGAAGGGAGGACAGGGGTCGATAACCCTTGACGAACTGACGCAGTGCCTCGACATGGCCAGGGACAAGGGCGAAGAGATAAGGAAGATCATCATCGGGTGATAAAAATGACCAAGAGAACAGTAAAAGCGGGAAGCTCCGGAAGGTTCGGGGCAAGATACGGTGTCGTCATCCGCAACAGGGTGAAGAACATCGAGCAGACCCAGAAGCTCAGACATGAATGCCCGGTCTGTCATCACAGATCGGTAAAGAGGGAGAGCAGCGGCATATGGCTGTGCAGGCACTGCAGCGCGAAGTTCGCCGCCGCAGCGTACACGCCCCTTGCAAAAAAGACGATATCCCAGGTGTCCGAGTGATCCGGAGAAGAAAAGGTGGTATGATTGTACAGATGCGGGAAATGCAATGAGCCCATAAGGAATGTCAGTTCCCTCGGCTTACAGTGCGAGAAATGCGGATCGAAGATATTCTATAAGGAGAGGCCTAACGTGAAGAAGGTCTTGAAATCCGACTGAGTACGATCATGCTGAGCGCAGTGCTGACATTGTACGGAAATGCCGATGCGGTCGTTTCCGCGCTCTCACCCGAGATCGGCCGTGAGCTCCCGAGAACGGAAAGCAACATAACCCGTGAGGGAGATACGGTGGTGATCAAGGTGAATGCCAACGATGCCTCCGCGATGAGGGCGGCGCTGAACTCATACCTTGGATGGATAAGGATAACTGAAAAAATAAACGAAATGAGTGATTGAAATGAACAACATGAGCCCCCAGCTACAGAACCAGATCGCCCAGTTCCAGCAGGTGCAGCAGCAGTTGCAGACCGTCGCTACGCAGAAGATGCAGATGGAAGCGCAGAAACGGGAATTGGAAAGGACGAAGGAGGAACTGTCAAAGTCCACCGGAGATGTGTACAAAAGTGTCGGTTCCCTTCTGATCAAAGCGGACAACAGAGAGACGCTTCTGAATGAGATAGAGGAATCCATGGAGACGATGGGCATCCGCATAAAGGCGCTGGACCGTCAGGAAAAGGGCCTGCGTGAGAAGTTCACGAGCCTGCAGGAAACGATAAACAAACAAATGGGCTCCCAGTGAGCCTTTTCTTATTTTCCTTTCTCTTTTCGGCAGCGGCACATATTTTTGAACGGTCCGTGAGCACAGACATCTGATGACCGATGGGTAGGAGGTCACGGTCCGGCGTATTGCGATCAATCATACACAAATAAAAGATCCTGTGACCGCGGGACCGCCGATTCACCTGCTTCTCACGAATTTCACATAATCCGCTTTGCCTGTCCTGTACACTTCGTTCATCATGCTCTTGAACTCGTCCGGACCGCTTGAGAGTATCATCACCTCAAGGCACTTCCTGTTCTGAAGATGCGAATGCAGCTGCGTTCTGATCATCTGTTCATATCTGTGCTGAAGCATCCCTATCCATTGGTCCCCGTGGGCGCTGTGCACTATTATCAGAACGCCTTCCACGTCACCGTCGATGCGCTCCATGTCCTTCATCTCCGCTTCCGCCATCCTTATCGATGCGCGCACCGCCTCGCTCCTCCCTGAAAGTCCCAACAGCCCCTGTATCCTTTCCAGTGATCCCACTGCTTCATCCGGTAGTGATATGCTTATTATCGCCATGATACCGCCTTATTAACGATGATATCCGTTTGAGGGTATAAGTTAATAACTATATGCCAAATAATTAATAATCGTTATATTTAACAGTGATCATGTTCCAGGGGACGGACCCGTATGTGACCTTGCTGATATTCACGGCGGCCGTATTGGCCGTCTCTTTAGCAGGGGCGTACATACCGCTGCTGAAAAAGATGAGCGCAAGGCAGATGCATCTCATGGTGGCACTGTCTGCGGGGATATTCCTTGGGATATTGTTCTTCATGCTCCTGCCGGAGACGTTCGAGGGATCGGACGAGGCCATGGACATCATCCCGTGGATCGCGGGAGGGTTCCTGATCGTGCTTGCGGTCGATGTGATACTGAAATGGAAACATATGGCCACCTGCCCGTGCGAGGAGTGCGATGACCGGGAACACGGGCATCAGCTGACATCGGCATCAGCGTTCATCGGGCTGGCGATACATGCGGCCGTTGACGGTATTGTGCTGAGCATAGCGCTCGGCGCTGGCGATGACATTGCGGCGGTGGCCCTGGTCGGGATAGCATTGCACAAATTCGTTGAGTTGTTCGCGTTGTCATCAACATTCATGCTCACCGGTATTGAGAAGAAGGGTGCGCTGTTCTATATGATCGTGTTCGCGCTGATAACGCCCGCGGCCGCATTGCTCTCCATGCCCGTCATAGATATCGCGGAGGGCATGGACGCCATGGTGCCTCTTGCGATAGCGACAGGGACGTTCATGTACGTCGGCATATACGCATTGCTTCCTGAAGCATTCCACGAACGCAGGGACAGCATCGTCTCGTTCGTTCTTGTAGTTGCGGGGATGGTCATCATCGCATTGACATCGATGCTTCTGGGAGGGCATGCGCACTGATCACCCGCCGGCCTGAAGGGTCTGACGGCAACATTATTTATTGTTCATTCGTTCTGACGCACATGATATCATGGCAGACGCACTCGTTGTCAAGGGCCTGAGCAAAAGTTTCGGTGACCGTTTAGCGGTGGACGGCGTCAGCTTCTCCGTCAAAGAGGGCGAGATATTCGGCCTGATAGGCCCAAACGGTGCCGGAAAGACAACGACGCTCCGTATGATATCTACGCTTCTGACCATGACGTCCGGCGACATCTGGGTATACGGGAAGAGCATGCGCACCGACGCCGATTATATAAGAAGATGCATCAGCTACCTGCCGGAGGACGCAGGAGCGTACAAGGACCTCACCGGACGTGCGTACCTGAAGTTCATGGCAGGATTCTTCGCCAACGGCGAAGAGATGGAGAATATTGTCGACAAAGGGATCGGGATCGCCGATCTCGGAGAAAGGATCGATTCCAAAGTATCAACGTACAGCAAGGGCATGATGCGCCGGCTCCTCATAGCGAGGGCGATAATGCCTTCTCCGAGATTGGCGATACTTGATGAGATAACATCAGGGTTGGATGTCATGAACGCATTTGAGATCAGGGATGTTGTCAGAACGATAGCGAAGGGCGGCGTCTCCGTATTGCTTTCGTCGCACAATATGTTCGAAGTTGACCAATTGTGCGACCGCATAGGCATGATAGACGGCGGGAAGATGATACTCACCGGATCGCCGTCAGAACTGAAGGAAAGATATAAAGTTGGCACGGTGGAAGAAGTGTTCATAAAAGCGGCGGTGAAAAGATGAACCACCTCTGGAACCTTATACGGAAAGAACTGAAGGAGCTGCTCACCCCGGCGTCTGTCATATCGATAATCGTCGTCGCTTTACTGTTCGCGTCTTTGGGCGGCGCCCTGAGCTCGGAGGTGGAGAAGGCAGAGGCCCTTCCGGTGATCGGGGTGGTATCATACGGTACCGCAGACCACTACAGGACCGCTCTTGACGCCATAGATGCATATTATTCCTCGTCCCCCGGTTCCGTCATGACCATGACCTCCGACCACGATGATGCGGAATCGATCATCAACGAGATGAAAGGATCGGGCATAAGCGTTGCGTTGGTGTTCGGTGCCTCTTATTCCGATGATATAGACTCTTTTGTCAGCACCGGTACCGGTCCCGGCGGTGTGATAGAAATATACTGGTGCGAAGTGAGCACAGGGGTGTTCGGGGCCATCTCTGCCGCCATCGTTTCTGATCTGATAGATACGATCAACCATGTGACAGCCGCAGAGATAGTCGGCACCATCGGAGGGACCGCCGCCATGCTCACGCCGGTGTCCTCGCCTAAAAGTCATACCTCGTTCAACGGCAAGATGTATGACGGATATACACCGTCTGACATCTCCGGCGCCTTGCAATCACAGTCATTGCTGATGCCCATCCTAATGATGATCATAATAACGATGATCGGAAGCATGATAATCTCGTCAATGGGCAACGAGAAGGAGAATAAGACATTGGAAACGCTGCTCACCATGCCCGTGAAAAGAACCACGATCGTGAGCGGCAAGCTCATAGGCGCAGCGATCGCCGGCCTTATCTTCGGGGTGGTCTACATGGCCGGGATGTACGTCTACACGAACAGCATGAGCGCCGGTTCCCTGTCCCTGAACGAACTCGGTCTGACGTTGGGTCCGGCGGACTGGATCATCGTCGCCGCAGTGATATTCCTTGCCATACTGTCGGCACTCGGGATATGCATGATACTTGGCGCGTTTGTGAAGAACTACAAGGCTGCGCAGACGCTTACGCTTCCTATAAGTGTGCTTGCGATGATCCCCATGTTCGTGACGATGTTCGTCGATTTCAACACCCTGCCGGCCGTGCTGCAGGCCGTCCTCTTTGCGATACCTTTCACCCATCCGATGATGATCATGAACAATCTGATGCTGGGGGACATGTTCATGGTGTGGGCCGGCCTGGGGTACTTAGCGGTGTTCGCGCTGGTGATGATATACATCACCGTGAGGATATACAACTCGGACATACTGCTCACGGGACTCATCAGGAAAAGGGGCAAGGGAACTCTGTCAGCGATCTTCAGGGGATCTCTCTTGAAGACACGCTGAGTTCGCACCTGACGCGTTCCGCCGTAGGCGTCTCTGCCGGCATCCGAAGGTTGCCTTCATATAGGCATGCGGGATTGAAGGATAGAAATATCTTGGATTAGTGGCGTCCCCAGGAGCTGACCGCTTTTTTGATGTGGAAAAGGAACAGAAAAATGGACCGTGGAAAAGGTTTGGGGGTGAGCGCAGCTCACGGTCACTTTTTCAGGAAGAAGAACCACACCGCACCTACTATCGCAACTATCGCTACGATGGCTATGGCCACTATCATTATCGGGAACCCTCCGCCGTCGCCGTTACCTGACGACGGTACCGGTGTGGTCTGACCGCTGATCGTCACCGTCAATTCACCATAGACGTCGGAACCGTCGACTGCCGTTGCCCTGACCGTTACGGTACCGTTTGTCGTCGCTGCCAGCAGACCGGACGAACTGATCGTTGCACTTCCCGTTCCGTTGACCACGGACCACGTCACGTTCTTGTTGGTTGCGTCAATTGGCGATACGACCGCCGACATCTGCAACGTTCCCTTGTCCGTTGTGATGGTCGCAGCGCCTCCGGCTCCCGATACGGTGATGCTTGTGACATCAATGTTGTAGAAGTTCAGAAAATTAGCATTTACAGGATAACTTTTGTCCGCAGTTGTGCCGTCGCCGGGCTGTCCACTGCTGTTGTAACCACAAGCCCATACGGTGCCGTCATTCAACAGCACGACAGAATGAACATATACGGATACGATCGCTTTTACGTTTGTCAGATATGTTGAAAAATTGGCTATTACCTGCAC
>JAITWO010000047.1 GCA_031285205.1 Methanomassiliicoccaceae archaeon | reverse complement strand
TGCCTTTTCCACGATAAGTTCGAGATCATACCTTGCAGCTGTCTCGTATACGTGATCAACGGTCTCATCGAACTCCAGCCCCGTATCTATGAAAAGCACAGGGAGCTTATGGCCTGCGTCCATGGTGATGAGAAGGGTGGCAAGACTGTCCTTCCCGCCCGAGAATGACACCACCGCGGGAACATCATTCTTTTTTATCGTGCTGTTCACAAAACCGGCGGCCTCATCCCTCCTTCTGATGATGACCGGTCCGTTGGCCCTGAGGACATCATCCCAGGTGGCATTCGTGTCAGGCGAGAGCAGTTCCTCCTGCTTCGTCCATTTCGTTTTCACAGCCAGCCCGCGGTCCTCTCGTATCATCTCAGCCGCGGCCATCTTCGATATTCCGGTGGCTATCACATTCCTTTCGGTGTCGATTATTATTACTTCGTCCCCGTCCTTCACATCAGGGTGCGCATCAACAACGCCGGGCGCCATGAGGTTCTTGCTCTCGCGTATGAACCTCACGGCGCTCGGATCACAGACCACGAAACCCTTTGAGATCACCGCACCGATGCGCATGGCGCTTTGCATCCTGTTCAGGAGGACCCAGCCGTGACCCATGTCATAACGGATGCTTGCGACGGCACAGCCGTCAACGATGATCTCGTCCATCCTGTCGAGCGACGGCGACTTGTTCAACAGAACGATGTGTCCGTCGGGAAGCAGGGCGTCTCCGGAACCCGGACCGAACTGCGTGTCCGCCAGTTGTTTGATCGACCCGATATCATGCGGGAACGCCGGCCTCACGTCGCCCGGCGGTGTCACGTCAACCTCTTTTGTCCCGGAGCCGCATACTGAGCACAGGGGATCCTCAAGGATGGGAACATTGCAGCTGAAGCACCACCTCAGATGATTCTTCCCTAACCTTACCGCTGACATCGCTCACTCGAAACACGGACAGAATATAAAGGTTGATACTGCGTGTGGACAAACGCATCGGCCCACCTCATTTGCCGATCAAAGCATACGGTGCTGCTTTTTCGATCACGCCCATCCGGCGGGAACGGTCCTGGAATTCAGGAACCAGTCGGTGTCCTTCAGTATCTTGTCATTGCCGCTGCATACGACGGTCGCCTTCCCGTCCTTGATAGAGAATACTATATTGCCGTTGAAAGGCTCGTATACATTCTTGCTGTAGTCGACGATCAGCGTGGTGATATACACCTTGTCCGTATATTTTGCGATACGGTCGATGAATTCCTGCGTGGGGAACTGATTCGCAACAGTGGATGAATATTCCGGCGTGCCCGCACAGGTGCATATCATCACATACTCGGGAGTGACGGCCTCCAGCAGCTTCGGATGAGTCGAAGTTGATGAGCCGTGATGTCCAGCCTTCAAAAGCACACAATGGCCGAGACCGCCATGGTTCTTCTCATAATGGTCGACGAGCGAATCCTCGCCCGTTTTCTCCAGGTCGCCTGTGAAAAGATATTGTCTGCCGTTCTGCGTGATCTTCATACAAACGGAATAATTGTTCTCGCTGCTCGACTTGTTCTCATAATATTGCTGATACAGGATCTCCATCGTCACGCCCGGACCCAGTTCATATACGCGCTGCGCACCGTCAGTGTTGTTATAGCATTGCAGTGCCGTATGCCATACGGTGCCCTCATCGGCGACCAGGCGGTCCCTTGTCGCCTCATAGTTGGTGCGGGTGGCAGTGCCGGCGTCCGACCTCGGATAGTCTATGATCGTCCCTATCTTGAAGGCGTCAAGGACCCCGGTGGTGGTCTTTGTGCTGTAAAATCCCGCAATGTGATCCTGATGCGCATGCGTTGCTATCACATATTCCAGTTTATCGTCCTGTATGAATTGATTGATGTATGTTGTTATCGTTGTCGATGAACTTGTGCGCGAACCCGCGTCTATGAGGATGTCGATCTCCCCGTAATTTATATAGACGCTGTCTCCAGTGTATTTGTTGCCCAGTTCCAGGAAGTGGATGCTGAGGCCCTCTTCGCCAACTACCACACCCGGATCATCCGTATGCGGTTTGGGTTCCTCTTCCGCGGTCAGCACAACGTAGCCGCCGGCACCGCCCATGAGTATGATCGCGCAGACAAAGGCGCGTAATGCATTTTTATTCCACATGAGTGCCTCTCACCGCCATCCTGTATGATGAATGTGTTTAACGTATATATCCCTAGACCCAGACCTGTTAAGCCGGAAATGCCCTCGCTGCGAAAAAGGCGGAAGAACGGTATTACACGCAGTGAATGCATCGCAAAAGAACATACTGTTTATATAGGGACATTTGTTGGCGTTTCCTCATGAAGCATGCCTCTCAGAGGTCGATGGGCGTTGATTATGCGATCCGGGAGATCGTAGTTCCTGCGGACGAGGCGGAGAAGCAGGGCATGCGCATGCTGAGGCTGAACATCGGCGACCCGAACAAATGGGATTTCGAAACGCCCGAATACTTCAAGGCGGCGTTACGCGAGGCCGTTGACATGGTCGACAACGGTTACGGCAACTCACAGGGCTCACCGGAGCTCAGGCAGGCCATCGTTGACCGCGAGCGTGAGAAGCACGGTGCGGACATAACGGCGGACAACGTGTTCGTAACGAGCGGGGTGAGCGAAGCAGCGAACGTCCTGATGGCGACGTTCCTTGAGCCAGGCGATGAGATGCTGGTCCCCGGGCCCGGATATCCGTCGTACACCCAGTACATCCGATTCTTCGGCGGAGTCCCGGTCCCGTACAGGCAGATGGAGGAGGAGAACTGGCAGCCGGACATCGATATGATACGGAAACGCATCACCGACAGGACAAAAGGCATGATCATCATAAACCCCAACAATCCCACCGGGGCGGTGTATCCGGAGAGGTCGATAAGGGAGATAGGGGATATAGCTGCGGAATATGACATCCCGCTGATATCCGACGAGGTATACGACAAGATAACATTCGAGGGAAAGTTCTTCTCCGCATCACGTTTACCGTCAGATGTCTCACGCATAATACTGAACGGCTTCTCCAAAGTGAACCTCATGCCGGGATGGAGGGTCGGTTACGGATATTATATGGACCAGAATGGAAAACTTGACGAGATATTCGAAGGCATGATGCGTCAGCTGAGATTACGCATATGCTCCAATGTTCCGTGCCAATGGGCCGCGAAGGCGGCATTGCAGGGCCCTCAGGATTACATCGTGGAGATGAACCGGAAGCTGAAAGAGAGGGCAACCTTCACTTACAAAAGACTGAACGAGATCCCCGGGATATCCGTTGAGAAGGCAAGAGGGTCGATGTTCATGCTCCCCAAGGTGGAACTCACAAATTGGAACAGCGATATGGAGTTCGTCCTCGATCTGCTGAGGACGGAGGGAGTGGTATTGGTGAACGGGTCGGGATTCTGCGACGAGTTCGGACAGTCTCATTTCAGAACGATAACGCTGCCGCCGCTTCCGGTGCTGGAAGAGGCTTACGACAAATTAGAAAGGTTCATGAGGAAAAGTCGCAGCAAGACCTGAAAAACACACACTCCTATCACAAAATGTCCGAATAACATCTGAATATCCGTTCTCAAGCCACGTTGTGGGTCATCCGTTCCGGTATGATCGTTCAAATTCAGGAAAGTTTGTTACTCAATATAGAACTTTCTCTATATTCAATATAGAACTTTCCCGTTCCTCTTTCATTTCCATGCCTTTGCGTCCGCGCTCTTGATGGCCGTGCGACGCCGGAGAGAGCCGTTCGCTGAAGGAAAGGACCGCATTACAGCTGTCCGGCACGGTCGCACAGACTGCTTTTCCGGTTGAGATATATGAGGGGAGCGTCAGCTCAGGCGCTTGAGCATCTTGACGGCGACGTCAACGACCTCTCTTCCCTTTTCGATACGGTCGACCGCCTGAAGCCGCGTCATTCCCGGCCCGGTCACACCGAACGCGACCGGCTTGTTGAACTCCAGTGAGAGATCGGCGATCTTCCTTGATGCGTGAGATATCACTACCTCATCATGCTGCGTCTCACCCTCAATGACAGCCCCGAGTGTTATCACCGCATCGATGTCCTTCTGCTCAAGCATCCTCTTCACCGCCAACGGCATATCAAAGACGCCGGGGACCATTATCGTTCTTGCTATCTCCACTTCAAGGAACTCCGCTTCCGACCTTGCGCGTTCGATCATCATCGACGTGATGTCGTAGTTGAATTCCGATGCCACCAATCCAAGTTTGTATCTTTTCATTTTCTCACCTCATCATACGGGCCCGACATCGTCGAATCCCTGCCGTAATCCTTTGCCGGCATTCTTCGTCAGTCTGTCGGGATGGAAAAGTATGTTGTAGACGTTCAGAGCATGCTCCCTCGCACGCCTGTCGGCAAGGAATGCCAATGTCCTGTCATCGCTTGCCTCGTCCTCATGCACGAACACCTCTATTATGTGCGTGTTCGTCATCAGTTGTGCCTGTATTAGGCCCTGCGACGCCTCGTGCGCGCATATTTTGTCCTTATCTTTCGGGCCGGGCATACCTAACGCTATCACGATATCGCAGTTATGCTTCTCGATCAGTATCTTGCACGCGACCGGAAGGTCCTTCATACCCGGGACCGTGTATCTGATCACCTTGAACCCGGTGCCTGTTCTTTTGAGCTCGTCCATCGCCGATGCGCCCATGTCGCATCTTGCAAAGGTCGTATCAGCGACGCCGATGATCCTCATCACGGACCACCGGACCCTCTGATTATCTTCTCAACGATCTTCCTCGTACCGGTCAGGTCATCGGCGCACTCGGCGGCCCTTCTTACCTCCGCACCGATATTCCTTTTTCTGAGTTCGGTCCTCAGCTCATCCTCGCTGAACGCCTGGTCAAATCCAAGCACTATGATATCGGGCCTTATCTTTTCTATTATCGCGAACATGTCCCCGTCGTTGCCCAGCACGGCAACGTCAACCGGTTTCAACGAACCTATTATGCGGAGCCTCATCGCCTCCGGGGTTATCGGCTCGTGCTTCCTTTTCCGGACGGTCCTGTCACACGCAACAACAACGACCAGCTCATCGCCCATGGCCTTGGCCTGCTCAAGATATGATATGTGGCCTGTATGAATGATATCAAAGACACCAGATGCCATCACCCTTACCATCTCACCGCCTCCTCCACGCATCCAATATGTCCTTTCCTTCGACGAAGACAAGGCCGTTCTTTGATGCGTATGTTCTCGCTTCCTCCTTTCCCATGGCGTTCCCGTCGTCGCCCATCATCTCGCATATCGTCGCCGATGGATTAACATTGGCCATGATCATCAGTGCCGTCGTCAGTTCCGTATGCCCTTTCCTGCTCTCCAGTATCCTTTCGCTGGCATTCAGCAGATGGACATGCCCCGGGGCCCTGAAGTTCTTTCCGATGGCATCGGCCCTCTCCTTTGCAGGCACGTCAGAGAATATCGTCCTTGCGTATTCCGATATCGTCAGCGCCCTGTCATTGTCCGTTATGCCGGTATACGTCCTGCGGTGGTTTATCGTCAGGCCGAAGGACGACCTCGTGTTATCGTATGGGATATCGGTAGGCGCCATCGCCCTCAGCAACGGATATTTTCCGGAATCGTCAGAGAAGACATCGGACATGAACGGAAGGCCGATCTCCCTGGCCACGTTAAAAGGGGTGGTGGTGCATATCAGGCCGCCTGCGTATTTCCTCATCGTTCTTACGGAATCAGGCGTGACGAACTGCGAAGCCATCGTCATGTCCGTCTCACGCTCCCTGTCATCGAAATCGTACACAAGGACGATCTTCCCTCTGCGTATGTCCCTGACGGCATCCTCCAAGCTCATGATAACTCCCGTGTATGCAAAGAATGATGGCATATTGAAAAATCTTTGTCCAACTACCACTTTTTTTGTATGTTCTTCATGTCCACATGTCCGTCATTTCAGCCTGCACCCGGCAGGATATAGGCAGATCTCAGTTTTATATAAATATAAGCGAGACCAATGCGTCTCCGACATGGATGGGAATGAGAGGCCCGAAGGAGACGGCACAGTTGTGTTCGGCGACCCCGCCGACATGCCGGAACAGATAGAATCAGCGCTGAAGCTGCAGCTGACAGGGATACCGAAGAGGTCCAAGGTATGCATATGTGGGATCGGCGCGTCAGCGATGGCCGGCGAGATAATGTCTGATTTCGCAGATGCGTCATCGGATGTCCCGATATCTGTGATAAGGGACGTTGAGCTTCCGAGATGGGTGGATGCGGATACTGCGGTGATAGCGATCAGTTACGGCGGGGACACTCCGGAGACGTTATCGCTGTATGACCAGGCGGTATCACGAGGATGTGACATAATTTGCATAACATCGGGGGGAAAACTCATGGACCACGCACTTTCCAACGGGAACGTGCTGATCAGGATGCCGTCCGGCATCATGCCGAGGGGCGCGCTCGGATACATGCTGGGGTTCACAGCCTCGCTGTTCGAAGAGATGGGGATATGTGCCAGCAGGACCGAGCTCTGTTCGCTTCTGCCATCGCTCAGGTCATTCAGGGACAGCATAATGGATCACAAGGACAACAACCAGGCGCTGACCGTGGCGAAGGCCATCATGGGAAAGATACCGGTGATATACAGTCTGATGAGCATGAGGGCCGCCGCCATAAGATGGAAGATGCAGATCAACGAGAACGCAAGGATGATAGCGTTCCACGGGACGATACCTGAATTCAATCACAACGAGATAGTGGGATGGACCGAGGACCAGGCGTCGGCGGAGTTCATTCCGATAATACTGCGGGACGACGACTCCATAGATGTGCTGAAATACATGACAGAAACGTTATCCGGAGTGCTGAAGAGCAACGGCATCAAGCCGTACGAGTTCAAGGCGAAAGGTTCTAACTATTTGGAGAAGAACCTCATATCGATAATGCTCGGCGATTTTGTGTCCATATATCTAGCGTACCTGAACGGAGTGCATCCGGGAGAGATAAGGCTCAAGCACTCCACCGCAGGACCCGCTGACAGATAAATAAATATTTTAACAATACCGATTTACAGATGGTACAGTGAGCGCTATGAAAGAGGACGCACGTTGGATCAGAGAGAAGGTCATGCAGCACAACAAATGGTTCGAAGAATCGATCCCGATGATCGCCTCGGAGAATCTCATGAGCCCGCTGGCCAAAGAGATGCTTATATCGGATTTCGCGGACAGGTATGCGGAAGGTCTTCCCGGAAAGAGATATTATCAGGGGAACATATACGTGGACGAAGTGGAATCAAAAGCGGTCGAGATGGCAAAGGAGCTGTTCGACTGCTCATTCGCCGATGTAAGGCCGATATCCGGGACAGTAGCGAACATGGCCGTTCTCTTCGCTTTCGCGAAGCCCGGCGATACGATAACAACGTGCGCATTGGCGCAGGGTGCGCACATATCAACGGCGGAGTTCGGCGCATTCGGGCAGAGAGGCGTGAATTCGGTGAACTATCCGTTCAACACGGAGAATATGAATCTGGACGTCGACGGGACGATAAAACTGCTTAAGAGCGTTAAACCAAAGGTCGCGCAATTCGGTCTGTCGGTCTTCCTTTTCCCGCCGCCCCTGAAGGAACTGAATGATACGTTCAATGAGCTCGGGTGCATGGTGTGGTATGATGCGGCGCACGTGCTCGGCCTGATAGCAGGGAAGCAGTTCCAGGACCCGCTGAAGGAAGGCGTGAACATCCTCTCATCAAGCACCCATAAAACATTCCCGGGCCCCAACCACGGGATGCTGCTCGGTGCCAACATGACCGATGAGCAGGAGAAGACGCTGCAGCGTGCGGTGTTCCCGGGAGTGACGTCAAGCCATCATCTTCATGCGATGGCGGCGCTCGCGATAACGCTGGCAGAGATGAAGGTGTTCGCAAAGGACTATGCGGCACAGACATGCAGGAACGCGAGGGCGCTCGGCCAGGCGCTGTATGAGTTAGGGGTGGATGTTCTCTGCCCAGACCTCGGTTTCACGAGGTCTCATGCGATAGCCGTCGACGTATCGAAGTTCGGCGGAGGGAAGGATGTGAGCAAGGACCTCGAGGATGCGAACATCATCTGCAACAAGAACATGTTACCCAATGACACATCTGCGGTGAGGCCGTCAGGGATACGCCTGGGCGTTCAGGAGCTCACGAGGATCGGGATGAGAGAGAGTGAGATGAAGGAAGTGGCATCGCTCATATATCGTGTGGCGAAGAAAGAGGACCCGCTGAAGGTGAAGCAAGATGTCAAAGCATTAAAGAAAGGGTTCACGAAGATCCAATGGTGCTTCAACAACGGCGAGGAAGCCTACGGGTATCACAAGCTCGTTCCGTGAAAAAAAAAACGTTGTAAAATGTTTATCTGGATTACCTGTCCCGGTCATTACTGGACCTGTGCGCATATCCTATTATGAGCAGGCAGAATAGGAACGCCGAGGATACCAGCAGCATCAGAATGGCCGACGGGCCGGAGCTCAGGGGAGCGGCCGGCAGGACCACCTCGTCGCCGGTGTTGTCAGAACCGTCGACGTCGGAATCGTTCCCATCCTTTCCTTCCTTACCATTACCGTCAGAATCTCCAGTATTCTCGCCGTCCCCATCCCCGGTTCCATCGCCGTCACCGGGCTCTTCGATCAGAGGTACCGATCCGAATTTCGGATATCCGTCGTTCTCCTATTCGATATATTACATCGGCGAAGGCGGATGGGACTTCTATGAGGTCTGGGGCATTCTCG
>JAITWO010000059.1 GCA_031285205.1 Methanomassiliicoccaceae archaeon | reverse complement strand
GTCCCTTATGCTTTTCTTATATCTGTTCAAAGCCTTAGGAACAAAAGGGGCCACCACATGGCGAACCGGACGACACTCTTGGAAACATGGTCTTACTATGATGACCGCAGGAGCCTTATGGAACATCTGGAAGATGTTCTTAAGGATAACGGGTTCGTCCTCAAACAGCGCGACCCCAAGGAGATCTATGAAAAGATTGTTGAGACGGGAAAGGACAAATATACGTCACAGTTCGTACTTTTCATTGACAAATTCATCGGACTGTATAAAACGGCGGGATACAGAAATGAGGGATTCGATGCTTTAAGAAAGAAAACCGAGAACGTCCGTACATTGCTGTTCCTGGACATAGTTGAAAAGATCTATTCCGAATACATGGATGAGCTTCAGAGGCAGAACAGGATCGATTTTGAAGACATGATAAATGAGGCAATAGCGTATCTTGATGAGATACAAGCGGGAGAAATGGATCTGCCGTACAGGTACATCATCATCGATGAATTTCAGGACATCGCCAAACAGAGGTTCATGCTTGTCAATAAATTATCTAAGATAACGGATGCGAAGATCATCGCCGTGGGCGATGACTGGCAATCGATCTTCGCATTCGCTGGGTCGGAGCTCTCCTTATTTACAGACTTCGTGGAGAACATGGGCCACGGAACCGAAATGCGGTTGAACAACACGTACAGAAACTCACAGGAATTGATAGATATAGCCGGCCGCTTCATCCAAAAGAACAGCAAGCAGAAAAAGAAAAGACTGGTCTCCGACAAGCATATTTCGGAACCTGTTGCTATAAGACCTTATGATGACGGGGAAAAATACACACGGGGAAAGGTCGTTGATCAGATAATCGGAGAAATCAAATCCGAATTCGGAGAGAGATCTAAAATATTGCTTTTGGGAAGATACGGATTCGACGGGGACAACCTGGCAAGGTCGGATTACTTCTGGATGGATCATAAGGGTAAAATTTTCTCGAAGAACCACCCTGAGATGAATCTGACGTTCATGACCGCCCACGGGTCCAAGGGTCTCGGATATGATAATGTTGTGATACTGAACATGACGGAGGGGCGGTACGGATTTCCGTGCCAGATCGAGGACGACCCCATCATGAAACTTGTCGTGGCGGAAGATAACAACATTCGGTTCGCGGAAGAACGGAGACTGTTCTATGTTTCTTTAACACGGACCAAGAACAGAGTCTACATAGCCGCCCCGATAAGAAGGCCTTCGCGGTTCCTTGTGGAATTAATCGAGGACAGCGATATGCCGCATCCGGACAATATGAACATGGAAATAATTGACCCGATCGAGATCCGCTGCCCCAGATGTGCGCATCCTCTGAAATACGAACGCAACAAGACCTACGGCCTTCCGCTATATATGTGCACCAACGAACCAGAGCTGTGCGGTTTCATGACCAACAACAGAGCACATAAACATGACATCTTCAAGTGCCCGGACTGCGAGGACGGATACATGGTCGTTAGGATGAAGGGCGCGCGGCCGCTCTACGGCTGTACGAATTATTTGAAGAACGAACCCCGCAGATGTAAGAAGACGGTGCCGATCTATACCACAAATGTTTTTGATTTCGGAGACTATTCGGGAAAAAATCTGTTGATGGAGGTCATCAACGGAAAAGGTGAGCGTATTTTCATAAAAAAATATCTTGACCCTTTAGAGGCCAGGAAGGACTACGACCAGATCGGGGCGTTTGACCGTGTGGAGAAATGGAAATATGCTGACTTTGAATTCTCACGTGAAAAGTTTGAAAAAATGATCATCGCCACGAACGAATTAAAGATCAAGCAGAACTTCACGCATTTAGGAAGGGCGATGTTCCCTGAGGTCAAATAAGAACAATTCGGATCTTAGTCCATATTCATTAAGAGATATTTCTGTATATATTTCACTCCTTGATAGACTTAATGAGCCATATCACATTTTTATATGAGCCGAAAAAGCATCTCCTATCGAGGGTCATTTCTTATTCGACGTAAAGAAATTTACATTTACCGTCCGACACTATTGATTAACTATGAGAATTTAATATATGAATACTATTTTCTTGATTCATTTGTTAAAATTTAACCTATTTATCTCTCATTGCGGAGAGGCCTCCGGACATCGGTCGGAAGTAATTGATAATCATGCTGATTATCATTTCTTCATCGCATCGTAGCCCATATCGAACGCTTTCTCATTAAGATCCCTGAACTTCTCCGGTACCGACCCGAGGAGGGACCTTTTCACTGCATCCTTTGACAGCGGGAATCCTTTCGCAGCCGCTGCCGCGCCTATCATTACCGCATTCGCGGCAACCGCCTTGCCTGCTTTTTCAGCGATCGATGTGGCCTCTATGGTCATTATCCTGTCGGTCACCTTGGACATTGCCGACAGGATGTCATTGACCTCGGGATATTGAGCAAGCCCCGCAGTGACCGTTGATGGGTATATGGGGTCCATGTTCATCACTATGACCGAATCTTTGTTCCCTAACGTCAGATTTCTGCACGTTTCCGCCGGTTCGAAGCCCAATATCATATCTGCTTCGCCCTCAGATGCCAGGGGGCTTATGATATCGTCGCCTATCCGTAAAGTTGAAAGAACGCTTCCTCCTCTCTGCGCCATCCCATGGACCTCGCTCATCGCCACGTTATGACCGGCGTTCATCGCTGCGTTCCCGAGCACCATGGACGCTAAAAGAACTCCCTGGCCGCCTACGCCCACGATCTGTATCACATACTTCATTGTATCACCCTTATGCATCCCGCAGGACATACGCAGGCGCACATCATGCACCCTATGCACTGCGTCCTGTCTATCGATACGATGCCGTCCTTCTTCATGAGTGCGGGACATGCAATTGATGATATGCATATCGAACAGCGCCTGCATGCATCCTGATCTATCTCACAGACCTTGGGATCAAGCAGTTTCTTACGTTTCAGCTCAAGCGGGCATGCCTGCTTCGCAATGACCACGGAAAGGCCGTCGTACTCTATTGCCCTGGTCATTGCACTGACCGACGCTTCTATGTCGTACGGGTCCACTGTCTCCACGAATTTTACCCCTATCCCTTTGACGACGGCGGCGATATCTATTGCTTCTGTGGTCCGCTTTCCGTGGTCCCTTCCCGTCCCGGGATGGGGCTGATGGCCCGTCATCGCGGTCGTTCTGTTATCAAGGATCACAGCGGTGAACTTGTGGCCGTTGAACAACGCCGAGACCAATGGTGTTATCCCGCCGTGGAAGAATGTGGAATCCCCTGATATCGCCACCACCTTTTGATCTGTGGCCTCACAGAATCCTCCCGCAGCGCCGATCCCTCCGCCCATGCATAATATCATGTCGGCCATCATGAACGGCGGCTGTGCACCCAGTGAATAGCAGCCTATATCGGAACTGTATATTACCGGCCTCTTCCCGACCGCCTTCCTGATCGCGTGGAATATCCCGCGGTGCGGGCATCCGGCGCAAAGCGTCGGCGGACGGGCGGGAAGAACGATATCTGGTTTAGAGAGCGGTACCTTCGTACCTTCCGCGTTGGTTATGATGCTGAGCAGTCTCATCGTATCCGGGGAATACTCGAACGCCATGGGAAGATGTCCGGACCTCTTTCCGTATATTTTAGCTGAGATGTCGTTCTCCTTTGCGATGCGCAACACCTGATCCTCGAGGAACGGCTCCAGTTCTTCGACGACGATCACCTTTTCCTTGTCCTTCATGAACTCCGCTATCCTCTTCTCCGGAAGAGGATTTGTGAAACCGAGCTTGAATATTGAAACGCCTTTGAGCATCTCCTTCACGTACGTGTACGGAACGCCGGATGTTATCACTCCGACCTTTCCTGAACCTTCAATAAAATTCAGTTCGGACGATCCGGACAGCTCCGCTGCTTTCTTGTTCAGATCGAGCAGCCTGATGCGGTTGGTCCTTGCGTTCGCCGGAATGTTGACGAAACGTTTTATGTCACGCACGAAAGTGCTCTTCTTCTTGGTATCTCTCACATCTCCGATATCCACTATGCCTCTTGCGTGATTGACCCTCGTTGTTGTTCTCAGGATGACCGGTAACGTTAACTGTTCTGAAATATCGAATCCGGCCTTGACCATCTCCTTGGCCTCTGCGGGTGTAGAGGGTTCAAGCATCGGAAGCAGTGATAACTTGGCGTACATCCGGTTGTCCTGCTCGTTCTGCGAACTGTGCGCCGTCGGATCGTCCGCTGTGAGTATCACCATCCCGCCCCTTACGCCGCCGTACGCAAGAGTCATCATCGGGTCTGCGGCAACGTTCATGCCGACGTGCTTCATGAACACGAATGATCGTACTCCTGACATCGCCGCTGCCGATGCTGCTTCCATGGCAACTTTCTCGTTCGCGGAAAATTCGAAGAATATTCCATACTTTTCTCCGATCCTTTCCAGATTGTTCCCTATCTCGGACGACGGCGTCCCCGGATATGTGGATGCGAACGCTACGCCCGCCTCTATCACGCCGCGAGTGATCGCGTCGTTCCCCAGCAGCAATTCCTTTCCGTTATTGTTCGATGCCATGTTCCGCCCTCGGAGGTAATGGTCCCTACACTCCGTGATGAGATTTAATTATTATCACGGGCGGACCGCAACAGATATTAATGGATTACCGAATGAACAGACTGTGCGGGGGTAGTCAAGCCCGGCCAAAGACGCAGGACTTAGGATCCTGTCCTTAGTGGTCCGCCGGTTCAAATCCGGCCCCCCGCACCATCGGATGGGCTACCGGTGTTGGCATGAATATCACAATTCACCGTGCCTCAGTTGGGCCATTTAGGGAATGTGCTGAAGTACTTATCGTAATTATCGTGCCGCAACTCCTTTTTGGTGTACGTTTCGCTCACTGTATGTGGGAGCACCTCCAGTTTACCTTCCGAGATCAGCTTTGCGCACCTATCTGCGAACTGCTCCGGTATCGTTAGGGTATCAAAATAATACTCCGACGGCTTCACACCATCCGGAACCGGTTCCCGACGGAACGCCTGCGGGCCCGCTCCGCGTTCCGATGTTCTCATGCCCTCCGTTATCTTCATTGTGACCGGAACCTTACCGTTCATCATCTCCATGTACTTCCCCAGAGCGGTACGCAGATCTTCCGCCTCCTCGCTGCGGATGTCATCCCATTCTCTGAGAACGTGTTCAGCGCGTTCCTCCATGAACTTGACATCATGCGCCTTGGAGGGGTCTATCTGCATGTACTCACATCCGATGAGATAATGCTTGATCGCATCCCTGTCCTTTTTTGCCAGATATGCCATTACCGCAATCTGATATACCATCGTGCATCCCTATGCCGTATAATGCGATATAAAATTTAAAATGTTTGATTGTGAACCCGTCACGCTTTATGATAACGTTCAGTCCCTGAACGCTATAGAATATTCCATCGTCTTCGCGCCGAAGTACTTCTTACAGAACTGGGCGGTCTTCTTGGGAGGGAATTCCCTGCATGAGAAGATGTCGATGAACGCCTTGTTCAGACTGTCCGCGAAATGTCCGGATATGAGGGACGTCTCAATGAGTTGCACCAGCGAGTATCCCGCAACTTTCTCATTCTCCCCGAATTTCACAACTATCGGGTCCTTGTATCTTTTCATGTTGATGTATTCTGCAAGATCGATCGCAAACTGTGTTATCACTTCTTTGCTTGTGATCTTCTTCGGGTCGCATCCTCCGAGGTCCACGGATACGATAAGGCCCCATTCCCCGTCGTTCTTGTAGCGCTTCATGATCGCACTGTCGGTCATGAGCGGCCCTGACTTAGGACTCATACTGTACACTTTGCATCACCATTTCTTTTTGGGCGGTCAGCCCTTGAAAGTATATCGAAAAGTAGTATTTCAAACTGTCCCGGTTGCGTGTTATTTAACGCATATATTGTGTTCCTCACGATACACATGCCGTTGTGTTTTGTAGGAAAATGAACGATGCCAGCGTATGCGGCATCACGACTCCACGCCTTTCCTTCCGTCGATGCCTTTGCTGTACGGATGCTTGATCTCCCTCATCTCCGTGACAAGATCTGCGTACTCCGTTATCTCATCGGGCGCATAGCGCCCGGTGAGCACCACCTCCACATTCTTCGGCCGGCCTTCCAATACCTTTATGACGTCCTTCACATCGATCAGTTTCCAACCCATGGCCACGTTCGCCTCGTCCATCACGAAGATGTCGTACTTCTTTGAGTACAGCATCTCTTTGGCCAGGCACAGAGCCTCATGAGCCATCCGGCGGTCCTCTTCGGTGACGTTCTTAGGGTCCACCCAGCCTGACGGCCCGCAGGGTAGCAACGTGAAATTGTCCAGCCCTTTGGACATGATGTACTCCCCGGACTCCTGGTCCGGCTTCATGAACTGCACCATCGCAACCGACAACCCGTTCCCCAGCGCCCTGAACGACAAACCCAGCGCCGCCGTCGTCTTGCCTTTGCCGTTGCCAGTGTATACGTGCACCAATCCCAGTTCTTCCTTTATCTTCCCATCGGGTGTCATGGTCCCGTGATTGCATTGGAAGTTAATTAAACATTCATTCCAAGGGATTATAACGCTGCTCGCCATTCCCAAAAAGGGGCGATGTCATGGTCAGCGGATCGGATGTGTATTTTACGGATATGAGGACGGGATCGAAGGGGAGCCTCCTCTCCAAACTGAATGAGCTGGTGCGTGCCGCCGGTATCGATAAGATGGATATGAACAAAAAGTTCGTCGCCGTCAAGATACATTTCGGAGAACCGGGCAACATGTCGTACCTGAGGGCCAACTATGCTAAGGTGATCGTTGACATAATAAAGGAAAAGGGAGGGATCGCGTTCCTGACAGATTGCAGCACCCTGTACCCTGGGAGGCGTAAAGATGCGGTTGAACATCTTGACACCGCATATGAGAACGGTTACAATCCGTTCGCGACCGGATGCCATGTGGTGATCGGGGACGGATTGAAAGGTGACGATGATATTGACGTCACAATAAACGGCATCTGCCTGAAGACCGCAAAGATCGGAAGGACGATAGCTGACGCCGATATAATCATCTCAATGACCCACTTCAAATGTCATGAGCTCACAGGATTCGGAGGGGCGATCAAGAACCTGGGGATGGGTTGCGCCTCACGGCGCGGGAAGATGGAGCTGCACAGTTCCAACATCCCGGCCGTTCACGGGGACAGATGCACCGGATGCGGGTTCTGCGAGAATAAATGCGCTCATTCTGCGATCACGGTGAAAAAGAAGAAGGCCTCGATAAATGAAAAATTATGCGTGGGATGCGGACGGTGCATATCCTCCTGCCGTTTCGATGCTGTGTATGCGAAATTTGACCAATCGATAGACATATTATGTAAACGGACGGCAGAATATGCGATGGCCTCCGTCCTCGGTAAGCCTAATTTCCATATTTCATTAGTGATAGACGTATCTCCCGGATGTGATTGCTATGGGGAGAATGACGTCCCCATTGTTGCGGACATCGGGATGTTCGCATCGTTCGACCCCGTTGCGTTGGATGTGGCATGCGCTAACGCCGTAGATCGGCAGCCGATCATGAGGAACAGCCTCCTTTATGAAAAGACAAAGGACGACCGCTGCAACAAATCCAAATGCATATATCCGGTAACGGACTGGACGATAACAACGGATCACGCTGAACAAATAGGTCTCGGGATAACTAAGTACAGGATCAGAGAGGTGTGATCTCCCTGTTCGATAATGTATTTGAGATCATCATGCTGTTGTTGTTCGGAGTCGCATGGCCGTTCTCCATCCGCAAAGCATATAAAACAAAAAGCAACGGCGGCATGAGCTTGTTTTTCATTGTCATCGTGCTGTTCGGATACTTTGCCGGGATGATAAATAACATCATAAACGGCATGAATTATGTTATGTTATTCTATGTTGCCAATTCCCTTATGATAGTTATCAACATCTATCTTTTCATACGAAACATGAAGTATGAGAAAGATAATCATGTCGCTCGTGCCCCGTGACGCATCAGAAAAAGGCAGCAGGACCCTGAGGTACAGGTGGCTTATCTTTGCGGTGCTCCTTGCGGCCTATTTTTTGGTCTATTTCCACAGGGTAGCGCCGGCGGTGGTCGCGGAAGATATCGTTGATGCCGTCGGAGGATCGATGGCCTTGGTGGCCTCCGTCTACTTCTATGCGTATCTCTTGATGCAACTGCCCAGCGGCGCACTCGTGGACCGTCTGGGCCCGCATAAGATAACCTTCACGTTCCTTGCGCTTGCCGCCGTCGGAACGTTCATT
The DNA here is from genome assembly GCA_031285205.1 of Methanomassiliicoccaceae archaeon. Taxonomy (GTDB): domain Archaea; phylum Thermoplasmatota; class Thermoplasmata; order Methanomassiliicoccales; family Methanomethylophilaceae; genus Methanomicula. The sequence continues at coordinate 4,318 of JAITWO010000059.1, read as the reverse complement.
GTGTCATTTGCGGACACGTTCGCCATGGTGCTCCTCGGTAAAGTGATGATCGCATGCGGCATGGCCTTTGTCTACATACCGTTGACGAAGATTCTAGCGGTCTGGTTCAGAAGGAAGGACTTTGCGACGCTGAACGGAAGCGTCATCGCCGTCGGCAACGTGGCGGCGATAGCCGCGGGTGCCCCGTTCGCATTCCTCATCAGTTCGTTCGGATGGAGGGAAGTCTTCCTGGTGCTTGGCATCATAACATTGATATTGGCGTTCCTCTGCCTGCTTATCGTCCGCAACCGTCCGTCCGATATAGGGTCTGAGGATATCCTTACGTTATACCCTGAGGACCGTCAGGCCAGCGAGACCTCGGAAAAGGTTCCGTTCTTCGACGGGCTCAGGGCGGTCATAGCATCAGGAAGGGCATTCTGGATGCCGGGCCTTTCATATTTCTTCGTTTACGGTTCGATAATGGTCTTCCAAGGACTGTGGGCGGCCAAATATTTTGATAACGTGTATGATTTCATCTATGCCGGGGCGTGGATGGTGACGATGATCGGCGCCGGGAAGGTGATCAGTGCGGCGATGGCCGGAACAATAGCAAAGAAGGTGGGCTCGAAGCGTATTGTCATGCTGATGGGGAACATCGGTTATCTTGCGATCTGGGCGATCATATGGTCATTTGCCGGCGGCATAGACTCATTCTGGTTTTGGATGTCGGTGAACTTCTTGTTCGGCTTATTCAGCGGCTTCATGGTATTATCGTTCGCTCAGGCGAAGGAATGGTTTCCCACTTCGATCTCGGGTACGGTCATAGCAATGGTGAATATTATGATATTCTCGGGCGCGGCGGTCTGGCAGACCGTTTCCGGGTTTGTCATATATGATTCAAAGAACGCCACCCTGGGACAATTCAGTACGGTGTGGTTAATAATGATGGTGCTCGTAATTGCGGCATGCATATGCTCATATCTCTCCATTGATAACAACACGGGAGATGTGAAAAAGGTGATAAGGGCTCAACCGGACAAAGACATGAGTCAGGAACATCCGGGGCGTTGACGCTCCCTGTGTTTTTTTAAGTTCCGTATCACATCCTCGGGCGCAGTGTAAAGAAGTACGCCGCAACAATGGCCGCTATGATCGCAACAGCGTCTGTGCCGACATGCAGCACCGTATCATCGCCGCTTCCCCTGTTCCCGCCGCCGCTCCCTCCATGTGACGAGTGTTGCGGTCGTACCCGTAGCCATCAGCGCAGTCCGTTCCGTCACAGCCACCTGCCGAAATGTAATCAGTGTATCTGCAAATAACTGAACGGCAATGCGGGAGGTGTTCGGATGCGGATGCTGTTCTGCCGAGGATCACAGTTCACTCAGTATCTTGATGCAGACGTCCTTCAGTATGGGCACATGTACTGTGATGGTATTCCACCACGCATCAACATCAAACCCTTCATAGCCGTGGGCCATGACGTTCCTCATGTTGACTATGCCTCTCCATCTTATCTCCGGATGGCGAGATGTTATTCCGGGATGATCATTTATCAGATCCCCGACGGCTTCTCCGATCTGAATGATGTAAAAAGAGGACAGATCCTGAAAGTATCCGCTGTATCTCGGATCGGTGCCGCGTTCTGAGAAATGATCCTTTGCATCCCTGATCTTTTCGCAATAGAGAACGGCCCTCTTCAGAGGGTGACCGGGCCCTCATCCTTCATAGAGCACCACGCTCTCTTTCATTATCTTGTTCAGGAATTCGGATTTGACGGATCCTGTGCTTACGAGGTCTATCTCATTCTCCACCGCCTCCTTCAGGTCCAGAAAGAACTCCGACAGTTCGAACAGGTTATCTATCTTCCCCATTTCGACACAGAAGTCATAATCGCTGTTCTCACGGGAGTCTCCTCTTGCCACGGAGCCGAATAAATAAACTTTGGCAATGCCGTACCGCTCGGCCACTGGGGCGACCAAGAGCTTCAGCTCGTCGATAGTGTGCACCTTACGGACAGTGGATGATGGACGCATGAATGTATATTGACGGATGATTGATTAAAGTTTTCGTATCGGGCGCAAGAGTGGAGTAGGAGATATATGATGTCACCCCCCGCACCATCTGCCACTACCGTGAATACGACAATGCGGTGAAAGCGAACATCGATGCGATCACTGCCGAAAAGAGTGCTTTATCTCCACACTTCTTGTTCTTTGCCATGGCATCTATACAGACTTTTTCTGAAACTCTGAACATACAGGATGACGGAATGGGACGGATGTTCCATGGCGTGTCCGCATGATGTACGTAACGGCTCCCGGATGCGTTCCCTCTTGATGGATGGTCTTTTTCTTTATAGTATTTAAATGATGCTAATAAGTATTATTATATTTATTATTATATCTACTATATATTATATACTTAATTCGCCTATTGGTTAACACTGGTTGAATATCCGACCGACCGAAAGGATACGATACATGAAAACATAAGGAGTTACGATCATGAGAAAACACCTGAGACTGTTCACTACGCTGGCAGCGGCGATGCTGATCGCCGGTGCCTTCGCCACCTTTGCGTTATATGATCCAACGGAGGACGGAGAGCCTCCGATATCATCGCCGGGGCTTAAGGACCCGGCATACTTCGAAGAGAACGGATATAAACCGATATCATCGGCAGCCGAACTTCAGAAGATAGGGAATAACCCGGAATACCCGATTGACGGAAAGTATTATCTTGCCAATGACATCCTTGAAGTGGGGTCATTCATCCCGCTGGGAACAGAGGCCGTTCCGTTCACCGGTGTATTCGACGGCAACGGTTTCGTGATATCTGGATTGAATGTATATGTTACAAGCAGTGCGACGAATATGCGCGTCGGCCTCTTCTCGCACGTAGGAAATTCGGAGATATGCAATCTCGGAATAATTGACAGCTCCTTCACGTTCATATCAACGACAAGCAATAACGACTTCAATGCCGCAGGGGCCTTCGTCGGCATGGTGAACAGCCTCATGACCCTGACCATTACGGACTGCTACAGCGATAGCAACAGGATATTTTCGCAGGGGATCTACAACGTATTTGCCGGCGGTCTGATCGGAGGCACCCTGGGATATGTGGAGATGGTACGTTGCTATAACACAAGCACCGTGGAATCATCCGGCATTACCAAAACTTACGCCGGTGCGAACGCGGGCGGGCTGATGGGGATCACCAGTAAGACGACAACGATCACCGACTGCTACAACAGCGGTTATATCAAAGCGGCGGGACTGGGAGGGTCGTTTGCCGGCGGTCTTGTCCCATATGCAACGGCAACCTCGACAATTATACTGAACAGCCATAACAGCGGCACGATCGAGGCTTCCGGAGCAAATCCGAGAGTGGGCGGACTGGTCGCCGACAATTACTCCGGATCCATGTATATCACGGACAGTTACAACACCGGACGCCTGACAGCTAACGAATCCGGAAGTTCCGGCGTATACATCGGCGGCATCCTCGGCTACAAAACAAACGGGGAGGTTAAGATATTCGGCTGCTACAACACCGGCGATATCGTGTCATCTTCTCCTTTGCGCGTGGTGGCGGGAGGGATATTGTCATACTTCGGAGTAAGCGGTGCGACATATGGGGCGGACATAAAGAATTGTTACAACACAGGAAACATCGATGCGGCAGCGGGAACAGGCATCGCTGTCACAGGCGGCATACTGGGATGGTTGTACAGAACGTCCGCGTCAACACAGATAATAGGCATAACCGCCACGGTCTCAGACTCATATAACGAAGGGAACATGACCGCATTATCGTCATCCAGCCATTCCATGGCGGGCGGCATTTTCGGATACATATCAGGATCAGCAAAGAATACGTCCGAATTGACGATCACAGCCAACGCACCCGGTTGCTACAACACCGGCATGCTGTCGGTCACATCGCCGACATACGCATTTGCGGGAGGTATCCTGGCCTATTCGGTGGTGACCTCCGACCCGACCGCGAACGCAGCATTGAGAACATATATCTCAGACTCCTACAATCTCGGCGACATCATCGCATCGGCAGCGTCCGTATCCACGGGAGGCATCGTTGCGTACGTGGGAACCGAGACAACGATTGTGAATTGTTACAGCACATCGATCAGCATCATCGAGTCAGTAGACGAGTCCTTTGTCGGCGGGATCATCGGTTATGCAGACAAAGCGGTAATCGAGAACTGCTATTATCTTGCGGGAGTGTTCAATGTGAACGATCTCGCCTATGATGCTCAGCTGTATTCGGGCACCGCGAAGGTCGACGGCAATGATGACGGCACCCCGAGAGAAGGCAT
>JAITWO010000057.1 GCA_031285205.1 Methanomassiliicoccaceae archaeon | reverse complement strand
AGAACATATGCCTTAATCTCATCAGAGACATATAACGGCGACGTTTCGTGCACGTCGGTCAGATCAGCAACGGGGCCGGTCATGGGTTCGGTAGAGGTAAGAAAAGTATATTAGATGCTGTTCTTTTTGAATATCATGCATCTGACGAACGAACTTGCACTGAGTATGCCTCTGAACCTCGGAGCTTCGAAGTCCGGGATAGCAACGAAGGAAACGGTCAGCGGACATGTCACAACAGATCTTGACCATGTGCTTCCCGGTGCGAGGTCTGCCATAATATTCTGTGTGCCGTTCGATCAGGCCCTCATAGAACCGTACCTGAGCAAGAAGGACCTCTCGCTCAGCGCGCACAAGATACGGATGACCACGCTCACATTCGGCATCTCCTTTGAGATGGCCACCGTACTGACATCGCTTGGCCATAAGGCGTATCCCGTCTCCTCCAATTTTGGATTCAGGACGGACACCCCGAACGGGATATTCGATCGGATGCCTCCTGCATCGCTGAAACTGATGGCGAGGGCATGCGGCATAGGGCACATAGGGCAATCGGGGCTCCTTATAACAAAGGAGCACGGTGCGGCCTTCTCGCTCGGCGGCGTGATCACTGATGCGGAACTTGAACCTACATGTCCTTTACCGGAGGATGAGAACTATTGTGACCGGTGCGGCATATGCGGAAGATCATGCGTTGCCGATCACATAAACCAGGGTGCCGTGACCGTCAGACTCGGTAACGGGACCGTAAGGGCAGGCAACTGCAGGGCCGCAGGACGCTGTGCCTATCCGTGCGGCGGGATCACGGGATTGCACAGGAGCGGCGAGTGGTCCACCTGGTCTCCCGGAAGATTCCCTCTGCCGGAGAAGGATGAGGAGTATCCGAAAGCATCGAAGAGATACGTTCAGCGTTACATTGAAAGGAAGAGGGACGGAGCGATATGTTACAATCCACTTCTTGCATATCCTTTCGAGATGCAATACACCTGCTCGAACTGTCAGTTCGTCTGTCATCCCGACAGGGACGTGAGGAAAAGAAGGTACGAACTGCTGAGGAACAGCGGAGTGATCATCGAGGATGAGAACGGGATTAAGCATGCGGTCCATCCTGACGAAGCGGACGGATTCATATCAAAGATGCCTCCCGAGAGAAGACGGCTGTATGTTGATGAGGATCAGTGATCCGGGATCCCGACAATGAGGTAATGGCGCGGACAGGGAGATTCGAACTCCCGAGGCATTTCTGCCACCGGTTTTCAAGACCGGCGCCGTGGTCCAGGCTTAGCTATATCCGCTTGGATTCGTGAATGTTTCTTTATATTTAATTGCAACCGTCGGTTCGTTTCTCACTGATGCTGATGCATATGTCGGAACAATCTTTATCTCCGGAATGATATGAGCATGCATGGAACCCGAGACCATTGCGATGCTTACGCTTTCGCTGTTCCTCATTTATAATCCGTTCGCAAGTCTGCCGATATTCATATCCGTATCCAAGGGACATGAACCGAACGTCATCAAAAGCTATGCCAACAAAGCCACCATCGTCGCGGGGCTTCTGCTGGCGGTGTTCGTCATAATCGGCCCTTTCCTGATGGACCTCTTCGGGGTGACGATGAACGGGTTCAGGGTCGCCGGCGGTTTGGTTCTGCTGCTGATGGCGGTTGAGACGATATTCGGGATGAGGCTCTGGAAGGCGAAGGAGGGCGATGCGGCTTGGGTGATAGTGGCCACCCCCATACTGACCGGGCCCGGCGTCATCACCACCGCAGTACTCTTCTCGGACCAGCATGGAATGTTGCCTGTGATCATCGCCGGAGTCATCTCACTGGCGGTCACATGGGTCATACTCAGGAATTCAACGTTGATAATGAAATTTGCAGGAGACCAGTTCATAAACATAATGTCGAAGATCGTCGGCCTTCTTATAGCCGCCATGGCCGTGGAGTACATATTCTCTGGATCGATAGGGTGGTTCGAGGCGCATCAACTTGCGGCGTCGGTCCTCGGCCTCTGATCCTCGGCCGGAGGACATCTTTTCTGGAAGTACCATATCATCCCTATGTACCAGATCATCTCCAGCGGAAGTGACAGCGCTGACGGCATGACAGATTCCTTGGCCTCTATGAGTATCATGGTCAGAGACAACGCAAGCGCGCTGTTCTTCCATATCGACAGCAGCACCATCGGTATCCTTGCGTCCCTTCTCATCCTCATCCATTTCAGGATCACCTCCATTGCTGCGGCAACTGCCGCGATCCTCACCAGGCATCCGGCGGCCACCCACAGTACCGTCTCCGGCTCGCTGAGTATGAAGTCCTTGTTCGCGCCGAACGTTATGAACATGAGGATGAAGAAAATAATATTGATGGATATTGATTTCGTGTCCGCATCAATTACGACCTTTTTTAACGGTATGGAGACGATGAACGGTATCGCGATGAACAATGCCACATATTTCAGCACTTCGAACGGGCTCACCGCCTCGCCGATGAAGACGTGCGTCATCAGCGGCGTCACGGCCAGGGCGATGATGTATATGACCGCAGTGGTTATCATCGCCAGCTTTGTGTCGCCTTTGAGTATCAGCGTGCCGGTGGTCACGGATATGGCGCACGGGACGGCGGCTATCATCGCAAAGCCCACCCATATCTCATGATCGTAGAATGAACCGACCAGGAGTGTGACCCCGCCCGCCACCGCATAGCATATCAGGACGCCGATCAGCAGTTCTTTCTTCTTTTCCGTGATATCACTTCGGCGGAATGTCAGTCCCTGCAGCGACACGATCATCAGGATCATCAGCGTGACCATCGCGATCATCGGCGCATGCCCCGTATCGCCTACTATGAACGCGGCCGCCAGACCTGAGAGTATCCACCACCTCACATCCGTGAGGGCCTTCATCAGTGACACGTTCATCCACATCCCCTAGATAATATAAAATCATCAGCGGCCAAAGAACCTGACGGCATCACCCACCGGGTCAGCGGACAGCCGTGCGTTGAGCTGTGATGCGTACCTCGACATCCGTGAGTCCAGAACAACGGCCATCCCTCTGTCCGTCTCCGCCCTTATCAGGCGGCCGACCGCCTGCTTTATCTTCCTGACCGCGGGGACCTCGCTGACGTATGCCCATCCTATCCCTGCCCCGTACTTCCTGTCGAACATGTCCGTCATCGCTTTGGACTCTATCGTTGGCGGAGGGTAAGGTACGCCCACTATTATCGCGAAGCATAACTCATCGCCCGGAAAATCTATGCCTTCCGCTATGGACCCTCCCATCA
>JAITWO010000043.1 GCA_031285205.1 Methanomassiliicoccaceae archaeon | reverse complement strand
CAGGTCACGTACTATGTGGACGGCGAAGTGTACGCAACGGAATGGGAACTGATCAACGAACTTGCGCAGAACGTTCCGGCAGATCCGACGAAGCCGACATACATATTCGGCGGATGGTTCACCGAGGACGGTAAACCGTGGGACTTCGCTACCGATGAGATAACCGAGGGTCTGGTCCTCCATGTGAAATGGGACCTCGAACCTCACACCGTATCAGGAACGGTCACTCGTAGCGATAACGGAGCACCGATCGGAGGTGTGACCTTATACTACGAACTGAACGGAATTCCCGCATATACGTTAACGGACACATACACCGGCAGATACATGATATCGGTGCCGGACGGTAATCTGTTCACGATAACCGGAATGGAGGTATGGGGATACGGTCCGTCACCATTGAATGTATATCCGTCTGATGTGACGATAACATCCGATGCAATATATGATCTGGAGATGGATGTAGGCTCGTTCACCGTGACTATAGAGATAGAAGATGATAACGGAACGTTCGAGTACTCCACTGACGGCGGAGAGACGTGGACCCCATTGACACCGAACGATGACGGAGAATATGTGATCAACGTTGAATACGGGAACGAGGTCATGATCAGGGTCACGCCTGATGACGGATACGATGCGTTGTGGAACGACGGGATGCCCGATGAGAGCACAGGCAACATCTTCACGGTGAAGATCGCTGATGACACAACGGTCACTGTGAAGTTCGTTCCTGTCCCTGTCGCAGCGGATGACTCCGATGACTTCCTGAAGACCCTCGTCTTCCTGATGCTTTGCACGATCGGGGCATTCATGCTGCTGGCGATGCTGCGCAAGGACGCCGAGGTGAAAGGCATTGTGACATCCAACGGCGAAGGGATCGAAGGTACTGTCGTCGAATACAACATCAGCGGCGGCAGGACTGGAACGGTGATGACCGATGAGGAAGGTAACTTCTCTATAAAGACATCACTTGGTCACGAGCTCACCATAACGGACGTGGACAAGGACGGTTACAAGGTTGACGGGAAGCTTCCGGCCACTGCCGTAGTTGAAAAGACAACGGCTGCAATGGAGATCAGGATGCTGAAAAAGTGACCGTGAACACAGTGATCACACACATCCGATAAAAACGTATTAAACGCGAACGGAAGGGGAGAGGTGTTCTCAGCACCCTCCTCTTCTAAAATATTTTTTATCAAAAAGAGAGGTCGTTTCTGTTTCACGCCCTCTGCTCCGTTGTTTGTTTTTATTCCAGTTCATTTATCATTCACAACAGATATGATCTGAGATAACCTTTTTGAAGGAAAAAATGTGCACTTTATAAAAAATAATGATAAATTCTGTATATATCGACACTTAACAGACGTTTCCTTTTAATATAAAAAAGGAGTTACATATCCAACAGGATACTCGTACATCGCCGTTAATAACGATGTTTCCTGTAAAAGGGGAGATAACCGTAGTGAGGCGACCGTTGAAACGGCATCATCGGCGGAGAGACATCAACGGCAACGGCTGACGGAGAAGGATACTTTCCGACAAAGACGGCTCTGGGCACTAAGTGACGATAACACTGGTGGGCAAGAGCGGTTACGTCGTTAACGGAGATCTTCCGGCAACGCCGTCGCGGAAAAGACCGCGGCAGCAACAGAGATAAGGATTAGAGGTGACTCCGAAACACGCTCACGTGGACACAGAAAGAGAACACATCGCAAAGGCGGGACCCATCCTCCTCCCGCCTGTATTTTTTCTCTGCAGATAAGGACGGTCCCGCATCGGTCTAAGTTCCAATCTCGGTCATGACCTGACATCCAGCATCTGTAACGTCTGCCAATTGAACTGAGGCCGGATGAAGATAGCATTATGTTGATGTGTGCAGATGTATTGTAAGGTGCATCATGATCGGCAGACAAGGGAGCAGGAGCCTGAGCCTCGGGATAGATGCCGGAGGTTCGTACACTGACGCGGTCATCATGGACATGAACGAAAGATGCATCGTATCGCGCGCCAAAGCCAGAACTACGCATGAGGACCTGATGACAGGGATGTCCGATGCGATGATCTCCCTCATCTCGACCCGTTCATTCAACCCGAAGGACATAAGGTTCACAGGATTGTCGACAACACTGGCCACGAACTCCATACTGGAAGGGAAGGGAGGAAGGGTGGGGCTGATAGGGATAGGGTGGGCACCCGAGAAAGATTGGACGTTCGATACTGTTCATTCAGCATTCGTGAACGGCGGGCACGATGTCAGAGGGCATCCGTTATCGCCTTTGGATGCCGACGGAGTGATAAAGGCGGCGAAACTGATGAGCGGGGCCGCCGATTCAATGGTCATATCATCAAAGTTCAGCTGTTTCAATCCGATACATGAATGTGAAGCACGGGCAGTCATACGGGAAGAGCTGGATATACCGGTGATAGCCGCACATGAACTGTCGACCGATCTGGGTATATACGAAAGGACGAACACAGCGGTGCTCAACGCGATGCTGCTTCCGGTGATCAACGATTTTTTGAAGGACGTGACGATAATGCTCTCCAGTTTCAAGATAAAGAGTCGCGTTATGGTAATGAAAGGTGACGGAACGATGATGGACATCGGGTCGGCCAAGCTCCGGCCAGTGGAGACGATAATGTCCGGACCTGCGGCCAGCGCCGTCGGCGGGAGGTTCTTATCAGGCATGGACACATGCTTCGTTGTTGACATGGGGTCAACGTCAACAGATATAGCGTATCTTCGCAAAGGGCTGCCGCCGGTGAGCAGGGAGGGGGCGACGGTCGGTGAGAGGAGGACGCACGTACATGCCATGGACGCTTACACGATCGCACTGGGAGGGGATTCGCATATATTGGTGGATGATGCCGGAAAGATGAGGATAGGGCCAAGACGCGCCGTTCCGTTATCGGCGGCAGCACACGAACATCCGGATCTGCTGAGGAAGATGAAACGGATGAGGAGGTCGTCATTCATCATAATGCATATGCCTAGGGCATCATCCCTTTCGGAGAACGGATCGACGGTACTCAGATGGGTGCGCGAGAACGCGCCCTGCACCCTAGAAGAGATAATGGATGCGCATCCGGAGATGCACACGTGCAAGAGCGTTGTCCAAGAGCTCACCGACCGCGGCAATCTGATACTCACCGGGCTGACGCCCACTGACATACTTCTCACAAGGAACCTGTTCGACCGCGGCGACAGGATGGCGGCCAAGGAAGGGATCCACATAGAGGCGATGAGGATGAACATGAGCTCCGAGCAGTTCTCCATGAAGGTGATGGACCGGATCATCGTGACCGTAGGCAAGGCCGTACTGACAAAGGCAGTGAGTGACCACACCGGTGACCGGACGGTAACAAAGAATATGTCAAAAATAACGGAGGCGATGATGGGAGGGAGCTTCATGGATGTTGTGGACGTAGCGGCGAAGCTAAGCATCCCGATAGTGGGGCTCGGAAGTCCGGCCGGGGCGTTCCTGCATGCGTTGGAGCACAGGCTTTCCGCTGAGGTGATATTGCCTCACGATCAT